>JAYQVF010000073.1:0-13991 GCA_038148335.1 Alphaproteobacteria bacterium | reverse complement strand
AGACTACGGATAGTAGTGCGGCGCCTCCAGAATGAGGTCCGTCTTGCTCACTCCGCGTTCATCGCTAAGCTTCTGCACGCCATGGCGCTCCATATTCTCAAGCTCTGCGTCGGTGTCGACGACATAGATCAACTGCATTCTCTACAGAGGCGGCGGCTGAAGGAGCAAGGTGCGGTGCGCCATTTCACCCGCCATCGTCCGCGTCGGGCCGATGAGATCACGGCTGGGGGCTCCATCTATTGGATCATTCGAGGCCATATCCAGGTGCGCCAGCGCATTCTCGCCATCGAGGATGCTGCCAACCCGGATGGAAAGCGGTGCGCCTTGGTCCTGGAATCCAGCCTCATTCCCACAGAACCGCAACCGAGGCGGCCCCATCAGGGATGGCGCTATCTGGAGAGCCGGGATGCGCCTGCAGATCTGGTGCGGGGTACCTCGGACGATGCGCTTCCAGCGCCCCTGGTGCAGAAGCTCAAGGAAATTGGCGCTTGGTAGCTAGAACCTGTAGCCAAATATGGCGCCCAGATAGTATTGCCCGTCGGACTGGGAGATCGGACTGTCTGCGGCGTCGCCCATCAACAGGGAGCCGCGGAGCATCGTCGACAGGAAGACCCTGTCGCTGAAATTGTAAACCAGCGTCCCGTAGGCGCCGATGTCGCTGAAGCCACCACCGTCGACGGCATAAACAGGCCGGCTGGTGCCCGCGACCGAGACGTTGAAATAGGCCTTCATGTAGTCTTCACCGGCATAGTGGGCGACGCCGCCGATAATCAGGTTGGTGCGCTCGCTGATCTGGCCGCCAATCGCCAGGTCAAGCGACAGGATGAACCCTTTATGCCCGTCCGTGATCCCTTGCCGCATGTCTCCCTTGAAGCGCCAGGGGCCGTTGAGAGTTTCGAGGAACACACCGAGTTCGAGGCTAGGGTCGACATCGGAAAGGCCGGTAAGGAATGTGCTATCCGATGAGTCGCGGCCCCGGTCGTAGGTCACGCGTGGCCCGAACTTGAGCTCGGGGCGGCGCACGAAGTTCAAACCCACGCCCCGTTGAGTGCTCGCAAAATAGGCGCCGCGCCACTCCACGTCGAAGAGCGGTAGTGGGCTTATTTCATAGTCGTCCGAACCGATAAATTCGGGCGCTATCCCGCCACCGCCGCCGATGATGCCGCGCCAATCGCTGTCGCTGAAGAAATCGATGGCGGTATCGGTCGCCCCCGCGAGCTGGGATTCGTAGCTCCGGGTGCTGCTAACGTTGGCGGCAAGAGCGGGCGTGCTGGCCACGGCGAGAAAGAGGGCGGCGGCAAACGTTCGCTTCATGGTTCGGTCCTTCGGCGGAGAGGTTGTTCGTTTCGTCGATACTAGCAACAAATGGGCCGGCGCGGGCAGGGCTACAGGTCGAGTTTTCCGAGAACCGTCTCGGCAATGGCGAGTGAAGAGGTGAGCCCTGGAGATTCGATCCCGAAAAGATTGATCAGTCCCGGTACCCCATGATCACCTGGAGCCTGAATCACGAAATCGGCGGCGGGCTCTTTCGGTCCGGCAATCTTGGGTCGGATGCCAGCATAGCCGGGCCACAATGCGTGCTTGGTCAGGCCTGGAAAATAGCGCCGGATGCTGTCCTCGAATGCCGCAGCGCGGGTCCCGTCGACGTCGTAGTCGACTTCTTCCACCCATTCGACGTCTGGACCAAATCTCACCTGGCCTCCCAGGTCGACGGAATAGTGCAATCCCAGGCTCGCCGACGTTGGGAGCGGATAGATGAGACGCGCGAAGGGCGCTTGGCCGTTCATTACGAAGTAGTTCCCCTTGGCAAGGTACTGCTTCGGGATCCGTGATTTAGGCATCCCGTCAATTCGCTGCGCCACCCTTTGCGCCCCCAAGCCCGCCGCGTTGACAAGGACGCGGCATGCGATCTCGACGGTCTCGCCCCCCAAGTCCTGAATGCGGGCCAATAATCCGGTCCGGGTAGATGCCGCGCCGATCAGGTTGCTGTGCAGCGAAACTAGGCCGCCATTCGTGGCGATATCTGCGTCCAGGGCCGCCATATACCGATGGCTGTCGATGATTCCTGTCGAGGGCGATATCAAGGCGGCATGGCAGCGAAGATTGGGCTCCATCGATGTAGCGGCCTGGCCGTCGATCATTTCGATGTCATGCACGCCGCTCGCTTTCGCGTTAGCGCTAATCTTCTTCAGTCCCGGAACCTCATCTGGCGATGCCGCAACGATGAGCTTGCCGCATCTCAGGTACGGAATGTCATGCGACGCACAGTAGTCGTAGAGCATCTCCTTGCCGCGAACACACAGCACAGCCTTGTATGAACCTGGCGCATAATAAATGCCGGCGTGGATGACTTCGCTGTTGCGTGAGCTCGTCCCGCTGCCGATCCGGCCTTCACTCTCGACAACGAGTACGTTATGGCCGGCGAGCGCTATGGCTCGCCCTATCGCCAGACCGACCACACCTGCCCCAATGACGAGGCACTCAATAGAATTCGTCATGATGGAGGAAACAGGTGGCTGGGGCTCTTCCGCGTCGAGGTCACGAATCATTGGGCGTCTTTGAATATTACCTCAACCGGACCCCGTCCAATGTAGGAAATGAAGCCAATAGCGAAAGCCGGGTCCTCTATGCCAAATATCCTGAGGCGCTATCTGTTTTGGCCGGCAGTGCTGGTCGTCGCGTTTTCAGCCACGTCCTATGCTGACCCAACGGTTTGGCGCTACGAGTGGCCAAACACGGATTTTTCGCGCAGTTCGGTCGATCTGGACGAGATTTTCTCCGGTGGTCCGCCCAAGGATGGTATCCCCGCGATCGATGACCCGGAGTATCGGCCGTCTGACAGCGACCTTCCTTTTGCCTTGGCTGAATCGGAACCGGTGGTTGGCGTAGCGTTGAACGGCAAAATGCGCGCCTATCCCCTGTCGATCCTGATGTGGCACGAGATCGTCAACGACAATCTTGGTGGTGTTCCCATTGCCGTCACGTTTTGTCCCCTGTGCAACGCGGCGATCGTCTTCGACCGACGGGTCGAGGGGGTGGAGCTTGACTTCGGCACAACCGGAAAGCTGCGCAACTCGGACCTGGTGATGTACGACCGCCAAACCGAGAGTTGGTGGCAGCAATTCATGGGCGAGGCGATCGTCGGTGAAATGCTGGGCGCACGGCTCGACGTTCTGCCTGCTCGCCTGGAATCCTGGGCCCATTTCAAACGGCGCGCTGTCAACGGTGCGACGGTTCTGGTGCCTCTGAATCCGCAGGCGCGGCGCTACGGCATGAATCCGTACGAAGACTATGATTCGAGCGTTCGGCCTTTTCTCTACAGGGGGGCGGCGCTGAATGCCCTCCGCGATAGCGATCAGGTGGCACCGCTCGCGCGGGTCATCACGATTGATCGGCTTGGTAACGGAATGAAAGAGGCATGGGCTCTCGATCTGCTCCGTGAGCACGGCCGCATTGAAACGGCCGATGGCTTCGTCATCACTTGGGAGGAAGGCCAGAACTCAGCGCTCGATGACCCTGCGATCGCCCGGGGCCACGACGTGGGAAATGTGGTCGTGCAGAAGCGCCTGGCAGACGGAGCGCTTGAGGACCATCCATACGGGGTCGATTTTGCGTTTGCCTACAAGGCGTTCTTTCCCGACGCGACTATCGTCACGCGCAACCCCTGAGCCGGAGCTGCTCTGGCGTGCCCAGCGGTGCGCTATATACTGCGGAAATGTCAAAGGCGCCGAAAAAGACACCTGCGAAGAGCGCTGGTTCCGGCGTTCAGGCGTTCCTGAGGCAGGTCGCATTGACGCCGCAGCGTCCGGCTGATGGACGCGGGCGCCTGATCTTTGCTCTCGACGCGACGGCAAGTCGCGAACCAACCTGGGACCGGGCGTGTCACATTCAGGCCGAGATGTTTCGCGAGGCCGATTCGGTCGGTGGGCTCGATATCCAGTTGGCCTACTACCGCGGATTTGGAGAATTCGAGGCGTCTCCCTGGATTTCCCGCTCAACCGATCTAATCCGCCGAATGACCGGCGTTTCCTGTCTTGGGGGCCATACGCAAATCGGTAAGGTCTTGGAGCATGCGATTCTCGAAACTCGGCGCAGAAGAGTGAATGCTCTGGTGTTTGTCGGGGATTGCATGGAAGAGAGTGTTGACGATCTGTGCGACGCTGCGGGAAAGCTGGGCATGCTTGGTGTCCCGGTCTTCATGTTCCAAGAAGGCGCTGATCCGGTGGCTGAGATGGCGTTCCGTCAGGTTGCAAGATTGACCAGAGGAGCGTACTGCCGTTTCGACGCCACCAGCCCTGACCAGTTACGTAATTTGTTGAAGGCCGTCGCCGTCTATGCGGCAGGTGGGCCCAGGGCCTTGGCGAACTACGGTCGCCGCGGCGGCGCCGCGGTTGGGTTGCTCGCACGACAACTGAAATAGCTTATGACCTGGCTTTTTTACGGTCTCTTGGCGCTTGGAGCCATCCTGCTTCTTGCGCGATGGTTCGTCGCCGCTGATCCCAAACGAGTCATTGTGGTTCTCCGTTGGCTTGGCATCGCGGTCGTTGCCCTTGCAGGCGCGTTCCTGGCAATGCGTGGTCTATGGGCTTTGCTGGCCCCGCTCACCCTTGGCGCCGTGTATTTTCTTCGGCGCACGAGACGCCGCGGCGCGGCATGGGGGAGCGGCTTCGAGGACCATGGCTCTGCTGGCCGTACCTCCGAAGTGACAACCGCAACACTCACGATGTCTCTCGACCACGACTCCGGCGAACTTGACGGGAAGATCCACCAGGGACCGTTCTCCGGCAGGTCCTTGGCGGATCTGTCGGAGCCCGAATTGCATGAATTCGCCCGCTATTGCCGTCAAAACGATCCGGAGTCGCTTCATCTCGTCGAGGCCTATCTGGATCGCCGTCTGGGGCCGGATTGGCGCCACGACGAGGAACACGGGCCAGCCCCGGAGACGCCGTCAGCGGGGGCAATGACACGTGAGGAGGCATTTGCGGTGTTGGGGTTGAAGCCCGGTGCGAGTGAGGAGGAAATCCGAGCGGCACACCACAGGCTGATGAAGCGACTCCACCCGGATCAGGGCGGCTCCACGTTCCTTGCCTCCAAGATAAATCAGGCCAAAGACTTCCTACTGGGACATCGCTGATCTTGCCTGTCTCCCGGTGTCGTGGCACAAACCCCGCACCTTTATAACCGTCCAGGGAGCCGGTCACCTATGAAATCCCCTGTCCGAAAGGCGGTGTTCCCTGTGGGTGGCCTCGGTACGCGGTTCCTGCCGGCGACCAAGGCGCTTCCCAAGGAAATGCTGCCGATCGTGGACAAGCCCCTGATCCATTATGCCGTCGAAGAGGCGCGTGCCGCGGGTGTCGAGGAGTTCATCTTCGTCACCGGTAAGGGCAAGAGTGCCATTGAGGATCATTTCGATCACTCGAGCGAACTGGAGGCTCTCCTTGAGTCTCGCGGCAAGAAGGCTGCGGCAGACAGCTTGCGTGAATGGCTGCCGGCGCCAGGGCGCGTTGCCTACACACGTCAGATGGAGCCGCTCGGGTTGGGGCACGCGGTGTGGTGTGCGCGCAATTTCATCGGCGACGAGCCCTTCGCCGTTCTCCTCCCGGACGACATATTCCTCGCACAGGTCCCGTGCCTCAAACAAATGGTCGAAGCGTATTCCGGCCAAGGCGGGATGGTCGCCGCAGAAACGATCAGCGGCCCGGACATCTCCAACTATGGCGTGCTGGATGTCTCCGAAGATGGCGGCCAGGTTGTCAAGGTGCGTGGCCTTGTGGAAAAGCCTAAGCCGGAAGAGGCGCCGTCACGACTCGCGGTTGTCGGCCGGTACATCATGACGCCGAAGGTGTTCGACTATCTCGATCGACAAGAAAAGGGCGCCGGTGGAGAGATCCAATTGACAGATGCGTTGTCCTGGCTGGCAACGATCGAGCCGTTTGCGGGTATCCGAATCGACGGCGAGCGTTTCGATTGTGGGAGTCGGTCGGGCTATCTGCGCGCCAATATCGCATTTGGTCTGCAGCGAGACGATCTGCGGGATGATCTGCAGGACTACATTCGTACGCTTGGCCTGGGTGGTTCGTCATGAAGATTGCGATAATAGGCACTGGCTACGTCGGGCTGGTTTCGGGCGCCTGCTTCGCCGATGTAGGTCATGTCGTTACCTGTATCGACAAGAATCCGGAGATAGTGCTTCGCTTGGAGAAGGGCGAGGTCCCGATCTACGAACCCGGACTCGAGGAGGTGGTGGCGCGGAATTTCGCCGCAGGAAGGTTGTCTTTTTCGGGTAGGCCAACCGAGTCGATACCGGATGCCGATGTCGTCTTCTTTGCTGTAGGAACGCCTCCAGGTGAAGGAGGCGAAGCCGACCTGTCTTTCGTTCGAGCTGCAGCCCTCCAAATTGCACCAGCCCTATCCGGTTATACAGTTGTTGTAACCAAGTCGACCGTCCCGGGCGGTACGGGAAGACAGGTCTATAAGATCATTCGCGAGACGGCGCCCAAGGCGGATTTCGATATCGCATCGGTCCCGGAGTTTCTTAGGGAAGGGAGCGCGGTCGCTGATTTCATGAATCCTGATCGAATTGTGGCGGGTACGGAGAGCGAGCGAGCGGCGAATCTCCTACGCGAGCTTCACGCTCCGCTGATTGCTGGTCGACCAGATCGTTTTGTTGCCACAGGCGTCGAGACCGCAGAGTTGGTCAAATACGGGGCGAACGCGTTTCTCGCCGTCAAGATCACCTTCATCAACGAAATTGCGGACCTCTGCGAATCCGTTGGGGCGGACATAGAAGAGGTTGCCCGCGGCATGGGCTTGGATACCCGGATCGGTCGTTGGGGGCTGAGCGCCGGTCCTGGGTACGGTGGCTCGTGTTTTCCCAAAGACACACTGGCTCTTGCCCGTACCGCGTCGAAGGCGCATAGCCCGGCGCGCCTCGTCGAGATGGCCATCGAGGTCAACGACAAGCGCAAGGCTTCGCTGGCACGACGCGTTGCAGATGCGGTCGGCGGTTCTCTTGCTGGCAAGACCGTCGCCTTGCTTGGGATTACATTTAAGGCCAATACCGATGACGTGCGCGATAGCCCGGCGGTTGATCTCGCGGAAGCCATGAGGGAGCAAGGGGCCAATATTCGGGCATTCGATCCAAAAGGCATGAGCCACGCAAAGACCCTGCTCCAAGGGGTCGAGTGGTGCGTCGATTCTGTTGGTGCTGCTAAGGGAGCGGATGCTGCGGTTATCGCAACGGAGTGGGACGAATTCAAACCGGGTTCGCTGAACCTGGAACGGCTTAAGTCCGTAATGGCGCGTCCTCTGCTTGTTGATTTTCGCAATCTTCATGAGCCCGCCGAGGTTGCGAAGCAGGGCTTCACCTACGTCAGCGTTGGGCGCAAGACGGCATATCCTGAGAACGCATGACCGGGCACCGCTTCGACCCGTCTATTCTGCGAGCCTACGATATCCGGGGTACGCTTGGCGAAACCCTGGGCAATGCGGATGCCGCGGCGGTAGGCCGTGCGTTTGGCTCCGTCGTACGGCGTGCTGGGGGGCGAGCGGTCAACGTTGGCTGGGATGGTCGCCACAGTTCCCCCGAGCTTGCGCTTCATCTGATCCAGGGCCTGAGAGATGCCGGCGTCGACGCCGTTGTCGTGGGTCTCGGTCCTACGCCGATGCTGTACTTCAGCGTCCATGCGCAACAGGCAGATGGCGGCATCATGATCACTGGATCGCACAATCCGCCGGACTATAACGGTTTCAAGTTCATGCTGGGTCGCAAGGGATTCTTCGGTGAAGATATCCAGAAACTTGGCGCCTTGGCGGCTGCTGGCGACTTCGAATCCGGCACCGGGCGCGAGGTCGCGGTTGATGTCGCGCACGACTATGTCGACCGGTTGGTAGCAGGTGCTGATCTCCCCGACCAAATCGTCGTGGCGTGGGATCCGGGCAACGGTGCCGTCGCGGCTATTCTTGGCGCCTTGACGGCGCGCCTCCCTGGCAAGCACGTATGCATCAACGATACGGTCGATGGCGACTTTCCGAATCATCATCCTGATCCGACCGTGCCGGAAAACTTGGTTCAGTTGCAGGCCGCGGTAAAGGAAAACAACGCCGACTTGGGAATTGGCTTCGATGGCGACGGTGATCGTATCGGCGTGATCGACAGTGCGGGACGCATACTGTGGGGTGACCAGTTGCTCGCGCTGCTCGCGCGCGACGTGCTAGACCGGAATCCCGGCGCGACGGTCATTGGAGACGTCAAATGCAGTATCGCTCTTTTCGACGAGATCGCGCGGTTGGGGGGTAAGCCTGTCATGTGGGCTGCCGGGCATTCTCTCGTCAAGTCCAAGATGGCCGAGACGGGTGCGCTCCTCGCCGGCGAGATGAGCGCCCATATTTTCTTCGCTGACGGATACTACGGTTTCGACGACGGTCCCTACGCAGCCGTGCGCACGCTGCAGCTTCTCAAGCGAACCGGCCGGTCGTTGGGGGCGTTGCTGGACGAGTTACCTGTATTTCTGAATACGCCGGAGCTTCGCTTCGAATGCGCCGAAGAAAGAAAATTCGCCATCGCTGATGAGGTTGCGACGCGGATGAAGGTTGCCGGCGCAAACGTTGTCGATATCGATGGTGTCCGCGTGACGAATGACGATGGCTGGTGGTTGTTGCGCGCGTCCAACACTCAGGCGGTTCTCGTGGCCCGGATCGAGGCGCGCGATCAGGCAGGGATGGAGCGTCTGAAGGCGCAGCTGTTCGCTCAACTGGAAAAAAGCGGGGTCGAGCCGCCCGACTTCTAATGGCTACTTGCGGGCGCCAAAAGCGAACCAGACTGCCGTCCGCTTGAAGTCGCCGCCATGGTCGATCTGCTCACGCAACATGTCGGCGGCGACCAGGTTCGGCACCATCTCCTGAAACACATCGTGCCGCGAGAATCCCGCTTCGACCGCCACCTTCCCCAGGTCCATGTCGTGCAGTGTCCCCCAAAACGGCTCGTTGTTATTGAGGGTGTCCCAGTCGTAGTAGAACTGTTCGAAGGGGCCCATGCCTTGGTGCTGGCGCTGTTCGATATGGAGCATGATGCCGTCTGGTTTCAGGAGCCGGTAGCATTCTGCGACGATATTGCGTAGCGCCGATCTCGACGTCTCGTGCAGTACGATGTGTGACACCACCAGATCGAAGCTCTCGGTTGGAAAGTCGGTTCGTTCCGCGTTTTGCTGCGAGAAGTGCAAGGAGTAGTCCATCGAGCTAGCGCGCGCGTGGGCATACCTCAGCATTGGTGCCGATAGGTCGATGGCGTCGATGCGTGCGGCCGGGTAGGCGTCAGCGTAGGGAAGCGTGCTGTGGCCAACAGAGCATCCCATGTCGAGGACTCGCCCGGGTGAGAACTCCGGGAACCGCCTCTTGAGGAAGTTGATCGCCGAAGCGCCGGCGGCTTCGCAATGGGCGCCCATGAAGCCCTTGGTCAGGACAAAGACGCCCGGATCATAGATTGCCGCGGGGCTGGAATCCTCGGCGCAACGCTCGTCGAAGTAACCGCCCGGTTGACCATGGAAGTCGACCTTACCGGCGTATCGCGGCACCCGGATATTCGGGTCAAGACGAAGTGAGCTTTTGCCGCTCAGGTTGAGTTTTCTCACCCGGGCATTGAGGTCGTCGACCTGACGGTGGACGAACTCCTCGCCGGCCGCTTGCTTCATTTCCTGCGTGGTTCTTCTGAGGCTGCTCCACCACTGAAACTGTGGCGCGGATTCCATGGCGCGGCGAATCTCATGCCTGTCTCGTGGGGCACGCCCGTTGGCCCTCTGGAATGCCGGTCCCACACGGTGGTCCCAGGCCAGTCTGTTGCCTGGAAAGACGTCCGACTGCACCGCGAAATACATAGATGCTATGAAGTCTTCGCGGGACGCCTCGTCGTGATTCACGTCGGCCAGGGCGCCGTGGCGCCCGACATGGCGGAAACCGACTGGTTTCATTCGGGACCTATTTCACCGCGGCGTAGAACAGCCAGGGCGCCTCGGGTTTCTCGCCCGGTTTGTCGACGTTGTAGACCTGTCCACGATCCTCGTCGTCCCACTCCCGGCTTTGCCGGACCTTGCTGCGGGCAAAGCCCGACTTTACGGCCAACTCCTCAAGGTCGAGGTCGTGCAGCGTGCCCCAGAACGGCTCGTTGTTGCCGAAGGTATCCCAGTCGCGCATGAACTGATCGTACGGATCCATGCCTTGATATTGGGGTTGCTCGATATGGAGCATCACGCCGCCTGGTTTGAGGACGCGATGGCATTCGCGGATGATGTTCTTGATGCCCGCGGTTGACAGTTCATGTAGCGTCGCACCGGACACCACGAAATCGAATGTGTTGTCCTCGAAGCGCATGCGTTCGGCGCTCTGCTGGGAGAAGTGAACAGGTACGCCCATGCTCTCGGCGCGCGCATGCGCATAGCGTACCATCGGCGCACCCACGTCGATCGCATAGATGTCGGCCCGCGGAAACGCCTCGGCGATGGCGACCGATCCATGTCCTACTGCGCAGCCGACGTCGAGAATCTTGCCTGTGCGAAATGAAGGATAATGGCGTTTGATGTAGCTTGCGGCCAGTCGCCCGAAGCCGTCCACCTTTGGCCCGAGAAATCCCTGGGTGATCGAGTAGACGCCGCGATCATAGAGAGCGCCTGCATAGACGTCGTCGGCGATTGCCTCGCTGCAATACCCGCCGGGCATGCAGTGAATGTCAACGTCGGTGATGTAGCGTGGCAGGTCTAGAGACGGATCGGTCTCAAGCGAACCCATTGTCTTGCGTCTCGGTTGCGCCCTGTCGTGCAATTCGCCGTAAGTCCGGTTCAGGCAGGTGTCGGTCGCGACCCACATCATTTCCTGCGTTGTCCGGCGCAGCGCACTCCATGTCTGGTGGTATGGATCCTGCCGCATCGCGGCACGAACCTCTTTTCTGGACTCGGGCGTGCGCCCTTTGCTTTTTTTGAACGACGGCAGGACGCGCGCTTTGTAGACGTCTTTGTTGCCGGGCATCAGGTGGCCGAACACCTCGCGGTGCATGGCCTGTGCAAAGTTCTCCATCGCCAATTCGTCATGGCTCGAATTGACGATAGCGCCGTGTTGGTACATTCGTTCGAAAGGTGTCGGTCCCGGCATGGCTTCCCCGCAGAAATCATGGCACGTCCCGTTTGGAACGCTTCATGGAGATTATAGGGAAGCCGCGGCGCAGCGGCTATCGGCTAGCCGTCAGTTTGACTGAGCGGGACGCAGCCTATCCGGTTCTTCTGCAGTTTTCCGCAGGCGGCATACGCGTCGGCCTGCGTCATGCCCACGATGCGAGCCCGGTACAGCGCGCGGCCGTCACGTGTCTCCGTTTCGCTCACCGACGCACGAGCGTTCTCAATCTGCTGCGGTACCACGGCGGCCGCGCGGCGTATCTCTTGATAGGCCGACTCGGGGTCGCTGAAGGCGCCGACCTGGATCAGCCAATTTCGACCGTCGGCGTCCAGCGCCCGAGCAACGACTTGACGCTCCGGGCGCGGCTTGCGTTCCGGCAGAGCCGCATCGTTGCGATCACCGTCCGTAGACCCTTGTTCGGGGGCACCGGCTTCTGCAGGCGCATCGGCCGCCAACTGGGGTTCGTCAACATCCGGCGGTACGGGTTTCCGCGCGGGGGTCGGAATGTTGCGGGCTTCGAGGACGCTGAAAGCCCGGTCGAACAATGAACGTGCATGGCTGTCGCGTGAATTGGCGGTCTTGCCGCCGAACACGACGCCGATCAGGCGTCGGTCCCCACGCTTGACCGAGGCCACGACGTTAAAGCCCGACGCGCGAATGTATCCGGTCTTGATGCCGTCGGTCCCTTCATACTTGCCAAGAAGATGATTGTGATTGGTATACGTCCGACCGCCGTAAACGAAACGCTGCGTCGAGAAGTAGTGGTAGTAGCCCGGATGATCGCGCAGCAGAGCGATTGCGAGCAGCGACATGTCCGCAGCGGTCGAGCGCTGATTGCGGTTTGGCAGGCCGGTTGCGTTGCGAAACGTCGTGCGCCTCATACCCAACTCGCGGGCGCGGTCTGTCATCATCTCGGCAAACTTGATTTCGGTTCCACCCAATGCCTCGGCGACCACGGTCGCTGCGTCGTTGGCGGATTTGGTGACCATCGCAAGGATGGCATCCTGAACCTTGATGGTGCTACCTGCAGACAGCCCCAACTTCGAGGGCGTCTGTCCCGCAGCTCGCTTCGAGACTTTGAGTTCCTGCCCCAGCTTCAGCTTGCCGCTGTCAAGCGCCTCGAAGGCCATGTACAGCGTCATCATCTTGGTCAATGAGGCAGGATACCGCGCTGCGGCTGCGTTGCGCGAGTACAGGACCTCGCCTGTTTCAGCATCGACGACAACCGCGGCGTAGCGTGCCTCGGCTGTTTTGGGCGAAGCGACTAGGGTGAGGCTTGCCGCCACGACGGGGATGACGACAATTGCCAACAGTCGGATTAGTGTTCCCCGCAGCCGCACGGTACCCTTGCCTGGCGTTGCTGATCGCGGCCCCGATGGCCAGCCCCAATGAATGATAGAGGAGATTGCGCGCCCATGTCTATGATATATTTCAAGTAGTTGAGAGGGGTTCTTGAAAGAGAATCTAGGAAACTGCGTGGCCTAACCGTCTTGCTGCTCATGCTTGCAGGGGCGTGCAGCGGTGCTGTTTCGGTCGGCGATCCCATTGCGCGGCGTCTTAGCTGGTTCGACTATGTGACCGGCGTCGATTTTCGGCGTGCCTGTGCGGCTTCCGCCCGGGAACGCTACCGCCTGATCTTTAACGCCGACTTTATGGTCCATGTGCGCACTTACGACTTGGTGGCCGATGACGCTGGCGCTTTGGTCACAGGACGCGTATTTCGAGGTGGGTTCTCGATCGACCGAGCATTTCCCTCGCTCCTGGAGGGGTTCATTGGGCAGGTACGGCAGGCTCAACTTAGCGCTGGGGCGTTCGCCGACCTCCGTCGTGCGCTGGCCGACTCCCGCCCCTATCACGAGGATTCGCCGGTCTACCTGCGCTCCGATTCGTTCTATTGGGCGGTTCTGTCCTGCGTGGATGGGCAGCTCGGGGCGCAAGGCTTCACGGGCCCGAAAGAGGCTCTCGAGGCGCTCCCGTTTCGGCCGATCCTGCTGGCCAACGATCCCACGGGCGTGCCGATCAGGGTGCAACGAACCGTCCCGGCGGACCGCGCCACGGACTTCGGTGCGGCCTATAGTCCCATGGAGAGCGAAAGCACCGACCGTGCTCAAGGGGCGGGTTCTGCTCTTTTCCAGTTTCTAGTAGAAAACGGTCGAATTCGCGCGGTCGGCGGCTAGCGTTTTTGCGCTGCACAAAATCCCTTGACTTAGAAATCTGGGGCATTATCTTCGGTTTGCTGCAACGCAATATCGCGGTTGCGAGAGAATTCTGCCGAGAGGTACCGATGACCACCACGACGAAGAAAGCAAAGCCCGAGGGCTTCAAGGCCCAGGAAGCTGCTGCACAGACGATCGACGCCGCCATGAAAGCCAGCAAGGACAGCGTTGACGTTTTTCTCAAGGAAGGCACCGAGGCCGCAGCGAAGAGCTTCGAGAAGGCCGTTTCAATGTCGCGCGAGGCCGCTGACAACGCAGCGCGCCAGTACGACGACATCTCGGCGGTTGGTAAGGCCAACATTGAGGCCGGGATTGCGGCCAGTGATGCCTGGTTGAAGGGTTTTGAGAAACTCAGCGGGTATGCGGCCAAAGCGACCCAGGAACTGCTGAACGAAGGCGTTCATGCGTCCCAGGCCATCATGGGCGCCAAGAACCCGCAGGAAGCAGCCCAGCTGCAAGCTGAGTACTTCCAAAAGGGTTGGTCGCGACTGCTCGACGAGTCGACGAAGATCGGTGAGCTGTCGGTTCAGACTGCGAATGGCTTCTTCGAGCCGATCAACGCTCAAATCACGGCTGTCGTAGACCGCTGGACGAAGACCGCCGCCTAACGCAAGG
>JAYQVF010000072.1:0-14156 GCA_038148335.1 Alphaproteobacteria bacterium | reverse complement strand
GTCGGGAAATCAGGCCCGGGCATGTACTCGAGCAGCTTGGCGACCGTCGCCTTGGGAAACTTGATCAGGTGCAGCAGCGCATCGCAGATCTCGCCCGCGTTGTGCGGCGGGATGTTGGTCGCCATGCCGACGGCGATGCCGGACGAACCGTTGGCCAGCAGGTTGGGAAACCCGGCCGGCAGGACGATGGGTTCCTCTTCGCTGCCGTCGTAGGTTTCGCGGAAGTCGACGGCGTCTTCCTCGATGCCTTCGAGCAGCGCCTCGGCGACGGCGGTGAGCCGCGCCTCGGTGTAACGCATGGCAGCCGCGTTATCGCCGTCGATGTTGCCGAAGTTGCCCTGGCCGTCGACCAGCGGATAGCGCGCGGCGAACTCCTGGGCGAGGCGGACCAGCGCGTCGTAGACCGACTGGTCGCCGTGCGGGTGGTATTTGCCGATGACGTCGCCGACGACGCGGGCGCATTTCTTGAAGCCCGACTTGGGGTCGAGCTTGAGCTGGCGCATCGCGTAGAGCAGGCGGCGATGCACCGGCTTGAGGCCGTCGCGCACGTCGGGCAGCGAGCGCGAGGTGATGGTCGACAGGGCATAGGCGAGATAGCGCTCGCCCAGCGCTTCGGTGAGCACGGTGTCGCGCACCGCGCCGCCGGTCGGCGGGGGTGGCGATGCCGTCTTGCGGCGAGCGGATTTACGCGCAGCGCGGGCCATGCCTTACGTCCTGATCATGGGTGGCAGAAGGCCCCTCCCCCGGCGAACCGGGGGAGGGAGAGACGACGTCTCTGAGAAGTACCTTTGCAACAGGGCCTTATATACCAGATGTTGTGGCAGAAAGCGAAAGCCGATCTACAAGTCGTAGCCGCGCCGGCGGCAGGTGGCCGCCGTGGGGCTCCAGCACGTGGTGTTCGAGAAAGTACCCGGTGAGGGACAACCCGGCCGCGAGATCGCGCGGGTCCGGCGCCGCCGCCCCCGCCGCGAGGAACGCCGGCAGCGCCAGCAGCTTGTCCTTGTAGGGCGCGCCGGCGGCGGCGGAGACCGCGCGGCCCGAGCGCGGCGAGACGTAGACCAGGTCGTCGGTGACGCCGGTGGCGGCGCAGTGGCCGAGATCGAGGCCGAAGCCGAGGTCGGCGAGCAGCGCCAGCTCCCAGCGCACGTAGGCTTCGATCCACGCCGGGTCGCCGTGGAGGGCGTCGAGCAGCGCCCGGAAATCGGCGTAGATCTCGGGGTGGTTCTCGCGCTCGGGCAGCGCCGCCTCGACCACCGCGGCGGCGGCCGTCAGCGCCCCCAGCCGTCCGGCGTCGTCGAGCCAGCGCGCGGCACGCGGCGCGACGAGTTCGACCGTGAAGTGGCCGAGGTGTTCCTCGAGCCGGCCGCGCCACACCAGCCGCACCTCGTTGCCGGCCTGCAGGGTGCCGCGCTGGCGCCGCCCGGCGCCGCCGCGCACCAGCCCCGCGTGACGGCCATGGCCGGCCGTCAGGGCATGGACGATCGCCGCGCTTTCACCATGCTTGCGCGCCGACAGGACGATGGCGTCGTCGGTCCATTCCATCCCTTCGCGACGCGGCGCTAGGCGCCGCTCCTCAGGACGGGGCCGGGATCGGGGCGTGTTCCGATGTGCAACATTCTACGAAACGAAGCCAATTTCCCGCGTCGATACAACCTTGGCCGTCGCGGTGCCGGCCACGACATGCCTTTCCGCCGAAACAAAGCCAACGCCCGCAGATTTCCTGGCATTCGGCCATCGCAGCGGAGTGCCCAGAACGCCGCGTGCGGTGACGAGCCGCATACTTGCCGTCGGCCGGCCGCAACGATCTTTTTTTGTGCCAAACGAAGCCAAAGAAGCCTTTCGAATCAATGGTCCCCCTGTCCCGCACGCCGAACGAAGCCAAACTCCGCTTTGCGCTCAATGCGTTGCCGATAAAGCGTGGTAGTGCCCCACATTTTCATTCGCAGCACGCGGTGCGCGCCGCCCGAACGATGCGATGCTCGCCCCGTCGAACCGGTCACGGGCAACGATCAACGAAGCGCCGATTCTACCCGTGCGCGGATCGCGCGACGAATCAACTTCCGTGTCCCCGTCCTTCGGGACGCGCCCTGGCGGGCGCTCCTCAGGATGAGCAAGCTGTTCTCGCGAAAGCCGGGTGGGCGTCCCCTACCCCTTGGGAAAGTCCAGGCCCATGGCGCGGTAGCGTTCGGGGTCGTCGACCCAGTTGTCGCGGACCTTGACGAAAAGGAAGAGGTGGATGCGGCGTTCGAGGATGGCTTCGAGGTCGCGGCGGGAGTCTTCGCCGATCTTCTTGATCTGCTGGCCGCCCTTGCCGAGCACGATGGACTTCTGCGAATCGCGGCGGACGTAGATGACCTGCTCGATGCGGGCGGAGCCGTCCTTGCGTTCCTCCCACTTCTCGGTCTCGACGGTGAGCGCGTAGGGCAGTTCCTGGCGCAGGGCGAGGAACAGCTTTTCGCGGGTGACCTCGGCCGCGAGGTCGCGCAGGGGGATTTCGGAGATCTGGTCTTCCGGATAGTGCCACGGGCCTTCGGGCGCGCGCGCGGCGAGATCGTCGAGCAGGTCGGGGACGCCGTCGCCCGTCATGCCTGAAATCATGAAGATCCGGTCGGCGATGCCCTGGGCGTCGACCCAGGCGGCGAGATCGAGGAGCTTCACGCGCTCCACCGCATCGACCTTGTTGAGGGCGACGACGGCGCGGCGGCCCTGGTCCTTGAGCGCGGCAACGATCGCCTGGGCGTCGGCGTCGGGCTTGCCGTGCCGCGCCGCGCCGGCGTCGATCAGCAGCACGATGCCGTCGGTGTCGGCGGCCCCGGTCCAAGCCGCCTCGACCATGGCGCGTTCCAGCCGGCGCTTTGGCGTGAAGATGCCGGGCGTGTCGATGAACACGAGCTGCGCCGGCCCGTGCAGCGCGATGCCGACGATGCGGTTGCGCGTGGTCTGCACCTTGGGCGTCACGATGGCGATCTTCGAACCGACGACGCGGTTGAGCAGCGTCGACTTGCCGGCGTTGGGCGCGCCGATGATCGCGAAGAAGCCGCAGCGGGATTGGTCGGTCATGGACGCCCTTCGACTCTCGGCCCGGGGCCGCGACTCAGGATGACGGCGGTGGCGGTTTCCGATGGCCGGCGTTCGGAAATCATTCTTGTTCTTCCTTGGTGACGGCGTCGAGCAGCGCTTCGGCGGCGGCCTGCTGGGCGCGGCGTTTGGAGGAGCCTTCGCCCCTCGCGGGGGGCCAGCCTTCAAGACTGGCCTGGATGACGAAGTGCGGATCGTGGGCCGGGCCGGAGCGCTCGACTTCCTCGTACATGGGCGGGTGGGCACCGCGCGCGTGCGCCCATTCCTGCAGCGCGGTCTTGGGATCCTTGCGCGCCTGGCCGTCGCGGCCGACCAGGGGTTCCCAGTGGCGCATGATGAAGGCCGACGCGGCGTCGAGGCCGCCGTCGAGGTAGATCGCGGCGATCACGGCCTCGCAGGCGTCGGCCAGGATCGCTGTCTTGTTGCGGCCCCCCGAGTCCTCCTCCGAGCGCGACATGCGCAAGAATGCGCCGAGATCGAGGCCACGGGCGATGCGCGCCAGGGTCTCGCGGCGCACCAGGCTGTTGTAGCGCCGCGCCAGCGCGCCGGCGTCGGCATCGGGAAAGGTGCGCAGCAGGTGATCGGCCACGACCACGCCGAGCACACGGTCGCCGAGGAATTCGAGGCGGTCGTTGTCGGGGCTGCGCTTTTTCTTGCGGCCGCCATCGAGGCTGGAATGGGTCAGCGCCTCGGCGAGAAGCGCCGGATCGTCGAACCGGTGGCCGAGGCGGTCTGCGAGCTCGTCCTCGCCGCGCGGCTGCATGCGGCTCCTAGAACTCCTGCACCGTCTTGAACAGGCGTTGCCAGCGAATGGCGGTGGGCCACTTCCAGAATTCCCAGATGTGGGCGCTGCCGTCGGAGGAGAAGAACAGCACCTCGGCGCGGCCGACGAGGTTCTGCGCCGGCACCTGGCCGACCTGTCCGGTAACACGGCTGTCGGCCGAATCGTCGCGGTTGTCGCCCATCATGAAATAGTGGCCGTCCTGCACGACATGAACCCGCGTGTCGTCGAGCGAGCCGTTGGGCGTCTGGTCGAGGGTGCGGTAGCGGCGGCCGTTGGGCAGGGTCTCGATGTATTGCGGGATGCGCACATCCTCGCCGCGGGCATTCCTGGCGACGAGATCCTCGATGCGCTCGCGCTGGACCGGCTCGTCGTTGATGTAGAGGATGCTGTTGCGGACCTGGATGCGGTCGCCCGGCAGGCCGATCACGCGCTTGATGTAGGCGACCGAAGGGTCGGCCGGCAGCTTGAACACGGCGACGTCGCCGCGTTCCGGTGGGCTGTCCATGATGCGGCCCGAAAACAGGTCGATGCCGAAGGGCAGCGAATAGCGGCTGTAGCCGTAGGTGTACTTGGAGACGAACAGGTAGTCGCCGATCAGCAGCGTCGGGATCATCGAACCCGAGGGGATGTTGAAAGGCTCGAAGGCGACGGTGCGGATGACCACGGCGATCAGCACCGCGTAGATCAGCGTGCGGATGGTTTCGCCGATTCCGCCCTTGCTCTTGCGGGCCGCGCGCGGGTTTGACACTGACATGTTCCTTTGCCGGTCAGGCAGTACCAGCAGAGGGTACGGCGGTGATGACCACGATGGCCTGGGCCAGCGGATGGTCGTCGGTGATGGTGAGGTCGATCTGGGCGCTCATGCCCGGCGGCGTGATTTCGCGAAGGCGCACGAGCGCGCCGCCGGTCAGTTCCATGGTCGGCTTGCCCGAGGGCAGGTTGACCACGCCGAGGTCGCGCCAGAAGACGCCGCGGCGAAAGCCGGTACCGAGCGCCTTGGAGCAGGCCTCCTTGGCGGCGAAGCGTTTGGCGTAGGACGCGGCGCGGTTGGCGCGGCGGTCGGACTTGCGCTGCTCGACCGGGGTGAAGCAGCGGGCGACGAAACGGTCGCCGAAACGCTCCAGCGTCTTTTCGACGCGGCGGATATCGATGAGATCGCTGCCCAAACCGATGATCATGCGGGCCTAGGCGCTGCGCGCGCCCTGGGCATCGGCCCGCGCGGTGTCCATCACCGCACGCATGCGCTTGATCGCCGAATCGAGGCCGCTGAAGATCGCCTCGCCGATCAGGAAGTGGCCGATGTTGAGTTCGACCACATTGGGAATGCGGGCAATCGGCGGCACCGTGTCGAAGGACAGGCCGTGACCGGCATGACATTCGAGGCCGAGGGCGGCGGCGGCCCGTGCCCCTTCGAGAATGCGGACCAGTTCCTCGTCGCGCGCCGCGCCCTCGGCGTGGCAATAGGCGCCGGTATGCAGTTCGACAACCGGCGCGCCAACGCGCACCGCGGCCTCGAGCTGGCGCGGATCGGGCGCAATGAACAGCGAGACGCGGATGCCCGCGTCGCTCAGGCGCGACACGAAGGGACGCAGTTCGTTCTGCGCCTTGTGCACTTCGAGCCCGCCTTCGGTGGTGCGCTCCTCGCGCCGTTCCGGCACGAGACAGGCGGCATGCGGGCGATGGCGCAGGGCGATCTCCAGCATCTCCGGCGTTGCCGCCATCTCGAGGTTGAGCGGCAACTCGGTAAACCGGCCGAGACGTTCGATGTCGTCGTCGGAGATGTGGCGTCGGTCCTCGCGCAGGTGGGCCGTGATCCCGTCGGCGCCGGCCTCGGCGGCAAGCCGCGCGGCGCGCACGGGATCGGGATGCGGCCCGCCCCGCGCGTTGCGGATGGTCGCCACGTGATCAATGTTCACTCCAAGACGCAGGCGCTGCATCAGGCCGTCTCCTTGCGCGCGGCCTTGTGGGCCGCGGCATGCAACATCCGTTCGCGCCGCTGGCGGGCCTTGTGCTCGAGTTGCAGGCGCCGCGCCGCGCGGTAAGAGCGTATCAGGTACTTCAACGGATAATAGGATGCAAACCACACGGCGATGGCGGTGGGGAGGCCGCCGACCATCATCGGTACGAACAGCCCGAGGATGTTCTCGCGCATCGCGGCGATGGTGAATTCGTCGGGCACGTCGAGCGGATTGCCGATGATCCAGGTGCCGAGTTTGTAGATCCAAAGCCAGATGAACGGAAAGGTCCACGGGTTGCCGAACGCGGTACCAAGCGCCGAGGCGAGAAAGTTGCCGCCCAGCAGCCAGGCCAGCAAGGCCGCTGCCAGAAAGTGGAACCCCATCAGGGGCGTGAACGATACCGCGATGCCACAGGCCAGGCCGATCGCGATGCTTTCGGGGGAACCCGGCAGACGGACCACGCGGTGACGCATGTACGACAGCGAGCGCCCCCAGCCGGCGCGCGGCCAGATCACATTGCGCGCCTTGTAGAAAAGGCTTCTCGGCTTGCGCGGTTTGAACAGCACGATTCTTACTTAAGTCCGCGGCTACCCGGTTTCACCGCCGGAATGGCGGCGAGTTCCGGCGGCAGCGCATCCTCGGCGTAGGCCGGCACCTTGTAGCCCGTAAGCGCCACCAGCGGCACGCCGAGATCGACCGCGCCGTCGCTGCGGTCGATCAGGCAGGAGGCCGCGACCACGTCGCCGCCGAAGGCGCGGATGCAGTCGATGCATTCCAGCGAGCTTTTGCCCGTGGTCACGATGTCCTCGGCCATGAGCACGCGGGCGCCCTTCGGGATGTCGAAACCGCGCCGCAGCGTAAAGGCGCCATCGACGCGTTCGGTAAAGATCGACGGCACGCCGAGCTGACGCGCGACCTCGTAGCCGACGACGACGCCGCCCATGGCCGGGGACACGACCATGTCGATCGCGCCCTTGCCGAGCTTGGCTTCGATCCGGTCGGCCAGCGCGCGGCACAACCTGGCGCCGCGGGCGGGATCCATCATCACCCGGGCGCATTGCAGATAGAACGGGCTGTGGAGGCCGGAACTGAGCAGGAAATGACCCTCGAGCAGGGCGCCGGCGGCGCGGAACTCGGAGAGGACTTCGTCGCGGGTCATGCGCGCAACCTTTCGACCTTGTGGATCAGGTCTTCCGCGCGCAGGGCCGCGATCATCCCGGTCAGGTGCTTGACGTCGCGCACCTCGACATCGACGAGAAACTCGAAGAAGTCGTCCGAGCGGTTGCTGATCTTGAGATTGGTGATGTTCGCGTTGTTCTTGGCCATGACGGTGGTCAGCGCGTTGAGAGCGCCGGGCTCGTTGGTCAGCGTGACCTTGACCCGGCCGACGTGAACGTCATCGCTATCCGGCGAGACATCCCATGATACGTCGAGCCAGCGCTCCGGCGAACTGGCAAAGTTCCGCAGCGTCTCGCAGTCGATGGTATGGACGTGAACGCCCTTGCCCTCGGTCAGGATGCCGACAATGCGGTCGCCCGGGAGCGGGTGGCAGCAATCCGCCATATGGACGGCGACGCCGCGCATCAGGCCCTTGATCGGGATCGCGCGCTCGACGTCACGGCCGGCACGCACGCGGCGAATCGCCGCACGGACGAAGCTGGGAATGCGGCGTTCGTTCTCGGCCGGAAAAACGATGTCGAGCACTTCCTTGCCGGAGACGAAGCCCTGGCCGAGGTGGGCATAGAGCGCCTCCGGCGAGCGCAGGCTGAGGACCGCCAGGGCGCGTTCGAGCGCCTTGTCGTTGAGATCATGGCCGGCCTGCTCGAAGGCGCGGCGCAGGATGGCCTTGCCGAGGTCGACGTATTGCTGGTCCTGCTGGACGCGGACGAAGCGGCGGATCGCCGAACGCGCCTTGCCGGTGACGACGAAGTTGAGCCAGGTCGGCGACGGCGTCTGCGCCGAGGAGCGCATGATCTCGATCTGGTCGCCGTTCTCGAGGACGGTGCGCAGCGGCGCAATGCGGCCGTTGACCTTGGCGCCGACGCAGGTGTCGCCGACGTCGGTATGCACCGCGTAGGCGAAGTCGACCGCCGACGCGCCGCGCGGCAGGGCGATGAGATCGCCCTTGGGCGAGAAGCAGAAAACTTGGTCCTGATACATCTCGAGCTTGGTGTGCTCGAGGAACTCCTCCGGGTGGCCGCCGTGTTCGAGCATTTCGAGGAGCTGGCGGATCCAGCTGAACTGCTGGACTCCGTCCTTGAGCGGCGCGTCCGCCTTGTATTGCCAGTGCGCGGCAACGCCGTACTCGGCGACCTCGTTCATCGCGCGGGTGCGGATCTGTATCTCGATGCGGCGCTTCTCGGGTCCGATCACCGTCGTGTGGACCGAGCGATAGCCGTTGGGCTTGGGGGTCGAGATGTAGTCCTTGAAGCGCTCCGGCACCATCGGGTAGCGGCGGTGCACGATGCCGAGCGCGCGGTAGCAGTCCTCATCGGCGTCGACGAGGATGCGAAAGGCCATGACGTCGGCGAGCTGCTCGAACGAGACGTTCTTGCGCTCCATCTTGCGCCAGATCGAGTAAGGGCGTTTTTCGCGGCCGAACACCGTTGCGCTAAGGCCTACCTCGGCAAGATTGCGCTCCAGCTCCCTGGTAATGCGGGCGATCAGGTCGCCGCTCTCGGCGCGGAGGAAATCGAGGCGGCCGACGACCGACTTGCGCGCCTCTGCGTTGAGTTCGGCGAAGGCGAGATCCTCGAGTTCGTCCTTGATCGCGTGCATGCCGATGCGTTCGGCGAGCGGCGCGTAGATATCCATCGTTTCCATCGCGATGCGCCGGCGCTTTTCCGGCTTGGCGATGTAGTTGAGGGTCCGCATGTTGTGCAGGCGATCCGCCAGCTTGACGATGAGAACGCGCAGGTCGTTCGACATCGCGAGCAGCAGCTTGCGGAAGTTCTCCGCCTCGCGCGACCGCTGCGTCGGGCGCACGTGCTCGAGCATGGTGAGCTTGGTGACGCCGTCGACGAGCTGGGCGATCTCGGTACCGAACTCGCTGTCGATCTGGTCGAGAGTGGCAACGGTGTCCTCGACGGTGTCGTGCAGCAGGGCCGTCGCGACGGTGGCGGCATCGAGCCGCATGTCGGTGACAATGCCGGCGACCTCAAGAGGATGGGAGAAATACGGCGCGCCGCTGGCGCGCTTCTGGGTACCGTGGGCTTGGAGCGAAAAGCCGTAGGCGCGGGCGAGCAGGTCGGCGTCAGCGTCGGGGTCGTAGCGCCGGACCCGCGCGACGAGATCGTCGGCCGGCGTCAGGGCGGATTCCGCGACGGCGCTCATGCAACCGCGCCGGGTCGACCGGCGCGGCGAACGGTCGTTGGTTGGGGCGGGCGCCGCGCGGCGCTAAAGGTCCTCCGACCCGGCGTCATGGGACGCGCTCTCCGACCTGGCGGGGATATCGTCGTCGAGGTATTCGGGCTCGGGCTTCGCGGGCGGCTGCGGCTCGGGCGTCCAGTCGCTCGACATCAGCATCGCCATATCGTCCTCTTCCGGCTCGTCGCTTTCGACCTGTTTTTGCAGGCCGGTGATCAACGATTCGTCGAGTTCGTCGGCGGCCACGGTCTTGTCCGCGATCTCGCGCAAGGCGACGACGGGGTTCTTGTCGTTGTCGCGATCGACGGTGAGCTGGGAACCGGCCGAAATCTCGCGCGACCGCTGGGCGGCCAAGACCACCAGTTCAAAGCGGTTGGGAACGATTTCGACGCAGTCCTCGACGGTGACGCGGGCCATTCGGCTCTCCAGTGCGGATATCCAGAATTGGGAGCAACCCCCGGCCCGAGGCCGGGAACGCGCCTTCTAGATATGACGTTGCGCCGCACAACGCAAGGCTTCCGCTGGGATTTCAAGGGATTGGCGGCGATTCCGCAAGCGGCCGCACGATCTCCGCCGGGTCGAGGCGGGCGATGAGGTCGGTCACGGCGATGCCCGTCGCCGGATGGCGCCAGTCCGGCGCGACGTCGGCCAGCGGGAGCAGCACGAATCCCCGGTCGGCCATACGCGGATGGGGCAGTTCCGGCCCCGGCGGCCCGGCAATCCGCCCGTCATAGTCGATCAGGTCGAGGTCCAGCACCCGGGCTTCCCAGCGGATCTGGCGTACCCGGCCGAATTCGGCCTCGATCCCATGGAGCACCGCCAGCACCGCGGCAGGATCGAGCGTCGTCTCGACCTGGGCGACGGCGTTCACGAACCATGGCTGGTCGGAGGCCGGGACGGGCGCGGTCTCGAAAAAGCGCGAACAGGCCGCGACCTGCAGGCCCACCGCCGGAAACCGGCCCAGGGCGGCGCCCAGGGTGGCCGCGGGCGACCCGTAGACGGGGTGCGTGAGGTTGGCTCCGAGAGCGACCAGAATCACGGGCTCGTGCGTCCTTTTGAACTCCCGCGAGGGCAACGCGGCGTGAGCGGGCCTTGCGAGGCCCAACCGGCATTCTACATAACAGGACATCATGGCGGCGCCTACGTGGCGCCAGAACCGCCCCAAGACGGCGGCCTGCTTTTGGACAAAACATGACTGCGTTGCCCCCGGAGCGAATTGCGCTCTTCATCGACGGCTCCAACCTCTACGCCGCCGCGCGCGCTCGGATTCGACGTCGACTACAAGAACGTCCTCGAGGTCTTCGGCGAGCGCGGCCGGATCATCCGCGCCTTCTATTACACGGCGCTGATCGACGATCAGGAGTATTCCCCGATCCGGCCGCTGGTCGACTGGCTCGACTACAACGGCTACACGCTGGTCACCAAGCCGACGAAGGAATTCGTCGACGCGGCGGGACGGCGCAAGATCAAGGGCAACATGGATGTCGAGATCACCGTCGACCTCATGGAAATGGCGCCGTATGTCGACCACGTCTACCTGTTCTCGGGCGACGGCGATTTCCGCCGCCTGGTCGAGGCCGTGCAGCGCAAGGGCGTGCGCTGCACGGTGGTCAGTTCGATCGTCACCAGCCCGCCGATGATCGCCGACGAATTGCGCCGCCAGGCCGACGCGTTCATCGAACTGGCCGACCTGGCGCCGCGGATCTCACGCGGCCAGCGCGAAACGGCAGCGAACGAACCGGACGTGCCGGCGCCGTTGCGCGAAAGCGCCTGATCCCTAAAGTCCCGGGGTCATGGATGCCCCTGCCCCCGATTGCCCGCTGTGCCCGCGCCTGGTCGCGTTTCGCGACGAGAACCGGACGACCTTTCCCGGCTGGCACAACGCGCCGGTGCCATCGTTCGGCAGCACCGATGCGGCGCTTCTGATCGTCGGGCTGGCGCCCGGTTTGCGCGGCGCGAACCGCACCGGGCGTCCCTTCACCGGCGACTTCGCCGGGCAGCTGCTCTACCCGACCCTGCTGAAGTTCGGCCTCGCGGCCGGGCCCTATGGCGAGAACCCAAACGACGGGCTGCGCCTGGTCAATTGCCGGATCACCAATGCCGTGCGCTGCGTGCCGCCGCAGAACAAGCCGACCGGCGCCGAGACCCGGGCGTGCCGACCCTTCCTGGTCAGCGAGATCGCGGGCATGGCGAATCTCAAGGGGCTGCTGGCACTGGGCAAGGTGGCACACGATGCGGTGCTGGCGGCGCTGGGCGAAAAGCTGGCGGGCTACAAGTTCGGCCACGGCTCGGTGCACGATCTTGCGAACGGCCTGTGGCTCGCCGACAGCTATCACTGCTCGCGCTACAACACGAACACCGGGCGTCTGAAGGCTGAGATGTTCGAAGCGGTGGTCGGCGACGCGGCTAGGCGGCTCTAGGCGTCCGTCTCGGCGGGGGTACAGGCCCGCGCGATTACGAAACAGACGAGCCCCAGGATCGTGGTCACCGACAGCAGGATGGCCAGCGGCAGGGCGTCGTCGTGCGCGAGGAAGCCGGCGACCAGCGTGCCGCCCGCCCCCATCGCATAGCCCCAGAAGCCGAGCAGCGAGGAACCGGCTCCCGCCATTCTCGGGTCGGCGTTGACCGCGAGCGCGTTGACCATCGGCAGGGCGAAGCCATTGCCGAACCCGAAGACGGCCACCGGCAAAGCGATACCAAGGACCGGCCCGGCGCCGGCCAGCGCGAGCAGCGCCATGCCGATCGGCGCGAAGATGCAGATCGTCGTCCCGAACACGACCATCGATTCGGGCCGAAAACGATCGGCAATCCGTACCACGACGAGATTGGCGCAGAGGAACGCCGCGGTCAGGGACACCATGATGAGACCGACGCTGGCCGCCGGCGTGCCGAAGGCGTTGGACAGCACAAACGGTACCGCACCGATGAACGCGAAGTAGCTCGCGCGCATGAAGCCGCCGCCGATGACATTGAAGGCGAAATACGGGCGGCGCATCAGCGACAGGTAGTCGGCCATATAGCCCGAGAGGCCCGGCGGACGCTCCGCACTGCCACGAGCGAGAAAGGGCGCACGGCAAAACGATAAGAAGAGCACCCACAGGGCTAGCAACCCAAGAATGACGAAGCCGATGCGCCAGTTGCCGGTCAGGCTTTGGAGGGCGCCGCCGATGAGCGGCGACGCGGTGGCCGTGAGCGAGGCCGCCATCGAAAGATAGGTAAAGACCCGCGCGGTGTCCTTGCGGTCGAAGATATCGCGGGCGATCGCGCGCGGCAGCACCGCGACACCGGCGGCACCGAGTCCCTGCAGCACGCGCCCCGCGATCAGCACCCAGATATTGGGGGCGAGCGCACAGGCGCCTGTGCCGACGACGAACACCGCCAGACTGCCAGCCAGCACGCGCCAGCGGCCGAGACGATCCGACGCCGGACCGTGCCATATCTGCACGATGCCGAACGTCATGATGAAGGCCGTGAGCGATGCCTGGGCCAACGTCTGGGATGTTGCCAGGTCGATCGCGATGTAGGGCAGCGAGGGCGTGTAGATCGTGGAGGCGGCCACCGCGACCGAGGTGACGATCATCAGGTAGACAACGGAAACCGGGGCCGAGCGACGCCCCTCCTCGCCCGCGCCGGTCGTGTCGCTCACCCTCGGTCGCGCAGGAGACGCGCCTGGCTACGCTTCCAGTCGCGTTCCTTCACGTCGGCGCGCTTGTCGTAGAGCTTTTTGCCGCGGCCGAGCGCAAGTTCGAGTTTCGCGATGCCGCGCGCGTTGAAATAGATCTTGAGCGGAATGATCGTCATGCCGCCGCGGCGGACCTCGCCCAGGAATTTCTCCAGCTGCTTGCGGTGCATAAGCAGTTTGCGCGGCCGGGTCGGTTCGTGGTTGTAGCGGTTTGCCGCCTTGTATTCCGGAATATGCGCGTTGAGCAGCCACAGTTCGCCGTCGCGTTCGGCGGCATAGGATTCGGCGATGCTGCCGGCGCCGGCGCGCAGGCTCTTGACCTCGCTGCCGGTCAGGACGATGCCGACTTCGAGCGAATCCTCGATGTGGTAGTCGCGCCGCGCCTTGCGGTTGACCGCAACGGTGCGGTCGACCCGCGGCGTCTTTTCAGCCATGACGTCACGCGATCAAGCCGGCCGCCTTCATTGCGGTCCGGACGCGATCCTTCGTCTGGTCGGTCGGCGGCACGAGCGGCAGACGCAATTCGTCGGTGCTCTTGCCAAGCAGGCTCATCGCGTACTTCACCGGGCCGGGACTCGATTCGAGGAACAGCGCAATGTGCAGCGGCATCAGCTGGTCGTGTATGGCGAGCGCATCGAGCGTCCGGCCTTCGGCCCAGGCATTGTGGAAGTCGGACAACAGGCGCGGCGCCACGTTCGCCGTCACCGAGATGCATCCGTGGCCGCCATGCGCCATGAAGCCGAGCACGGTCGCGTCCTCGCCCGACAGCTGGCAAAACTGCGGTCCGAGCAGGAGGCGCGTCGAGGAAACGCGCGCGAGGTTCGCGGTCGCATCCTTGATACCAACAATGTTGGGCAACTCGGCCAGACGCGCGAGCGTGTCCTGCGACATGTCGATCACGCTGCGCCCCGGGATGTTGTAGATCACGATCGGAATATCGGCCGAATCGTGAATCGCCTTGTAGTGGGCATAGAGCCCTTCCTGGGTCGGCTTGTTGTAATAGGGCGTGACCACGAGCGCGGCATCCGCGCCCGCCTCTTTGGCATGCCGGGTGAATTCGATCGCCTCGGCGGTCGAGTTCGAGCCGGTGCCGGCGATCACAGGCACGCGGCCGCCCGCGACCTCGACGCAGAGCTCGGTCACACGCTTGTGTTCATCATGGTTAAGGGTCGGCGACTCCCCGGTCGTTCCAACGGGGACCAGACCGTGCGTACCCTCGGCAATGTGCCATTCCACGATGTCCTGAAAGGCTTTTTCGTCGACGGCACCGTTCTTGAATGGCGTGACG
>JAYQVF010000071.1:0-14278 GCA_038148335.1 Alphaproteobacteria bacterium | reverse complement strand
GCCTACGCCCAGGCGGTGGCCGGCGTGGTGCGCACGACCGAGGGGTCGAAGAACGCGCCCTACGTCCTGGTCTGCGACGACGACATCGACATCACCAACCCGGTATCGCTGTTCCACGCTCTGGTAACCAAGTGTCACCCGGAACGCGACACCTGGATCATCAAGGAATCGGCGGCCGCAACCGATGCGCCGTACCTCAGTGCCGACGAACGCAGGAACGGGCGCAGCGCCCGGGCGATCTTCGACTGCACCTGGCCGCTGGACTGGGATCGCAGCATCGCCGTACCCCCGAAAGTGTCGTTCGACCAATGCTATCCGAAGCTGCTGCAGGAAAAAGTCCTGAAGGAGTGGAGCGCCGAGCTGGGCTTCCCCAAGGAAACGGACCGCCCGACCTGACGACGGGCAGCGTCTAGTGCAGCGGATACACATGTAAGGACAGGCGAATGGCCTATTACGATCTGAGAGAATTCATGGAGGCCTGCGACAAGGCAGGCGAGATGGTGACGATCGACAAGGAGCTCGATTGGAACCTGGAGGTCGGCGCGATCAGCCGCCGCATCTGCGAAATCGGCGCGCCGATGGCGCACATGACGAACATCCGCGGCATCAGCAACGGCTCGTCGATTCTCGCCTCGCCGATGGCCAAGGGATGGCAGACCGACGAGCGCCTCGTGGTCAGGGCGCTCGTCGGCGAGCCCGGCAGCCCCGTCGAGGGCGGCGACGAACTCTGGGTCCTCGACTGGGTGGAGGCCCGCATGGAGCAGCCCTGGTCGATCAAGGTGCTGGAAGAGCTGGACGAGGATGACGCTGAAGCCGCGCGGTCCGACGTGACCGAGGCCGACAAGGCGGCGGCGGCGGAAGAGTCCAAGAAGTACGGCGGCAAGCGCTACCGCGGCTCCGAGTTGCCCGACGCCATGGGCCAGGAGGAGGCGCGCAAGTACTACGAAAACCTGGTCGGGAAGGGGTCCAGAAAATAGACAGTCTGGACAAGTTCCGGACCGGTCGCGGACAATAGGCGCCATGCGACTCATCATCGGCCTCTCGGGCGCCAGCGGCCTGATCTACGGCATACGTTTGCTTGAAGTCCTCCGAGAGATTCCGGAGGTCGAGACCCATCTCGTCATGAGCGCGGCGGCCAAGATGAACGTCGCCATCGAGACCGACTGGACGGTGTCGGGCATCGAGGCCCTGGCGGACGAAGTGCACAACGTCCGCAACGTCGCCGCGACGATCTCCAGCGGGTCGTTCAAGACGGCCGGCATGATCGTGGCGCCGTGCTCGATGAAAACGCTGTCGGCGATCGTCCATTCCTATTCCGACACCCTGCTGACGCGGGCCGCCGACGTGGTGCTGAAGGAACGGCGCCGGCTCGTCCTGATGCCGCGCGAAACGCCGCTCCATGCCGGGCACTGCAAGCTGCTCTACGAGGCGGCCATGCTCGGTGCCATCATCGCGCCGCCGGTACCGGCGCTCTACAACCGGCCCAAGTCTCTGGACGACGTCATCAATCACTCGGTGGGCCGGGTGCTGGACCTTTTCGATATCGATACCGGCATGCTGAAGCGGTGGAAGGGCGCCAAGACCAACGACGGCGATCCCGGCGAGGCATGAGCCCGGAAGAAACCGCAACGGTCGGCGCATTTCTCGATTCCTATTCGACCCTCACCCTGGCGACGCACGGGCCGGACGGCCCTTGGGCGGCGACGGTGTTCTTCGCCCGCGATGCCGCGCTCAACCTCTATTTCATTTCCAGCCGCACCACGCGGCATGTCCGTGACTTGCTGGCCAATCCGGCGGTGGCGGCCACGGTCAATGACGATCTCGACGACTGGGAGAATATCCGCGGCTTGCAGATCGCCGCACGGGCCGAGCCCGTCACCGCAGAAGAAAGGCCTGCGGCAACGGCGCTGTATCTGGAGAGGTTCCCTGCAGTGGCCCGGATCCTCGGCGCGCCGCAAAGCGAATCGGAAGGGAAGATCGCCAAAGGCTTCGCCGCCAGCGACTTCTTCTGCCTGCGCCCGCTAACCATTCGCCTCGTCGACAATACCCGGGGGTTCGGCCACAAGCGGGAGTTCAGGCTGCGGCCCTAGTCCGCGTTTCGGATACGACTGGCCGCTGCCGCGACAGCACGGCGGCAACCCTGTAACATCGCCGCCAATCACCCCTGCAACAGGAATGAGCGTCGCATGAACGTGCCAGTGGACTATGTCCCGCCCAAGATCTGGGAATGGGAGCGCGAAAACGGGGGCCAGTTCGCCCACATCAACCGCCCGGTCTCGGGCGCGACCCACGACAAGGATCTGCCGGTCGGCAAGCATCCGCTCCAGCTCTACTCACTCGCGACGCCGAACGGCGTCAAGGTCACGATCATGCTCGAGGAGTTGCTGGCCCTTGGGCATGCGGGGGCGGAATACGACGCCTGGGTGATCAACATCCGTGACGGCGATCAGTTCGGCAGCGGCTTTGTCGCCGTGAATCCGAACTCCAAGATTCCGGCGCTGATGGACCGTAGCGGTCCGGCGCCGATCCGTCTTTTCGAATCGGGCGCGATCCTGATGTATCTCGCGGAGAAGTTCGGGGCCTTCCTGCCCACGGAACCGGCGGCGCGCGCTGAATGTCTGTCGTGGCTGTTCTGGCAGATGGGTAGCGCCCCGTATCTCGGCGGCGGCTTCGGCCACTTCTACGCCTATGCGCCGGAAAAGATTCAGTACTGCATCGATCGCTATGCCATGGAAGCGAAGCGCCAGATGGACGTGCTCGACCGCAATCTCGCCGAGCGCCGCTTCATCTGCGGCGACGACTACACCATCGCCGACATGGCGATCTGGCCGTGGTACTCGGGGATCGTCCTCAACACGATGTACACGGCGGCGGAATTCCTCGACGCGGCCTCCTACAAGAACCTGGGACGCTGGGTCGACGAGGTTCACGCGCGCCCGGGCGTGAAGCGCGGCCGCATGGTCAACCGTCTCACCGGTCCGCTTGAGGAGCAGTTGCGGGAACGTCACGACGCGAGCGACTTCGACCTGCGGACCCAGGACAAGATCAAGGCGAGCGCCTGATCCCCGTCTGTCCTGCCTGTGCCTCTCGTCTCGCCCTGCATATCGGTCTGCGTCCTCGACAAGACGACGGGCCTTTGTTTCGGCTGCTACCGTTCGATCGATGAAGTCGCCCAGTGGCGGCTGCTCGGCCCGGATGCGCAGTTGGAGGTGCTGAACAAGCTGCCGGCGCGCATGGCGCGCGACGATCGGCCGGGTCAGGAAGAACGCAAGGCAAAGCTGCGGCGGCGGCTCGTGATTGCGGAAGTCATCGACGAAAACGACGGTTCGCCCTGACCGCTTGGCGGCGCTGAGGCGTTAAGTCGCATCCGCCCGCTGGTTGCCGTTTGCAGGCGGCCCAACGGCGCCTCTAGACTTGCCGCCGGGGAGGAAACGACACATGCAACGCCTGGCAGGAAAGGTCGCCGTCGTGACCGGCGGCGCACGCGGGATCGGTTTCGCCATTGCCGAGAAGTATGCGCAGGAAGGCGCGCGCTGCGTGCTGGCCGACCGCGCCGACGGCGTCGTTGCGGCAGCAGAGGCGATCACGAAGGCTGGCGGTGAGGCGATCGGCGTGGTGTGCGACGTGACCCACCAGACCGACATCGACAGCCTCATGGCCCGCGCGGTCGAAAGCTTCGGCCGGATCGACATCCTGGTGAACAACGCTGGCGTCATCGACATCAAGGGCATGTTCGACGTGACGCCGTCGGATTGGGACGCCACCATGGACGTCAATGCCAAGGCGCTGTTCTTCGTTCAGCAGGCGGCGGCGCGCCAGATGATGGCGCAGGGCGAGGGCGGCAGGATCATCAACATGGCATCCGAATCGGGCCGGCGCGGCAGCGTCCTGGCGCCGCTCTACTGTGCCAGCAAGGCGGCGGCGATCAGCATCACCCAGTCGGCGGCGCTGGCGCTCGCCAAGCACGATATCCTGGTCAACGCCATCGCGCCGGGACTGGTGCAGACCGACATGTGGGACCGCATCGATCGGCTCGCCGCGGAGCGTGGTTTTCTCAAGCCGGGTGAAGTCAAGTCGATGGGCATCGGCGCGACGCCGATTGGCCGCGCCGCGAATACGGCGGACATGGTCGGCGCGGCGGTATTTCTTGCATCGGACGACGCGGCCTACGTCGTCGGGCATACGCTCGACGTCAACGGCGGCCGGATCATGAGCTGAGAGGGGCAGGGCATGTTGCAACTCAATCGGGATACCCTGATCGAAGCGTACCGACAGATGCGTACGATCCGCGTCTTTGAGGACCGTCTGCATCTCGAACGACCGCGCGGGATCATTCCCGGCGGCGTTCATCTTTATGCCGGCCAGGAAGCTGTTGCCGTCGGCTTCTGCATGAATCTCGGCGAGGGCGACTACGTCGCCAGCACGCACCGCGGCCATGGCCACAGCATCGCCAAGGGCTGCGACGTCAAGGCGATGATGAAGGAGATCTATGGCCGCCAGGGCGGCCTGTGCAACGCCAAGGGCGGCTCGATGCACATTGCCGACATCTCGAAGGGCATGCTCGGCGCCAACGGGATCGTTGGCGGCGGGCCGCCGCTCGTGTGCGGCGCGGCCCTGACGGCGAAGACCCTCAAGACCGGCGGCGTGGCGCTGGGCTTCATCGGCGACGGTGCCTCCAGCCAAGGGACGACCAATGAATCCTTCAATCTTGCCGCGGTGCTGAAGCTGCCGGCCGTCTTCGTCCTCGAAGACAACGGGTTCGGCGAGGGCACGCCAAGTTCCTATGCCGTTGCCGGGAACGTTGTGACGCGGGCCGAGGGCTTCGGTCTGCGCACCTACGAAGCCGACGGCGCGGATTTCTTCGCGGTCTACGAAACGGCGGCGGAGGCCGTGCGCACCACGCGCGCGGGCGAGGGCCCGGCCTTCGTCTATGTCCGCTGCGATCGCTTCTACGGCCACTTCGAAGGCGACGCGCAGACCTATCGCGGTCCCGGTGAACTGGACGACGTCCGGCAGAACCGCGACCCGCTGTCGCTGTTCCGGGCGCGGGTGACGGAAGCCGCGCTGCTGGGCGACGATCGGCTGGGCGCTGTCGACCGGGAGGTCGCGACGCTGATCGACGAGGCGGTGGAGGAGGCGACGAACGCGCCGAAGCCGCCGCTCAGCGACCTCACCAAAGACGTCTACATCAGCTACTAGGCCGCATCGTCATGCCGCGCAAAACGATCAGACAAGTCATCACCGAAACGCTGGCTGCCGAGATGCGGCGCGACCCGACCGTCATCGTCATGGGCGAGGACATCGTCGGAGGCACGGGGAGCAAGGGACAGCTCGACGCCTGGGGCGGCCCGTTCGGCACGACCAAGGGGCTCATCGCCGAATTCGGTCCCGAGCGCGTCATCGATACGCCGATTTCGGAAGCGGGCTTTATCGGCGCGGCGACCGGGGCGGCGCTCACCGGCCTGCGGCCGGTCGCGGAGCTGATGTTCTCGGACTTCTTCGGCGTCTGTTTTGACCAGATCTACAACCAGGCCGCCAAGCTTCGCTACATGTTCGGCGGCCGCGCCGTGACACCGCTCACGATCCGCACGCGATACGGCGCCGGCACGCGCTCGGCCAGCCAGCACAGCCAGAGTCCCTATTCGGTGTTCACGCACGTGCCCGGCCTCAAGGTCGTCATTCCGACCAGCGCCTACGACATGAAAGGACTGCTGACCCAGGCGATCCGCGACGACGATCCGGTGGTCGTGTTCGAGCACAAGAAGATGTACGACGTCGAGGACGACGTCCCCGACGACTCCTATACGATCCCCTTCGGCGAGGCCAACATCACGCACGAGGGCGACGACGTGACGATCGTCGCCATCGGCCGCATGGTGCTGTTCGCCAACGAGGCGGCGGCCAAGCTGGAGCGCGAGGGCATCGGCTGCACCGTCGTCGACCCGCGCACGACCTCGCCGCTGGACGAGGACACCATCATCGAATGCGTGGAGGACACGGGCCGGCTCGTCGTCGTCGACGAGGCCAACCCGCGCTGCAGCGTGGCGACCGACATCGCGGCACTCGTGGCCAGCAAGGCCTTCCGGGCGCTGAAGGCGCCGATCGAACTCGTCACCGCGCCGCACACGCCGGTGCCCTATGCGCCGGACCTCGAGGATGCCTACATCCCAAGTCCCGAGAAGATCGCGGCGGCGGTCCGGCGCGTCATGGAGGACGGCTAGTGGCGATCAATGCCGTGACGATCCCCCAGTGGGGGATGGAGATGAGCGACGGGACGATCACGGCGTGGTTGATCGATGAAGGTGCCATGGTCGCCGCCGGCGACGAAATCGCCGAAATCGAGACGACGAAGATCGCCAACGTGCTCGAGTCGCCGTTCTCCGGGCGGCTGCGGCGGATCGTGGAGCCGGCGGGAAAGACGGTGCCGAGCGGCGGCCTGATCGGCATCGTCGCCGATGACGCCGATGCCGATTCGGATATCGACGCGTTCGTCGCGGGCTTCGCGGTCAGGGCGGCCGAAGCCGGCGAGACGAATCCCGAAACCTCGACCTTCCTCGATCTTGGCGTGGGGCGGGTCCACGTCGTTCGCCACCCCGGCGACGGCCCGGCGGCCCTGCTGATTCACGGGTTCGGCGCCGATACGTCGACGTGGATGTTCAACATGACCGCGCTCGGCGCGCAGTTCGATGTCGTCGCGCTCGACCTGCCGGGCCATGGCCAGTCGGCCAAGGCGCTGGGGCCGGATCCGGTCGCGACGCTGGTCGACGCGGTGTCCCAGACCGCCGCGGAACTCGGCATCGCGCGGGCGCACCTGGTCGGCCATTCGCTCGGCGCCCTCTGCGCCGTGCGCCTCGCCCAGGCCAATCCCGACCTGATCGCATCGCTTACGCTTCTCGCGCCGGCCGGTGTCGGCCCGCGGATCGACGACGCGTTTCTCCAGGGATTCGTCGCCGCGGAGCGCCGCAAGGAATTGCGCGGCGTTCTCGAGATGCTGGTCAGCGATCCCGACGCCGTCACCCTCAAGATGGTCAACGACGTCCTGCGCTATCGCCGACTCGAGGGCGTCGGCGAAGCGCTGGCGGCGCTGCGGGCAGCACTCCAGGCGATGCCGCAGGACGATGCGCTTGCGGCCCTGAAGGACATCGATTGCCCGAAGCAGATCGTCTGGGGCCGGGACGACCGGGTCATCCCGCCCGGCGACGGCGCAGACCTTGATGGCGCGCCGGTGCACCTGATCGAGGGCGCGGGCCACCTTGTCCACATGGAAAAGGCGGCCGAGGTCAATCGTCAGATCGTCCGCTTGGCCGGCATCTAGAACCGGCGAACGGCTTCAACCCGGGACCGTATGGCCCGAAATGAAATGTAGCGATGGAGTGCGACCGTGAAGGCATTTGAGATCGGCGATTTCGGCAAGACAGGCAAGCTTCGGCTGGTCGACCGGCCGGTGCCGCAGCCGGGGCCGGGGCAGGCGCTGGTCCGCATCCGCGCGACCGGGCTCAACGCGCGGGACCTGACGATCATGCAGGGCAACCAGTTCGGCGCGCTGATCCCGCCGACCCACATCCCGCTGTCCGACATGGCGGGCGACGTCGTGGCGCTGGGCGAGGGCGTCACCGGATTCGCGCCCGGCGATCGCGTGACGATGACCCACTACTGGCGCTGGCTCGACGGCAACTGGCACGAGTCGATGCGCAACGAAGACTATGCGATGAACCTCGACGGCTTCCTCGTCGAGCAGGCCGTGGTACCGGCCGCGGCGCTGATCCGGCTGCCCGACAGCATGGGCTACGAAGAGGCGAGCACGCTGCAGAGCGCCGGTCTGACGGCGTGGAACGCCATCGTCGAGAACGGGCGCGTCAAGCCGGGCGAGACCGTGGTCACGCTGGGAACCGGCGGCGTCTCCGTCTTTGCCATGCAGTGGGCGAAGATGATAGGTGCGCGCGTCATCGTCACCTCGTCGAGCGACGACAAGATCGCCCGGATGAAGGAATTGGGCGCCGACGACGGCGTCAACTACGCCAGCATGCCGGCGTGGTCGAAGGGCGTCATGGAGCTAACCGACGGTCGCGGCGCCGATCTCGTCGTCAACAACGTCGGCATCGCCGAACTCGATCAATGCATGGAAGCCTGCGCCTCGAATGGGCGCATCATGCATGTCGGCGCCAATCCGGTGTCGCGCGACCGCAAGGCGGTGGTGCCCGAAGCGCCGAAGCGGATGGGTCTGCTTATCATGCGCGACCTGACCATCAAGGGGATCATCGTTGGCAGCCGCGAGATGTTCGTGAACCTGATCGACCAGATGGCGGCACACAGGATCAAGCCGGTGATCGACCGCATCTACGACTTCGCGCAGGTCGACGAGGCGATCGCCTACATGGCGAAAGCGGACAAGATCGGCAAGGTTGTCATCCGGATTCCCTAGTGGCGACGCTGCCGGTGTTGCGATGACCGCCCACGCCGCCGTCGTCGGGGCCGGTCCCGCCGGGCTCATGGCGGCAGAGGCGCTGACCGCGCGTGGCGTGCGCGTCGACGTCTACGAAGCCATGCCGTCGCCCGCGCGCAAACTGCTGTTCGCGGGCAAGAGCGGCCTCAACATCACCCATGCCGAGCCGCTCGCGGCGTTCCTCGGCCGCTACGGCGCCGCTGCCGACTGGCTAGGTCCATCGCTCCAGCGTTTCTCGCCCGAGGCGCTGCGGACCTGGGTGCACGAACTCGGCATCGAGACCTTCGTCGGCACCTCCGGGCGGGTGTTTCCGGTCGGTTTCAAGGCGGCGCCCCTGCTGCGGGCCTGGCTTCGCCGTCTCGGCGCGGCCGGCGCCACGCTGCACACGCGGCACCGCTGGCAAGGGTGGAACGCGGACGGCGCGCTGATCTTCGCGACCCCGCAGGGGCAGGTCGCCCGTCGCGCCGACGTCGTGGTGCTGGCGCTCGGCGGCGCCAGTTGGCCACGTCTCGGCGGCGACGGCGGGTGGACCGCCATTCTTGAGGAACGGGGCATCGGACTGGCGCCGCTGCGGCCGGCGAATGTTGGCTTCGAGGTGAACTGGAGCGATCACTTTGCCGAACGTTTCGCCGGCGAACCGCTGAAGAACGTGGTGCTGTCCCACGGCGGCGCGACGGCGCGGGGGGACGTGATGGTGACGCGCTTCGGGATCGAAGGCGGCCCGGTCTACGAACTCTCGGCGGACCTGCGCGATGCGCTGGGCGTAGAGGGTACGGTGAGCGTGTTCGTCGATCTTCTGCCGGATCGCGCCGAGCCTCATCTTCTGGAGCGCCTGCGTCGGCCGCGCGGCAAACGAACGCTGGCCAACCACCTGCGTCAGGCGGTGGGCGTTTCCGGCATCAAGGCGGGGCTGTTGCGGGAAGTCTTCGCGCCCGAAGTGTTGCAACACGCCGAGCAGCTTGCGGCAGCCATCAAGCGTCTACCGTTGACTCTCACCGCCGTACGGCCCCTCGCCGAGGCCATCAGCAGTGCCGGCGGCGTGCGGCGCGATGCCCTGACCGACGATTTCATGCTGCGCGCCATTCCCGGGGTGTTCTGCGCCGGCGAGATGCTCGACTGGGAAGTGCGGACCGGCGGCTACCTCCTGACGGCCTGTTTCGCGACGGGTCTTGCGGCGGGCGAAGGCGCGGCCAATTGGCTGGACCCGCATGTCGGGGGGCGATCCGGGGACGCCTAGGACGCAGTCCGGCGTTGACTCCATGAATGGTGGGCAAGGCGGAACGCTGCCCAGACCAGCATGACGGCAAGCCCCGCCGAGAGCGACAGGGCGGCGCCCCAGGGAATGACCGTCAGATAGATGACGATGAAGCCCAGCGCAAAGCCCACCATCGAGCGAACGATGCCGGCCATCAGCGCGGCCGTCGTCTGCCCGCCCAGGCGCGGCATCACAAGGACAAGAAGGCTTGTCAGAGTCACGGGGTAGACCGACAGGATGCCCGTCGCTTCCGGGCCAATGACGTTGCCGAGTGTGACGACGCCGGCGACGAAGAAGCCGACGGCCGCGGCCCGTGCCGGCAAATGGTACCAGCGAGGCCGGATCGTGCGGCCCGTCGGCGGCCCGGGTTGGACGTCCCGGGTCAACCACAGGGTCGCCGCGAGCACGACGGTGCCGATGACGATCGCCATGGGCAGGGTCCACTCGATGGCGCGGACCAGAAATGCCACGACGATCCAGGCCGCCGTCGCCAGGAACAGGGAGGGCAGGAGCGACATGCGGGGCGCGATGTAGACCAGAACCAGGATGAAGATGACGGCCCCGTTGTTCCCGGCAAGGCTGGTCAGGGAGGCCTGCGCCAGAAAGGCGTCGTCATATTCGATGGCCAGCATGACGTAGGCCGGACCGGCCGACACCGGCAGGCCGACGATCAGGCCGCCCCAGAACGGACCGCTCTTTTCCGCGGCGACGGCCGAGACGATCACCGTGGCCGCGGTGACCACGGCCTTGACGAGGATGGAAAACCAGAGAGCGTCGAGCACGGCGTTCAGGAGCGCTGGAAGGGCGGGAGAGCGACAATACTGCCGCCCGCGTGTCAGCGCCATGGCCGTCCGGGCCTCGGGCGGCGTCGGCAATGCCGCTGGAACGTGGTGCCAAATATCGGCATAAACGCCTATCGCACCGGTTCAACGGGCACCGAGGGAGGAAGACATGACGGTCGAAAAGGTTCTGCGCGGTTTCGTCGAGGTCGAGGAAGGCCAGATTCACTATCGCACCTGCGGGCCGGAAGATGCGCCGGTGCTGGTCATGCTGCACGGCTCGCCGCTGAGCGCCCTGTCGCTGGTGCCGATGATGCGCGAACTCGGCCACAAGTTCCGGGTCATTGCACCCGACACGCTGGGCAACGGCGACTCCTCGCCGCAGCAAAAGCACCCCGTAACGATCGCCTATCTCGCCGACGCGATGCTGCGCGGCATGGACGGGCTCGGTCTCAAGGAATACTTCGTCTACGGCTTTCACACCGGCGGCAACATCGGCATCGAGGCCGCGCTGACCCGTCCCGGCACCGTCAAGAAGTTGATCATCGACGGCATGGGGCTTTACTCCGATGAAGATCGCACCGCACTGGTGGCCAACCAGGCGCCTGAGTTCAAGCCCGACTTCGAGGGCACCCAGTTCATCCGCGCCTGGTATCTCGTGCGCGACGGCAAGGTGTTCTGGCCATGGTGGAACCGGACCGACAAGGGCGTGCGCGGCTTCGGCCTGAACGACCCTGAGGCGTTGCATGACGACGCCATGGAACTGATGAAGGGGCTGCGTACCTATCACCACAACTATCGCGCGGCGCTCGGCTACGACAAGCGTCCGCAGGTCGCCAAGCTGAAGGTCCCGGTGCTGGTCACGGCGGCCGAATCCGACATGCTGCGGCCCTATCTCGAAGAGGCGGCGAGCCTGATCCCGGGCGCGAAGCACGCGGTCGGCGGCGATCCCAAGACCCTCGAAGGGCGGCAGAAGACAGCCAAGATGTGCGAGGACTTCCTGCTCGGCTAGCCAACGCGCTGCGTCGTGCCGAAACTTGCTCTACATCAAGGTGGGGGCGCGGCAGCCCGCTAGGGTCGGGGCATAAGTGAAGAACTGGTCGCGCGCTACGGCGTCAACGTCCCGCGCTATACGAGCTATCCGACCGCGCCGCATTTTGCCCCGTCGGTGCAGGGCGATACGTATCGAAACTGGCTGGGGGCGCTCGATCCATCGGCGCCGCTGTCGCTCTATTTTCACGTGCCGTTCTGCGCCGAGATGTGCGCGTTCTGCGGCTGTCACACCAAGATCGTGCGCCGCTACGAGCCGGTCGCGCGCTATCTCGAGACGCTGCAGGCGGAAGTAGACCTTGTGGCCGGGGCGTTGCCGGCCCGCTTCGGGGCCGCGTTCATCCACTGGGGCGGCGGCAGCCCGACGATGCTGCGGGGCGAGGACTGGCGCCGGATTCACGACCATCTTCACAAGCGTTTCGACTTTGTTCCGGACGACGAGATCGCCGTCGAGCTCGATCCGCGGACCGCGACGGAGCCTTACATTCGAGAGCTTGCCGCCGCCGGGGTCAATCGCGTGAGCCTTGGAGCCCAGGACTTCCACCCCGAGGTCCAGGCCGCCATTCAACGCATCCAGCCGTTCGAGCAGACGGCGCGCGTGGTCGACTGGCTGCGCGGCAACGGTATCGAGGCGATCAACATCGACCTGATGTACGGCCTGCCGTTCCAGAACGAGGCGCGGGTGCTGGAGAGCATCGCCCAGACGGTGTCGCTGGCGCCGTCGCGCGTGGCGTTGTTCGGCTATGCCCACGTGCCGTGGATGAAGAGCCACCAGAAGCTGATCGACGAGGCAGCGCTGCCCGGCCCGATGGCACGCTTCCGGCAGGCGGAGGCTGCGGCACGGGCGCTGGAGCAGGCCGGCTATCGCCGCATCGGGCTCGATCACTTCGCCCTGCCGTCGGATTCGCTCACGATCGCACTCGACCGGGGCCATCTGCGGCGCAATTTCCAGGGCTACACCGTCGATGCGGCGCAGACGCTGATCGGGTTCGGCGCCTCGGCGATCGGGGCGCTGCCCCAGGGTTACGTCCAGAACGATCCCGGCCTGCGCACCTACGCGGCGGCGATCGCGGAAGGAAGTTTCGCCGTGAAACGCGGGCTTCAGCTGTCGGCCGACGACCGGCTGCGCCGCGATGTGATCGAACGTCTGATGTGCGAGATGACGGTCGATCTGGCCACTGTCGGTGCACGCCACGGCGTTACGCCCGGTGTCTTCAACGAAGACCTCGAGAGTCTCGCGCCGCTGGTGGCGGACGGCATGATCTCCATTTCGGAAGACCGTCTCACGATGACGGAGGCCGGGCGCCCGTTCGTGCGCGTTGCCGCCGCCGCGTTCGACCGCTATCTCGCGGCCAACCGCGCGCGCCACGCCATTGCGGTCTAGGTGCTGCCGGACCCGGGCGAGATCGGTGTCAGGTCGGCCGCATCCGCGAGCGTTGCGACAAACCTGATTCCCGATTCCCTGAGCCCTTGTGCGATCAGTTCGCGGCGAACAGCAGGCAAGGTTCCTGCGATGATCAGTTCGGTACCGTCGCGCTGCGTCTTGGCCGCAAGCGCAGCGATGGCGCGCCCGCCGGTCGAATCGATGAACGGCACATTCGCAAAGTCGAGGACCAGTCGCTTGGGCCGACTGGTGATCCGGTCAAGGACGCCGGCGACGGTTGCCGCGGCGCCAAAGAAGAAGGCCCCCGAGATCCGGTAGACGACCGTTTCGGCGTCTCCGGCGACGGCAGGGTCGTAAGGAGTCCGACCTTCCCCGGATGTGTCGGCGCGGTCATCGACGAACGTCGGGACTTGGCGTTCGACGCTGATCGCCTGAGACATTCGGTGCAGGAAGAGTAAGGTGCCCAACCCGAAGCCGACGAGGATACCCTCGGTCAGGTCGCGAAACACCGTGATGGTCAGGGTCGCCAGCAGGACGACGGCATCGCCGCGGACGCGCAGCAGTGTGGCCATCGCATGCTTTTCCACCATGTTCCAGGCAACGACGGCCAGCACGCCGGCGAGTGCTGCGAGCGGGATGTGACCGGCGACGGGCGCGGCGACGGCCAGCACGATCAACAGAAAAAGGGCGTGAAGCATGCCCGAGACCGGTCCTTGGGCGCCGGCGCGCACGTTGGTCGCGGTCCGGGCGATGGTGCCGGTGACGCAAAAGCCGCCGAACAGACTCGATCCGACGTTGGCGATGCCCTGGGCGACAAGCTCGCAGTTGGAGCGGTGGCGCCGTCCCGTCATTCCGTCGGCCACGACGGCAGACAACAGGGACTCGATCGCGCCGAGCAGCGTGAACGACAAAGCGTTGGGCAACACGGACACGATCTTGTCCCAGCTTAGCGACGGCACGGATGGCAAGGGGGGAAGGCTCGCGAGTTCGCCGAACTGGCTGGCAATCGTGCGCACCGGGAGCCCGGCGATGGAGGCCACCACCGTTGCCAGTGCGACCGCAATGAGCATGCCGGGCCAACCCGGACGCCAGCGGCGGAATGCCAGGATCACGCCAATGGTGCTTGCGGCCACGGCGACGGCCCAGCCGTTGGTGGTGGGGAGTGCGCCGGCGATCGCCGCTATCTTCGGCATGATCGGCCCGGGCTCGCCGGACAGTTCGAGTCCGAGCAGGTCCTTGACCTGACTCGCGAGAATGATCAGCGCGATCCCGGCGGTGAAGCCCACCGTGACGGGGTAGGGAATGAACTTGATGTAGCCGCCAACGCGCAGCTGTCCGACCACGATCATGAACAGGCCGGACAGGAA
>JAYQVF010000070.1:0-14358 GCA_038148335.1 Alphaproteobacteria bacterium | reverse complement strand
GCATGTAGGCGGCTGCCACCGCGTGGCCGAAGACCAGGAAGCCGGCGGTCTGGACGGCGACGAAGACGACTGTCAGCGCCAGGCGGGGCGGCAGCATTGCGGCGCGCTTCCACAACGGCACCACGACCGCGAGCGGCCGCATCGGCGGCAAAGTCGCCGCCGGCATGTTGCTATGACGGGCCAACGCGTCGCGTGCGGCAAAGACGTCGTGCGGCAGTTCGTTGATCAGGACCCAGGCCTCGTCGGTGAAATAGAACGGGAAGCCACCGGGCGTGTATCCCTGTTCCTCATAGACGATCCCGCGTTGCAGCAAGCCGGTCACTTCGAGCGAGTCCGCCGCTCGGGCGATGCCCTTGAGACGCAGGTTGAATGCCTGACACAGCAGCCGCAGCTCGGCGAACGACATCTCCGACAACGCCCGACGGAATTCACTACCTCGCTCCGCGATCACGGCGGCGCGGCGCACCGCCTCGATCCGGCGCCATTTCTCACGTTCGATCCATTCGGCGAAATCGAAAATCCAGTCGTGGACGCCGACGATCACAGGAAGACCGGAGACGATCGCCATGCCGAGATAGAAGGCCGGCGACTGGCCGGTGGCCGCCCCGACGACGGCCGCCAGGCTCAGCGGAACCAGAAATGTTGCCCAGGCTGTCCAGACCGTGGCGCGCTGCTCGTCCGCATTCCTCAACCACTGTCTCACTGGGGCGGCGACACCCCGGTCGAGGTCTTCTTTGCGGCGAAGGTGCCGGCCGCCTTGTAGCCGGTTCCCATGACGTGGAACTGCCCACCCTGCTCCGCAACCGCGTCGCTGCCGCCTTTGAAGAAGGAGCCGTGCAGCGAGATGCTTCTGCCGCTGGTACCCGAACCGCTGCCGGCAAAGTCGCGGCCGCCGGAACTGGCCGAAACGGAGACGCTCGAGAAGTTCGCCCCATCGAAATTGGTGACCGACACCGTCCCGCTCTTGGAGGCGAAGTCCCAGGAATTCTGGAAACTGCCGACCGCCTGATAGCGCGCACCATTGTTGTCGACAGAGCCGTTGATGTGACCGGTATAGGTCGCCGTTCCGGTCAGCAGAATTTCCACGGTCGTCGGCAATACACCCGTTACCCATGTCGCCAGGTGAAGGCGGTCGCGGTTGTTGGAGAGGTCCGTCCCTTCGGCGAGCCAGTAACCCCATTCGAGGAACTGACAGGAACAGAAACTCACACCACTCGGCAGAAACCCGGTCACCTGAACGACGTCGTGGTTGACCATGAACATGCGCACGGTGGCGCTGTTGCTGTCGATCAGGCTCGTTGAGGAAGACGAATCCCGCGCACCGAAGTTGTTGTCGTCGATGAATGTTCCGCGCCCGCTGGTGCCGCTCGTGGTGCCGAAGAAGAAGTCGTAATTGCGCGTATCGTCCTCGACCTGAAAGCGAAAGCGGCCATCGACACGGTTGTTCGAAGCATTCGTCGTAATCCGTACCGCCGTCGGATCGCCTGGGCTTCCCGTGTTGCTTCCATCGTTCTCGATGATGAACGAAGGGAAAGACGCCGAGGTGTTGCGTTCGACAAGGCCACCGACATAGCCGTTGAGCGTCCTCGACGTGCGGGTCGTGCCGATCCCGCTCGGCTTCGTCGTCGGCAACGCCACGTGATCGAAGGAATAGCTCGACAAGGACGCGTTGAACGGGCTCTGGGCCGCGAGACCGGTCGTCAGGCTGGTCGATCCGGACTCGTAGGAGTCGTTGTTGAGAACGAAATAGGACAGCGCGCCGTCGCTGTTGGTGAAAAGCGACGCGCCGTTCGAATCGGGCACGCTCGATACGCCCCCGGAACTCCACACGAGGAAACCCGTGGCCGAGTTCCGCGCCATGCCGCGGAATCCGCCGGCAATAGCGGTCTGGTTCTGGTCGGTAGTCAGAAATGTCCCGGTATGTCCGACGAAAAGCGACTGCTGCGAGGAGCCTTGGCCGACGATCGCCAGCGTCGCCTGCAGGGTTGCGCTGGCGCTGTTCGTGTCGGGGCGTCGCACCCGGTAGAACGGCGATGACGTGGCGTTGCTGACGGTGATCGACGACGGCGCCGCGTTGAGGAACGGAATGTCGGTCGAGAGGCTGTTGAGGAAGTCCTTGCGCAACGAGAACGCATCTACCTCGAAGCCGGTCGCCGTGCTGGTGGACCCGAGAGGGATGCCGGCAAACAGGAATGCCCGGTTGTTCGAGGCCGCATCCTCGGTCAGCTCGTAATAGAGGAAGCGCTGATCCGAACTCAGGAAACCGGTGCCGCTGACCTTGCCGAAGGGGGTGGTGCCCACGCCGCTCAGCGTGAAGGTCCCGGTCTGAACCGGCAGACTGAGCGTCGAAGAACCGAGACTGGCCGAGAATGTGCCGGAGCTTGCCGATGCGTTGACGAAGCCGATGTTCCGGGTCGTGTCGGGACTGATGGCCAGCGTACTCGAGTTAAAGGTATTCGAGAGATACTGGTAGTGGCTTCGGTAGCGCCCCGCTAGACCGCTGCGGGTCACGCCGGTCGTGGTCGGGCTCTGCAGGTTCGTGTTCTGCTGCGCCTGGTTGGTTATCCCCTGGGCATCATCGCCTTGCGCAACCGTCGCCGGAGGTGGCGGCGGCGCTCCACCGTCCGAAGGCGGGGCCACCGCGCCGGGCGCGTTGCCCGACCCCAGGGCACCGAGATTCGAAGCCGCCACACGCTGATCGGTCGGCCGCTGGCCGCCACCGCCGCCGGCCCCTCCGTCATCCGACGGAGCCGGGGCACTGCCTTCCAGCGAGCCGAGGGCTGCATTCAGAGTATCCCCCGTCGCCGGGGCCGGTTCGGACGGCGGCGCGCCCGTAGCGTCCGCACTCACCGTGAAGCCGGGCCGATTCACCGAACGCCGGCCTCCCCCGGTTTCGACCGTCATTTGGTCGCCGAACAGGAAGGTCGCCTGCGTCGCACCGCTTGGCGCAACATTGACCAACGCGATGCCGCCGCGAATGCCGATTACGGCGGTCGGCGTCTTGAGGGTCACCGGCGTGCGCTTGCTGATCTTGCCGCCGACCATCCGGAAGACCCCCTTGGCCGCGGTCAGGGCAATACGCCCGGTCCCCGAGGCCGGATCGAAGACGAACTCGTCGAGCACGACGTCCGAGTTGGGGCCGATGGTGAAGGCACTTTCGTCGAGGAACAGCATCTGCGCCTGACCGTTGGCCGAGGTCACGATCCGCTCGTTCGCCTGAACTTTGACACCGACATCCAGGATCCGTGTGGCCGCCTGGGGTGGCGTACCCTCGGCGTCCGGATTGACCGCGGCCGCGACGCCGATCTCGGCCGGCGATTGTGCCGCTGCGACCGTCGTCCACGACGCCAGACAAAGAGCCAGCGAGACCGCCGCGAGATATCGGATGTTGGATTTGCGCTTTCTCATGGGTCGATTCGCCCCGCGTCTTCTACTCTGGCAACCGGTTGGAGCATAAGGTGGTCATCGCGGAGCGGACAAGGCCGAAGCGTCGATCTCATGAACCCGGCGCGACGCGCGCCCGCATCGCCACATAGTTGCCGATCAGAACGGCGAGGACGCCGGCGCCGAGCGACCAGCTCACCGGCAGCCCTTCGACGAAGACCGAGATCACTACCGCCACCATGGGCGACATGAGGGTGAAATAGGACGCCCGCGCCGGTCCGATCCGGCGCACGATCTCGAAGTACATGAGAAACGCGAGGACCCCGGCCGGCAGCGACAGGTAGAGCAGCGACAGGACATAGCCGAGCCGCCACTCGAAGACGAACTCGTGGCCCAGTGCGAGCACGAACAGCAGGTTGAACAGGGCACCGTAGATCATGCCCCAGCCGTTGGCCTGAAGCACGGGCACCCGCCGGATGTTCAGCTTGGCGGTAATGATGGTGGCCATCGACACCACGTAGGCCGCCGCCAGCATGAAGCCGACGCCGACGAGCGAGGACGCATCGAGACCGCTCTCGAACAGCGAATCCCCGAACAGGATGATGAGGCCCCCGATCCCGAACAGACCGGACAGGATGATCTGTCGGCTGAGCGGCGATCCGAGAAACAGGCGCGCGTTCAGCGCCGTAAAGAAGAGCGCCATCGTGAAGATGATCGCCGCCAGGCCGCTCGTGAGATGAACCTGGCCGTGATAGATCAGAACGTAGTTCAGCGAAAAGAAGAACAGGCCCAGCGCCACGAAGTAGGCGTGGTCGCCACGCGAGAAGCCGAGGAGGGAACGGCCGCGCAACACGCAGATTGCCACCATCGTGACCGAGGCGATCAGGTAGCGCCAGAAGATCGACACCTCGGGCGGTACGACGCCAAGCTGGAACTCGATGCCGATGAACGACGCGCCCCACAGCCCGACCATGACGGCATAGAGGGCGACGTCCGAGGGTGAGATCGCACGGGTCGCGCCCGGCGGCTGTGGCCGGTTGGGTTGAGGCGTCATGATTGGAACGAGCGTCAGGATTGCGTCGGAGCGGGCCTATAGTAGGGACATAGGCGCCGCACTCGGGCAAGCCCGACGTTCAATGTTCCCGTCGCGACTATTCCGCCGCCGCGCTGTGCTCACCCTCACCCAGGTGACGGACCGCCGGAAACACCTGATCGCGCAGATATTCCATCGTGCGCCGGCCGACCTCGCGCGGCATGTTGCCGATATTGCAGTGCAACCCCATGTGCCGGATGCCGAGTTCCTTGTGGAAACGCGTGATCTGTTCGATCGCCATTTCCGGCGTCCCGCAGACGATCAGGCCGCGTTCGACGCGCTCATCGAAGGTCAATCCACCCTGGCGCGTATTGACAAACTTGTTGCGGCGCTCTTCGAGTTCCTGCACCGAACCGAAGTAGCGGGTCTTCTGGATGACGATCTGCTGCGCCGTGCGGATGCCGCCGCCGAGTGTGCCGAAGAAGTATTCGATCGCCGGCTCGAGGTAACTCTTGGCCTCCTCATAGGTTGGCGCGATGCAGCAGTTGGCGCCGGTCGTGAAATGGTCGGCGGTGGCCTCCCACCCCGCCTCGCGCGCGAACTGGCGGTAGCGGTCCATCGTCTGGCGCGCTTCGTCGAAGCCGGTTAGCGCCAGGATTCCCGCGATGGCCTTGAACTTGGCGGCGATGCGCGCCGACCGTTCGCTCGATACGGACATGAGCAGCGGCGGGTGCGGCGTCTGGATAGGCTTGGGCCACACCGAGACGGCGCGATAGTGGTAGTACTCGCCCTCCCAGCCGAACGGCTCCGGTTCGGTCCAGCACTTGAGAATCAGTTCGACCGCCTCCTCCATGCGATCGTAGGATTCGTCGGCCGCAACGTTGTAGGCGACATACTCGTGCGGAATGCCGCGCATGAAACCGGCAATCAGCCGGCCTCGACTGGCGACATCGAGCATCGCGTACTCCTCGGCGATGCGGATCGGGTTTGATATCGGGACCAGATTGCCGGCCTGGAGGATGCGCGCCTTCTTGGTGCGATCGGCGAGGATCGCTCCGACCAGGTTCGGGTTCGGCATCATGCCGTAGGGACTGAAGTGGTGCTCGTTGGACCCCATCCAGTCGAAACCGCATTCCTCGGCATAGGCCTTGTCGTCGATGTATTCCTCCCAGAGCCGCGCCGCGAGGTCGCCATCGAATGCCTTGTTGGGCACCGGCCAGTCCTTCGCCGCCTCCTTGACCCCGGTGTAAGGCATGAAGTGTGTATGGGTGAATCGCATCGAAGCCTCCTGGAACCCTGGCGCCCGTCCGGATCATTGTACCGCAGAGCCGGCCCGCCCAAAGAAACAGGGCCCGCGAACGCATCGCGGGCCCTCCCGGTTCGGCGACGATGCCTCCGTGGGCTACCCCTCGATGGAGATGCCCTCCCAGTTGATGACGCGGTTGTTGGGCGCGTAGCCCTTGACCTTGTTGCTGACGGCATCGATCTGCACTTCCTCGTAGAGGAAGATGGCCGATGCGTTGTCGTGATAGTACTTGTTGATTTCCATCAGCATCTTGCGGCGCTTGACCTCGTCGAACTCTTCGTTCGCCGCCTTGATGGTCGGCTCGATCTCGGGGAAGCACGTCCACTTCGTGCCGGTATTGCACGAATGCAGCGCGTTGATCGAACGCATCACATCCATCGTCGGCTCGGAGCCGTAGTTGAACCCGAACAGGGCCGCCATTTTTGTGGTGTCACGCACCTTGCCGATGAGATCCGGCAGCGTGATTTCGTTGATGGTGATCTCGACCCCGACCTTGGCCGCATCGAGCGCGACCTGGGAGTAGATCTCGCGGCGCTCAGCCACGTTCACCACCGCCTCGGCCTCCAGCTTCAGGCCGTTGCCGTATCCTGCTTCCGCCAGTAACTGGCGTGCTTTCTCCGGATCGTAGGGATAGGGCTTCACATCCGGATTGTAGCCGTTGACCGACCGCGCCGCGGGCTGACCGGCCGGAACGCTGAGACCGCCGAGGATCGTGCTGACGAACGCTTCCTTGTTCACCGCGTAGTTCAGCGCCTGACGCACGCGAACGTCATGGAGCGGCGTACCCGGCCGGTTCTGGAAGAACATCAGATTGATGTTCTGCGGCGTCGAACTGACGATGAGCTTGCCGCCAGCGGCTTCAATACGGTCCCGCGCTTCGGGTGAGACCTCGAACGCCAGATCGATCTGGTGGGACTCGAAGGCAGACATCCGCGCTGCCACTTCCGGCAACTCGCGCACGATCATGTGGCCGATCTTGCCGACCTGCCAGCCCGCCGTATGCGGCTCGACCTCGATGATGTCCTTTTCCCACTTGATGGACTTGTAGGGTCCGGTGCCGATCGGCTTGGTCGTGATGCCGTCATAGCCGATGTCCTTGAACAGTTTCATGTTCACGACATAGAGACCGCCCAGAAGCGGCGGCACCATCGGATCCGGCGTCTTCGTCGTGACCTCAAAGGTTTCGTCGTCGATGACGCGGGCGGCGATGATGTTCGCCATGTTGCGCAGCGTATTGATGCCCTTCGCCTTGCCCTCATCGGTATTGAGCCAGTTGATGAGATCGGCGATGTCGGACGAATGCAGTTGCTTGCCGTCATGGAATACGGCGTTCTTGCGAACCTTCAGTTCCCACGTGGTGGGCGACGTATTCTTCCAGGATACCGCCAGTCCCGGCTTGGTCCCTTCGCTGGTGCCGTATGTCACCGGATCGAACGCGAGCTGGAAAAGCCAACGACCCGAATGGGACGCGTCGCCGAGCGGATTGGCCAGCGAACGCGGCATGCTCGCGGTCGCCACCGTCATATCGGCGGCGGCCGCATTCCCCGCAACAAGAATCGATGCGGCGACGGCGGCAACGGATGCTTTCAGAAAAAGGCGCTTCATCAATCTACCTCCCTAGATCACCGTCGACACGACGATGAACCCCGATCGTATACCAAGGGAGACGCAGGTCTCGGAATGGGTGAAGATGCAATCTGCCGATGCCCGCGCTCCGCGCGGGCATAAAGACCGGACCTTTATCAGCCGCCGATTGAAATCACCCGAGACTGCGCAACGTCCGCGACATTTCCCGCATCAGGTTGCAGTAGTTCTGCCAGGTCGGCTGGCCGTAATCGCGCTGCAGATCCGAGCCGGACCGTTTGAGGCGCCGCGTGAGATCGGCGACCTGCGCTTCAACGTCGTCGGGATAACCTGCGAGAAAACGCTCGAATTCCTGCTCGTCGAAAGGCGCAAAGAAGATGGGCGGAAACAGTTCGATCAGTTTGAGGGGCGCCGTGATCATGCGCGTCTCCGCGCTTCGCGGCGGTGCCCGCCTCAGAAAGGTCTCGTACCCCTGGCACTGGCGCGCGACCTTCTCCTCGATCTGGCCGGCATAGGTACGGGCGGCCTCAGGGTCGGGGCCGCTGTCGCATGCCGCCAGAACCATGGCCACCGCCAGAACACCAAGAAAAGTCCGCCTCATCCGGCCCTTGTACGATGGGCACGAGCCCGGGGCAACGCCGGCGACGCATGCCGTTTATCCCTCGTTAACCACGAGCGGCTAGATAGAATGGAACATGCCGCGCTTACCCGCAGACAAGGGACAGGCCATGAAATTATCGACACGACGCCCGCTCGGTCTCGCCCTCGTGGCCGCGCTCCTCCTTGCCATGCCGGCAACCGGCTGGGCCCAATCGCAGGCGTCCAAGACCGGGGTCGGCCTGCCGCGACAAAGCGCAGGCGCCGCTTCCGGTCAGTCGGCGCGCGGCGTCGGCACGCTCTCGACGGGCGCCGTCGCGGCTGCGATCGGCCTGGCGGTCGTCATCGGCATCGGAGTCGCCATTGCATCGAGCGACGGCGGCGGATCATCCGCGTCGAGCACGAACTAGTCCGACTGGACCGTTTCGCGCCGCCCTGACACACTTCGTGGCAAAGGAGTGTGCAATGGCAGACAAGGTCGTCAAAACCGACGCCGAGTGGCGTAAGGAGCTCTCGCCCGAGGAATTTCACGTGCTGCGCCAGAAGGGCACGGAGCGCGCGTTCACCGGCGAATACAACGACTACAAGAAACCCGGCACCTACCTGTGCCGGGCCTGTGGACAGGCGCTGTTCCAATCCGACGCGAAATACGATTCGGGCAGCGGCTGGCCGAGCTTCTACGAGCCGATCGGCGCGGATCGCGTCACCGAGGAGCGCGATGTGAGCCACGGCATGATCCGCACCGAAGTCACGTGCAGCCGGTGCGGGTCGCACCTGGGCCACGTCTTCCCGGACGGGCCGCGTCCTACCGGCCTGCGCTACTGCATGAACTCCCTGTCGCTGCGGCACGACCCCAAGGAAGACTGACGCGCCGATGTCGGACAAAGGCGGCCTGGTCCACGCAGCCGTTCTCGACGGGAAAGGCGGCGGTCGGTCGCTCGACTGGGACGGTGTACGGGCGTGGCAACCCGCCCAGGGACCGCTCTGGGTCCACCTGCAACGCGACATCCCCGAGGCCGAACGTTGGCTGCGCGAGGAAAGCGGCCTGGACCAGTTCACGGCGCAGGCCCTCCTTGAGGAAGACCCGCGACCGCGCACCTCCGCGGTCGGGGACGGAATCCTCACCGTGCTCCGGGGCGTCAATCTGAACCCGGGCGCTGACGCCGAAGACATGGTGTCGGTACGCATCTGGGTCACGGCGGATCGCATCATCACCGTACGCACCCGCCTCCTGCTGTCGGTCCAGGACATCCGCGCCGACCTCGAGGCCGGACGCGGCCCGCGCCGGTCTGCCGGCGTGATGGCGCGGCTCGCCGAGAACCTCGCACGTCGGATGGAACCGGTGATCGAAGAGATCGAGGACCGCATCGACGCCCTGGAATCGGACATCGGCGAACGGCGCTCGTCAGAAATCCGGGCCGACCTGCACGAGATCCGCCGCGAAGCCATCGCGTTGCGCCGCCACATTGCGCCGCAACGCGACGCGCTCACGCGCCTGCCGACGCTCGAGACGAAGATCCTCGACGGCAACCACCGCGGGCGCCTGCGCGAGGTCTCGGACCGGACGATGCGCTACGTCGAAGATCTGGACGCGGTGCGTGACCGGACCGCGGTGCTCCAGGACGAACTGACAACGCAGATGGCGGAGCAAATGAACCGGACGATGTACCTGCTGACGGTCGTCGCCACGATCATGCTGCCGCTCGGATTCATCACGGGACTGCTCGGCGTCAATGTCAGCGGCATTCCGGGGGCACAGTCACCCTGGGCCTTCGGCGTCCTTTGCGCCCTTCTCGTCGGCCTCGTCGCGGTGGAGGTCGTTGTCCTGCGGCGGCTGCGCTGGATATGAAAGCGAAATGAACCGGATCAACAGCGATAGCCTGGCGCGTTGGCTGACGGCGGCCCAGGACTGGGTGACCGGAAACGTTCTCGTACCGGCGACGCTCGTCCAGGCACTCGTTGCGATCGCCCTCATCGCGCTGGCGTTCTTCCTCCGGCGGCCGCTGCGCCAGGGAATCGTGTGGCTCATGAGCCTCGGGCCGCTCAACGGCCGCGCCTCGCGAATCAGGCACACGCTCTCCGGGCTGGCGCTACCGATCGCCGCCATCGTTCTGCTGTGGCTCGCCGTCGGCCTCGCCAACAGCCTCGGCCTGCCCCACCGGGTTCTCAGCGTCATTGCAAGCCTGTTCAACGCATGGGCCGTGATCCGCCTCTTTTCCGGCGTCGCCGGGGATACGGCGCTGACGCGGTTCGTCGCCCTCGTCGCGTGGACAATCGCCGCTCTCAATATCCTCGGCCTTTTGGAGCCGACCGTCGCCGCGCTCGACGCGGCCTCCTTCTCGCTCGGCGAGCTGCGGGTATCGGCGCTCACGGTGCTCAAGGGCATCGCCGTGCTCGGCGTTCTCCTGTGGCTGGCGATAGCCGCCTCGGCCGCACTCGAGAAGCGCATTCAGGGAATTCCCGACCTGACGCCTTCGGTAAAGGTGCTGCTGGTCAATCTGTCGCGGATCATCCTGATCATCGTCGCGGTCGTGGCCGGGATCAGCAGTGTCGGCATCGACCTGACGGCCTTCGCCGTGTTCACCGGCGCACTGGGCGTCGGCATCGGCTTTGGGCTGCAGAAGGTCGTCGGCAACTTTATCTCGGGCATCATCATCCTGCTCGACAAGTCGATCAAACCCGGCGACGTGATCGAGATCGGGAATACCTATGGCCGCATTTCGTCGCTCGCCGCCCGCTATGTGTCGGTGGTAACGCCCGACGCCCACGAGTACCTGATCCCGAACGAAGACTTCATCACCACTCAGGTCGTCAACTGGTCCTACAGCGACAACAACGTTCGCCAGTCGGCAGATGTCGGAATCCATTACAAGTCGGACGTACGCCGCGCGATGGCGATCTGCCTTGAGGCGGCAGCGGATACGCCGCGTATCCTGAAGAATCCGCCCGCCAAGTGCTTTCTGAAGGGATTCGGCGACAGCTCGGTCGACCTATTGGTCAGCTACTGGATCGACGACCCGATGAACGGCACGATCAACGTGCGCAGCGACCTGTTTCTGCGAATCTGGGACAAGTTCCACGCCGAGGGCATCGAGATTCCCTACCCGCAGCGCGATCTCTATATCAAGGAAGCCCCGGCGCAGCACGCCAGCCCGGCGCAGCCCTAAGGATGGCGACGCAAGGCGGCTCCAAGAAGGTCATCTATGCCGCGCTGGCGGGCAATCTGATGATCGCCGTGACGAAGTTTGCCGCGGCCTTCACGACCGGCAGTTCGGCGATGCTGAGCGAAGCGATCCACTCGGTGGTCGACAGCGGCAACCAGATCCTGATGCTCTACGGCATCCGCCGCGCCAACCGCCCGGCCGACGAGATGCACCCGTTCGGCTATGGCATGGAGCTGTATTTCTGGACGTTCGTCGTCGCGGTCCTCATCTTCGCGGTGGGTTCCGGCGTTTCCATCTACGAGGGCATCACCGCGTTGACCGGACAAGCGCACGAACTGCGCGACCCGCTGGTCAATTACGTCGTCCTGGGCGCCGCCATGCTGTTCGAAGGCGCAGCCTGGACCGTCGCGTACCGCGAATTCAGACGAATACAGGGCGACCGGTCATTTCTGCTGGAGATCCGGCGCAGCAAGGATCCGACGGTCTTTACCGTTCTGTTCGAGGACAGCGCGGCGATGCTCGGCCTGATTGTCGCCGCGGTCGGCATCGCGCTGTCGCACGCCCTGGGCATGCCCGAGCTCGATGCCGTCGCCTCCATTCTCATCGGCTGCATCCTGGCCGTCATCGCAGTGCTGCTGGCCTACGAGAGCAAAGGCCTGCTGATCGGCGAGTCGGCAAGCCGCGGCATGCGGGACAGCATCCGCCGGATCGTCGACGAAACGCCGGGCATCCTGGCGACCAACGAGCTGCTGACCATGCATCTGGGCCCGCAGGACATCCTGCTGAACCTGAGCCTCGATTTCGCGGACCAGCTTTCATCGGTGGACGTCGAGGCCGCGATCAGCGAGTTGGAACGGCGGATCAAGGAATCCCACCCCGAGGTGCGGCGCGTCTTCATCGAGGCCCAGAGCTGGCGCGGTCACGCCGCCGACGTCGAGGCGCGCGGCGAGCCGGCTACGCCGTAGACGCGCGGCGCGCCAGCACGACCGCGCTCATCGCCAGCGACCACCCGGCAACCGCCAGAACCGCCAGCATGCCGGTCACACCATGGCCGTCGCCGCTTTCGACCCATCCGACAAGAAAGCTCGATAGGGCCATGCAGCTGAAGGAGATGGTCCCCAGCAACGCGGCGGCGGTCCCGGCGATCTTCGGATCGATCTCCAGCGCGGCCGCCATCGAGTTGGGAACGTTGAGCCCGACCCCGATCGTGTAGACCAGCATGAACGGGTAGAGAATCCAGAGTTCGAGCGTTCCCGCCAGCACGAAGGCGAACGACACGACCGCGCAGACGGCCGCGAGGGAACAACCCGCCACCATCAATGGCGCGATGGGGACGCGATGGGATATGCGGCTCGAAATCAGGTTGCCGATCACGAACCCGGTCGGCATCGCTGCCGTCAGAATGCCGTAAAGCCCGGCATCGATGCCCATGGTTTCGATGACGACGAACGGGGCACCAGTCATGAATCCGAATATGCCGCCGCTGATCAGACCCTGGGACGCCGCGTAGCACAGAAACAGCGGCGATCGGAGGAGACGACCGTAGTTGGTCAGCATGCGCATGCCGCCATAGGCATCGCTCGCCCGTTTGGTGTGGGTTTCGGGCAGGAACGCGATCGCGATTGCCAGAAAGGCGAAGGCAATGGCTGCCGTTACCCAGAACACTCCCTGCCAGCCGAGCGCCGTCGAGACGAAACCGCCGGCGACGAGCGCCAAGAGCGGCGCCACCGTCCCGCCGCTGTTGATCAGCGCCAGAGGCCGGCGCACCTGCGGGAAGTCCCAGATGTCGCGGGCAATGGCGCGCGCCAGCACGGTGCCGCCCACGGCGCCGAATGCCTGAACCACCCGGGCGCCGATCAGCCAGTCGATCGTCGGCGCCAGCGCCACCGCGACCGAACCGACGCCGTACACCGCGAGGCTGGCGAACAGGACGAGCCGCCGACCGAACCGGTCGGATACCGGGCCGTAGACGAGCTGGGCAACCGCGAAGGTGAGAACGAAGACGGTCAGGGTGAACTGGGCCGCCGATGCGTCGGCCCCGAAGTCCCGCGCGATTTGCGGAATCGCCGGCGTGTACATGACACCGCCGATCCAGCCGATGGCGCTGAGACCGGCCAACAACAACAGCACGAGCGGAACCCCTGGGTGGGAAAATAGGGCGGGAGCGGAACTGCCCCGCCTGCCGGACGAGACTATGCCGCGGCGGGCGGGACGAAAACACCTTCCTGCGTGTAGTGCTTCACGACCTCGATGGTCGGTTTCATGCCGCGGTACGGGAACTCCGCCGCGTCGTCGGCCCATAGATCGTTCGGCATGCCGCGGCGGACGGCATAGACGTGGCCGTAGACCACCGGCTCGTCCCAGGCGGCGAGGTTGACCAGCGGATTGGCCCGGGCCTTGCGCAGGGCGCGCAGGTCGATGCGGCCCTCGAGCGCCACCCTGCCCGGCCCGTCGGCCACGACCTGAACGCTGCCGTCGTAGTTCACGATCTTCGCGTGGCCGCGCGAATACAGGTTGGGCACGGTGTCCTCATGATTGAGGTATTCGCCGCCCATCGCCGCCGAGACGACATAGGCCGTGTTCTCGAAGGCGCGGGTGCGGCGCCCCATCTCCCAGCCGGTTCGCCCGCCGTTATGCGGCTCCGAGGTCGGATGCAGGATCACCTCGGCCCCGCGCCGGACCAGCGCGCGGCTGGTTTCCGGAAAATTCATGTCGAAGCAGACGATGGTGCCGAGTCGGCCCAGCGGCGTATCGGCGACGGGAAACAGATGCTCGTAACCATACATGTCGACATAGCGCGAATAGACGCTGCCGGGCGTCGTGTCGGGCAGCGTGCCCATCACGTCGGCACACTGGATCTTGCGGTAGCGGTGAATGACGTTGCCGGAATCGTCGATGATGAAGGCGGTGTTGAAGAATCGCCCCGGCCAATCGTCATCCGCTTCGAAGCATCCGCCCGCGACGTAGCATTTCATGTCCTGGGCGAACTTCGACAGCCGGTCGATCTCCGGACCGGGAAAGCGCACGCCGATCTTGGCCCACACCTCCGGCGGCCGGTTGACCTGGGCCCCGGTGATAAAGAATTCCGGAAAGACGACGATGCCCGGCTTGGCGCGTTCGACGCGGAACTGGACCAGGTCGATTGCCTCCTCGACGTTGCGCATCTTGGTTTCGTCGGCGAGTTCGGCCCTGCGCAGGATGCGCACGACGTGCTGTCCGAGAATGACCCCGTAGTTGAGCCGCTCCTCCGTCCGCGGCGGCGGCGCGGTCGCAGCGACGCGGCGCTGCCC
>JAYQVF010000069.1:0-14472 GCA_038148335.1 Alphaproteobacteria bacterium | reverse complement strand
TTGCCAGGTGGACCAGCGGCACGCCGGCGATCTTCTCTTTTCGGCCGGCATGGATGCCGACAGCGCTGTGCGGATCGACCAGCACGCCGGTGGTCCGCCACGCCTCGGCGATGGTGCGCAGGGTCTCCTCCTCGCTGGCTGCACCGGCGGCGAACAGGTCCCGCGCCTGTGCCAGCACGTTCTGGCTGACCGAGAACCGGCCGCTGCCCTTGAGGTCGGCCATCAGGCCCGCGACCGCTCCGCCGTCGCGCCCCATGAGATCGAACAGCAAACGTTCGAAGTTGCTCGATACCTGGATGTCCATGCTCGGGCTCATGGTCGGCATGACGCCGTGCACTTCGTAGACGCCGGTCGCCATGAATCGCGCCAGAATGTCGTTGCGGTTCGTGGCGATCGTCAGACGCGCGATCGGCAAGCCCATCTTCGCAGCGACATAGCCGGCAAAGATGTCGCCAAAGTTCCCGGTCGGCACCGAGAACGCAACCTCGCGGTGCGGTGCGCCGAGCGCCAGGGCCGCATGGAAGTAATAAACCACCTGCGCCATGATCCGCGTCCAGTTGATCGAGTTCACGGCCGATAGGCGATGCCTGTCGCGAAACGCGCCGTCGTCGAACATGCCTTTGACCAGCGCCTGGCAGTCGTCGAAATTCCCCTCGACAGCGACGCAGTGCACGTTCGCCGACGCCACGGTGGTCATTTGCCGCCGCTGGATCTCGGACACCCGGCCGTGGGGATAGAGGATGAAGACGTCGATCGCGTCGCGGTCGCGGCACGCTTCGATCGCGGCCGATCCCGTATCGCCGGACGTCGCGCCGACGATCGTCACCCGCGACCCGTCGCGCCGGAGGAGGTGGTCGAACACCCGTCCCAGCAGTTGCAAGGCGCAGTCCTTGAAGGCCAGCGTCGGGCCGTGGAACAGCTCCATGACCCACTCGTCGGCATCGCTTTGGCGCAGCGGGGTCACGGCACGATGATCGAAGGTGGCGTAGGCGGCGGCGACCATCTCGCGGAAATCCGGCGCCGGAATCGCGCCGCCGACAAAGGGGGTCATCACTGCAACCGCGAGGTCGGCATAGGACAGTCCGGCCATGCCCACCATTTCCTCACGGGTAAAGGTCGGCCAGGCTTCTGGCACGTAGAGACCGCCATCGCGGGCGAGGCCTGCGAGCGTCACCTCGGCCAGGTCGAGAACCGGCGCGTTACCGCGCGTACTGATGAATTTCAGGACGAAAACTCCCAAGGTAGGGGCCCGATCCGCGGGGCGGCACAGACTAAACAGGGACCTGCGGGCAGGCAACCGCGCAGGCCTGTGCGCGACCCTGTGGATTATCTCGAACAACGACGGGAATCAGGGCTTTAACACGGGGATAACATGGGGGCAGCGCGACGCGCTTTGGGGATAACTGCGGCGTTGTGAGCCCTCGGCGCGTCTGCTACCAACCTTGAATGGCAGGCGAATCGCAGGCTCACGCCGACGCGCTCTTCCCGGACCCGCATGAGGCCGAGGAGAGCGGCCGCCGTTTCAACACCGGCATCCTGCCCTCCCAGGAAATCGTTGCCCTGGCCGAGGCCGGCGCCCTGCGCGCCGATCCGGCCATCATCCCGGAACAGATTCAACCCTCGAGCCTCGACCTGCGTCTTGGGCCGGTCGCCTACCGGGTGCGGGCCAGCTTTCTTCCCGGCAAGAACCATACGGTCCGTCACAAAATCGACGCGCTGGGCACGCATGAGATCGACCTGACGAAGGAAGCAGTGCTCGAGCGCGGCGGCGTCTACATCGTTCCTCTGCTCGAATCGGTGAAGCTGCGAAAAGGTCTGGCGGGCATCGCCAACCCCAAGAGCTCGACCGGCCGACTCGACATCTTCACGCGACTGATCGCCGACTATGCGACGGAATTCGACCGCATTCCCGAGGGCTATGCCGGGCCGCTCTACGTCGAGGTCTCGCCGCGTACCTTCAGCATCAAGGTCCGCCAGGGATCGCGCCTCATCCAGATGCGGCTGCGCCGCGGCTCGCCGTCGCCCAGCGCCGCGCAAACCCGCCGGCTGCACGACCGCATCGGCCTCCTGTCCATGCCCGAAGGCGACGACCTGCCAGGCGACGCTATTCACCGCGATGTCCCCGTCTCCGTCGATCTGCGTGGCCAGGGACCGGACGGCATCGTCGGCTACAAGGCGCGGGCCTATACCGACATCATCGACGTCGACCGGGTGGGCGCCTATCCGGTTGCCGATTTCTGGGAACCGGTCACGGCGCCCCACGGCAACCTGATCCTCGACCCCAACGCCTTTTACATCCTGGTTAGCCGCGAAGAGGTCCGCGTGCCGCCCGACTACGCGGCCGAGATGCTGCCCTTCAACCCGCTGAAGGGCGAGTTCCGCGTCCACTATGCCGGCTTCTTCGATCCGGGCTTCGGCTATTCCGAGGACCATTCGGCCGGATCGCGCGCGGTGCTCGAGGTCCGCTCGTTCGAAGTACCGTTCCTCCTGGAGCACGGCCAGACCGTCGGGCAACTCGTCTACGAACCGCTGACGCGGATTCCCGACAAGCTGTACGGGCAGGGAATCGGATCCAACTACCAGCGCCAGGGGCTCAAGCTCTCGAAGCACTTCAAGCTGGGCTGAACGCCCGGCTTCAGTAGTAGGAGCGGGTCAGGCCGGTGAAGAACGCCTGCGCGCCCTGACGCAGGTTCCAGACCGAGTACCCGCCCTCCTGCACGACCAGCGTCGGATACCCCATTGCACCGATCATGGCGCCGACCTGGCGCATCGCCTGGGCATTGAGCAGGAACGATCCCGTCGGATCGCCGCGCATGATGTCGTAGCCGAGCGATACGACGAACCAGGACGGCGCGAACTTCCTGATGTGCTTCAACGCGTCAGCCAGGACCTCGACATACCGTTCCGGGGTTACGCCGCGCGGCAGGGGATAGTTGCGGTTGAAGCCCTTGCCTTCGTCCTCGCCCCGCTCGTCGGCGAACCCGGCGAAGTGCGGGTAGGAGTTGTGCGGCGTACCGTGGATCGACACCGTCAGAACGTCGCGCCGGTGGTAGAAGATCTCCTGCGTGCCGTTGCCGTGATGGTAGTCGATGTCGAGCACGGCAACCTTGCCGTTGTACGACAGCCAGTGGGCGGCGATCGCCGCATTGTTGAAGTAGCAAAAGCCGCCGTACAGCGCGGGCTCGGCATGATGGCCGGGCGGGCGGCACAGCGCATAGGCCATGCGCTCGCCTTCGAGGACGAGGTCGGCCGCAGTCAGCGCGCAATCCGCCGCCGCCTTGGCGGCGCGATAGACGTTCCGGGTCAGCGGCGTAAAGGTGTCCATGCAGTAGTAGCCCGCACGGCTCTTCAGCTCCTTCGGGCGGCGGTCGGGACGGCGCACCGGAAACACCTCGGGATAGAGCAGTTCCTTGGGTCCGAGCTTTTCCGACATGGCGGCGATGTAGGCCACGAACCGCGGGTCGTGAACCTGGCGGATCGGCTCCTCGCCGAATCGGCGCAGCGGATAGCGCGTATGGGGAACGTCTTCGAGGCCGCGCAGCACCGCATCGATCCGCACGGGCCGCTCGACGTAGCCCTTTTCCCGCAGGTGGTGGATGCGGTGGCGCTCGGAAACGACGAGGGCGAGCGGTCGCAATCGCGGCCCCTTTGGCCCCGGCGTTTCGCTCCTGATATAGCGCGGCGGACGTAGCTGAATGGGGTCGTCGCGAAACGACGCCACGATCCTGCGGACGTAGGGGTCGCTCGCCTCCTGCCCATACTGGACCTTGAACATCTGCTGGACGAACTTGCGGGCGTCGGCGCGTCGCGGCGGACGGCGGCGGCCCAAACCGTCATAGAGCAGGAACACCTTGTAGTGGTCGTTCGCCGGATTGCCCTCCACGTCATAGAGGGTATTGACCACCGGGAAGGCGCCGTAGCGTTCGTAGAACTTCAGGCGGCTGCGGTTCTGCGCGACGCCGCTTCGGTCCTTGAGCTTGTCGGGGTCGTCGGGACCGGCATCGAGGAACAGGCCACGGGCGTCGCGCCCGATCAGTAGTTCGCGTGTCGCTTCGTACACGGCGCCGCCGATGCCGCGCGCCGGCCGGTCGGGATCGCTCGCGATGTAGTAGAGGTAGCCGAGGCGAATCTGCGGGAAGTAATAGGTGGCGGAAAACCCGAGAACGTTGGCGTTCTCGTCCTCGGCCACGAGGACGATGAGTTCGGCCGTGCTGCCGGGCGGCTTGGGCAGATGCGCCTCGATCCGGTCCGCGGCCTCCCGCTCCGCTGGGAATGCCCGGTCGAACATCTCGCGAATCTTGCCGAACCGGCGCAGGTCTGCCCCGGAATGCGGATCGAACAGGCGGTGAAATCGAATCATCCTCGCGCCCCGCAGGTTTCATGAGCGGCGCGGAAGGGCATGGTCAGCTCAGATAGCGCTGTTCGACATGGGCCAGGAACGCGGCCGCTCCGAGGGGCGCGCCGCTGGCTTGTTCGATGAGGTCGTTGGTCGCAAGGAGCGAGCCCTTGCCATGAACGTGAGTCCGCAGCCAGCACAGCAGGGGAGCGAAATCGCCCTTGCCGATACCTTCCAGGATCGCGGGATCGCCCGTGCAGGCTGCGGCGAAAAGCTGCGCCGCCGCCAGGGCCCCCAGCGTATAGGTCGGGAAATAGCCGAAGTCGCCGCCATACCAGTGAATGTCCTGCATGCAGCCGTCCTCGTCGTTCGGCACTGCAACGTCCAGCAGCTTGTTCATGCCTTCCCGCCACGCGCCGGGCAGGTCGGCCACCGTCAGGTCGCCGGCCACGATCGCCCGCTCGAGGTCGTAGCGCATGATGATGTGCGCCGGATAGGTCACTTCGTCCGCTTCGACGCGGATCAGCGACCGCTCGACCTTGTGATAGAGGCGCAGCATGTTGTCCGTGTCCCAGGCCGGCCCGGTGCCGCCGAAGTTTTCACGCATGATCGGGCTTGCGAATCGGACGAAGCCGGTACTGCGGCAGGCCTGCATTTCCATCAGCAGCGACTGGGATTCGTGAACCGTCATGCCGCGCGCCATACCGACCGGCTGCCAACGCCATTCCGCGGGCAACCCCCGTTCATAGAGCGCATGGCCGGTCTCGTGGATGACGGCCATCAGCGACTCGGTGAAGTCGTCGGCTTTGTAGCGCGTCGTGATACGCACGTCGTCCGGTACGCCGGCGCTGAACGGGTGGTGGCTGACGTCGAGCCGGCCGAAGTCGGTATCGAAGCCGATCGCGACCATGATGCGCTCGCCGAGCTTGCGCTGCGCCGCCGTCGTGATCTTGCCGTCGATCGGCAGCAGCGCCGGCCCCGCCGCCTGGCGCGCAACGACGCGGTCGATCAACCCGGGCAGGACGGCGCGCAGTTCCGCGAAAATGCGGTCGACCTCCGCATGGCGCGTGCCGGGATCGTAGGCGTCGAGCAGCGCGTCGTAGGGATCGAGACCCAGCGCCGCGCCCTTGACCGTGGCCTTTTCGCGCGCCAGGGCAACGACCTTCTCGAGTGCCGGGCGGACGGCGGCGAAGTCGTCCGCCGCACGCGCCTCCCGCCATGCCATCTCGCACGCCGAATTGGCCTGGGACAGCGCGCCGACCAGATCGCTCGGCAATGCCGTGGCGTGGCGCCACAGCCGCCGCATCTCGCGCAGGTTGGCCTGCTGCCAATCCGTCAAGCCGCCGGACGCGGCTTCGGCTTCGCCCAGCAGGTCGTCCATGTCGGGCGCCGTCATGAGTTCGTGCGCCATCAGGCTCAGTTCGACGAGTTGATCCGAGCGCGCGCCGGCGCCGCCGGGCGGCATCATCACGGCACGATCCCAATGCAGGACCTGCTCGACGCCGCCCAGGACACCGAGGCGGCGGAAGCGTTGCTCTAGGGTCGAATAGGAGCTCATGGGGCGCGGACTGTAGGCCACGCGGCCGCTTCGGGCTAGGGGGCGGCGTCCTCGTTGCGCGCCCGCTGCACGTTCCACAGGACGTAAACCGCCGCCAGCGCCAGCGCCAGCGCGTACCAGGTAATGGCGTAGCCGAGATGGTCGTTGGGAAGATCGAGCCGCGTCTGCTTGCCGATCGGGAATCCGCCCGGGTTCGGCGTCTCGTCGGCGTCCACCACGACGGGTTGCAAGTCGCGGCCCACCGCCGCAGACATCTGCTCGTAATCGACGTACAGCCAGTAGTTCTTCACCGGATCGTTGTCCGGTGTGAACACGTTCTTGCCCGCGCCCGGCGTCGCGATGCCGCGAACGGTCACCGTGCCCGGCATCTGCGCCGCACTGCGGGTTTCCGGTTCTTTCTTGTCGGGCGGCACCCAGCCGCGGTTGACCAGCACCGTCGTGCCGTCGTCCCGGACCAGCGGCGTGAGCACATGCAGACCGACGTTGCCGCGCTGCGAACGCGCGCCGAGATGCAGTTCCTTGTCGTGCAGGAAGCGGCCGGTGATCTCGACCGGATGCCACATGATGCCGGGCAGATCGGCATCGGCGGCAGGCAACGGGATCGGCGCCGCCTCGAGCTGGGCCGTGCGCTCGGCGATCAGGTCGTTCTTCCACCCCAGCCGGTAGACCTGCCACGACCCGAGGCCAAGCATGACGGCTATGCCGATCACCGCGGCGATGGTGGAGCCGACCGTCGGCCGGAAGGGGCGCCGGACCCGGACAGCCGGCGATTCGGGAGCGCTCATCTTAGGTCGGGCCGTCTCTGGTAGTTGATCGCATAGAAGGTGGCCTTGAGGGGCCGCAGCAGCCCAAGTGACAGCCCCAGGATCATCGGCGTCCACAGCAGCGCATGAACCCACAGCGGCGGCTGGTAGGAAACCTCGACGATCAGCGCCGCCGCAACGACCAGCGCGCCGACGATCAGCACGATGAACACCGCCGGACCGTCGCCAGTATCGCGCGCCTTGAGCTCGAGACCGCAGCTGGAACAGGTCTCCGCAACATCGAGGAAGCCGGAAAAAAGTTTGCCCTCGCCACAGCGAGGGCAACGGCCGGTCAGACCGGCGCGCAACGGGGAGACGGACGCATAACCGTGCTGGTCGTTGTCCGTCATCCCCGTATCGTTTCTTAGTGGACCACGCTGCCCGCGCCGTACCAGTAGATCGAGCAGAACAGGAAGATCCAGACCACGTCGACGAAGTGCCAGTACCAGGCAGCCGCCTCGAGGCCGAAGTGCTGGTTGGGTTTGAAGTGGCCCAGATAGGCGCGCACCAGGCACACGATCAGGAAGATCGTGCCGACGATCACGTGGAAACCGTGGAAACCGGTTGCCATGAAGAAGGTCGAGCCGTAGATGCCGCCGGTGAACGAGAACGCCGCCTCGCTGTACTCGATCGCCTGAACGATCGAGAAGACGATGCCCAGCAGGATCGTCAGCCACAGGCCGCGCTTCAGGCCGCGGTAGTCGCCGTGCCGCAGCGCATGGTGCGCCCACGTGACGGTGGTGGACGACGTCAGCAGGATGATCGTGTTCAGGAACGGCAGGCTCCAGGGATCGAACGTGACGATGCCCTCCGGCGGCCAGGTGCCGCCCATCTGCTCGGTCGGGAACAGGGCCGCGTTGTAGTACGCCCAGAACCACGCCACGAAGAACATGACCTCGGAAGCGATGAACAGCATCATGCCGTAGCGCAGGCCGAGCTGAACGATCGAGGTATGGTGCCCCTGCTGCTCGGCTTCCTTGGTGACGTCCTGCCACCAGCGCAGCATGGTGTAGAGCACCATGATGAAGCCGATGACGGCGACCCAAACGGTCACCTCGTGCATGTACATGACCAGACCGCCGGTCAGCACCAGAGCGCTGATCGATCCGACGAACGGCCAAGGGCTCGGATCGACGAGATGGTAGCTGTGTCCTTTTGCGTGTGTGTCGGCCATTAGCCTCGCTCCTGTCTCAAACCGTGTTGCCGGTTTCTAGTTGATCCCGTTCTTGGATGCCGCCGCCCCGACGGGCGCGGCGGAAAGACGATACTTGCGCACCTCTTCCTCGCTCATCTCCTGATGGAAGAAGGTGTAGGACAAGGTGATGTTGTGCACATCGTCGAGGTCGCGGTCCTCGAGGATCGCCGGGTCGACGAAGAACGTCACCGGCATGTCCACCGCCTGCCCCGGCTGGAGCACCTGCTCGTTGAAGCAGAAGCACTGGACCTTGTTGAAGTACTTGCCGACCTTCAGCGGCGTTACGTTGAAGCCGGCCTGCCCCATGACGATCTCGTCCGACAGATTCTCAGCGCGGTAGAAGGCCAACCCTTCCTCGCCGACGCGCACCGACACCTGGCGCTGCTTGGGCCGGAAGCGCCACGGCAGGTCGCGGTCGGTATTGGCGTCGAACTGGATGGTGATGATCCTGTCGCTGACGACGGTCGGCACCGCCTCGGCGCGTTGCGTTGTGCCGCCGAACCCTGTGACTTGGCAGAACAGGCGATAGGCCGGAACCGCGGCGAACGCGGCGCCGCCCATGCCGGCGACAACGCTGGTCAGGGCCAGCGCGGTAAAGCGGCGCTTGCTGTGGTCTACCACGTCAGCCCCCGCCCATCTGGACCATGGCGCCGAAGAACACCAGCACGACGAACAGGATCAGCGCACCCGCGACCACAAGGTTCTTTGCCCGTTTCTTTTTGTGCTGTTCGCCAATCGGCATTCATCACCGCCTCATGCGCCCGGCGCCAGTCCCAGCGCGTGATCCGCCAGCAACAGCGCGAACACGAGGAACAGATACAGAATGGAAAAGCCGAACAGCCGCTTGGCCGCACGGTGATTGTCGGCATCGGCTTGACGCCACACCTGCCAGGCCATGGCCAGGAAGACGACACCGAGTACGGCGGTGGCCGCCGCGAAATAGACGCTCGCCGCGCCGATGAGCCAGGGCGTGACGGCCAGCGGTGCCAGCAGCACGCTGTAGAGCAGAATCTGGCGGCGCGTCTCGCGGTCGCCCTGGACGACCGGCAGCATCGGGACGCCCGCCTTTTCGTAGTCGCCGCTGCGGTAGAGCGCCAGCGCCCAGAAATGCGGCGGCGTCCAGAAGAAGACGATCGCGAACAGCACCAGCGGCAGCAGGCCGACGTCGCCTGTCACGGCGGCCCATCCGATGACCGGCGGCAGCGCGCCGGCGGCGCCGCCGATCACGATGTTCTGCGGCGTCCTGCGCTTGAGCCACATCGTGTAGACGAAGACATAGAAGCCGATGGTCAGCGCGAGCAGCGCGCCGGCCACCCAGTTGACCATGACACCCATGGTCAGAACGGACAGGACCGAGATCACCGCGCCGAACGATAGCGCCTCCGACGACTGCAGCCGTCCGGCCGGAATCGGCCGGCGCTGGGTGCGGGTCATCACCGCGTCGATGTCGGCGTCGTACCACATGTTGATCGCGCCCGAGGCGCCCGCACCGAGCGCGATGGCCAGCAGCGCGATCAGCGCGGTCACCGGGTGGATGTCCCCCGGCGCCACGAACAGTCCCACGAAACCGGTGAACACGACGAGCGACATCACCCGCGGCTTGAGCAGGGCGAAGTAGTCGCGGACGCCCGCTTCGGCGGGCGCCGCGACTGCGCTGTCACTCATGTTCAGGTCGGTCACCGGCGATCAGCCTGCGGCTAGAACCGCGGCAGCTGTTCGTAGGTGTGGAACGGCGGCGGCGAGGACTGGGTCCACTCCAGCGTCGTTGCCCCCTCGCCCCAGTAGTTCGCTTCCGCCTTCTTGCCGCGCAGCAGCATGTCGACGATGAGCCACAGGAAGATCAGGGTCCCGAACGCCGAGATGTAGGAGCCGATCGAGGACACCATGTTCCAGCCCGCGAACGCATCCGGATAGTCCGGGATACGGCGCGGCATGCCGGCCAGACCCGAGAAGTGCATCGGGAAGAACGTCAGGTTCACACCGATGAAGGTCAGCCAGAAATGCAGCTTGGCGAGCGTGTCGTTGTAGATGTGGCCCCACATCTTCGGCGCCCAGTAGTAGAACGCGGCGAAGATGCCGAACAGCGCACCGAGCGACATCACGTAGTGGAAGTGGGCCACCACGTAATAGGTGTCGTGCAGGGCGATATCCATGCCGGCGTTGGCCAGGACCACGCCCGTGACGCCACCCACCGTGAACAGGAAGATGAACGCGAGCGCGAACAGCATCGGGACGGTGAACTTGATCGAACCGCCCCACATTGTGGCAAGCCACGAGAAGATCTTAACGCCCGTCGGCACCGCGATGACCATGGTCGCCGCAAGGAAGTAAGCCCGCGTGTCGACGTCCATGCCGACCGTGTACATGTGGTGCGCCCACACGATGAAGCCGACGCCGCCGATCGCGACCATGGCGTAGGCCATGCCGAGATAGCCGAAGATCGGCTTGCGCGAGAACGTCGAGACGATGTGGCTGATCACGCCGAAGGCCGGCAGGATCAGGATGTACACCTCGGGGTGGCCGAAGAACCAGAACAGGTGCTGGTACAGCAGCGGATCGCCGCCGTTAGCCGCATCGAAGAACGCCGTGCCGAAGTTGCGGTCGGTCAGCAGCATGGTGATGGCGCCCGCCAGAACCGGCAGCGACAACAGCAACAGGAACGCGGTGATCAGCACCGACCAGACGAACAGCGGCATCTTGTGCAGGGTCATGCCCGGCGCGCGCATGTTGAAGATCGTGGTGATGAAGTTGATCGCGCCGAGGATCGACGATGCGCCCGCAAGGTGCAGCGAGAAGATCGCCATGTCGACGGCCGCGCCCGGATGGCCGCTGGTCGACAACGGTGCGTAGACCGTCCAGCCCGTGCCGGCGCCGTCGCCGACGAACAGCGACCCGACCAGCAGAGCCCCTGCCGGGATCAACAGCCAGAACGAGATATTGTTGAGCCGGGGGAACGCCATGTCCGGCGCGCCGATCATCAACGGCACGAACCAGTTGCCGAAGCCGCCGATGAAGGCCGGCATGATCATGAAGAACACCATGATCAGGCCGTGCGCCGTGACGAAGTTGTTAAACAGCTGGTAGTTGTCGCCGAAGATCTGCATCCCCGGTGCGGCCAACTCCATGCGCATCGCCACCGAAAGGAGCGCGCCCACCACGCCGGCGATGATGGCGTAGATCAGGTACATCGTGCCGATGTCCTTGTGGTTGGTCGAATACACCCAGCGGCGCCAGCCGGTCGGATGATGATCGTGATGAGCTTCTGCGGCGTGAGCCATGCGTCGGACCTTTCGGTTAGTCGCTTGTTACTGTGAGACGATCAGTTGGTCGCGGCGTCGAGCACTTCGGCGCGGGCCGCCAGCATCCGGGCCTTCTCGGCGCGGATCTCGGCGACCTTTTCGAGCGAGCCGGGCTTGCCGTCGTGGGCGAACTTCTCCTTCGCCTCGTCGACCCAGCGTGCGAACTCGTCCTTGCTGACGACGCGAATGGCGATCGGCATGAATCCGTGCCGCACGCCGCAAAGTTCCGAACACTGGCCGTAATACATGCCTTCGCGCTCGATCCGCACCCAGGTCTCATTGATCCGGCCCGGCACCGCGTCGAGCTTGATGCCGAGGTTCGGCATCGCAAACGAATGAATCACGTCGTTCGCCGTGGTGAGGATGCGGATGTTGGTGTTGACCGGCAGCACGACATCGTTGTCGGTGCTAAGCAAGCGGACTTGCCCTTCCTGGATGTCCTCGTCCTCGACCATGACGGCATCGAACGCGAGGTTGTCGTGATCCGGATACTCGTAGCTCCAGAACCATTGGCTGCCGATCGCCTTGATCGTCAGCTCGGCGTCGGCGGTGCGGTCCGCGAAGTACAACAGGCGGAACGACGGCACGGCGACCGCGACCAGGATCAGGATCGGCACCACGGTCCACACGACCTCGAGCAGCGTGTTGTGGGTGTTCTTGCTCGGGTTCGGGTTCCGGGCCGCGCGGAAGCGGATCATGATGTACATGAGCAGCAGCAGCACGAAGACCGAGATCACCAGGATCAGGATCAACAGACCGTTGTGGAAACTGTTGAGGCGCTCCATGGTCGGCGACGCCGCTTCGCGCAGACCGAGCTGCCACGGCGCCGACTTGCCGACGAAGTCTTGCGCCCAGGCGGCGCCTGCCAGCGCGGTGACCGCAGCAATAGCGACAAGCGCCACCGTGAAGAATCGTGAAATCCACATGCCGATAGACCCGTTCTCTGGTCGTTCCAAAAAAGTTCATCCCGCCGCCGAGACCGGCGCAGGACGCGGGCCGCAGTATTACTGAACCCGCCGCCAGCTTGCCAGTGGCGCGGCGCGGGCGAAACGCCGCAGGCCGACTCCGGCGCCCCCGGGGCTCGGATCGGATGCGCAGCAATCTCTTCAACTTATTGTTTAGGAACGATTTTTTGCCCGGCAGCGGCGTTTTCCGCGCCTGCGCGGCGCCTGGCGCCGCATTCCGCGTCATTATGTCGCGGGCCGTCCTTCCCGCGGTTCGCACCGGGTCCGCCGAATCCCTATATTCCGGGACAACCCAATCTAGGAGCCCTGCATGAGCCTGCCATCGCCGCAAGAACTCTTCTTTACCCGCACCGGCCTCGACGAAAGGCGGGTCGAGCGTCTGGTGGGCGACGCCCTGCAGGGCATGGACGACGGCGAGATCTTTCTCGAATACCGCCAGTCCGAGAGTTTCGCCTTCGACGACGGCCGGCTCAAGGCGGCGACCTTCGATACCGACCAGGGCTTCGGCCTGCGCGCGGTGTCCGACGAATCGACGGGCTACGCCCATGCCGCGGAACTGTCGGAGGACGCCATCGCCCGCGCCGCCAGCACCGTCCAGGCGGTGCGCACCGGCACCGGCGGTCGTGCCGCCGAAGGCCCGGCCGGGACCAATGCCAGGCTCTACGTCGACGACAATCCGCTGAACGAGGTGTCGTTCGAGGACAAGGTCAAGCTGATGGCTGACATCGACGCCTACGCTCGCAGCCGCGACCCCCGCGTGCGCCAGGTGTCGGCATCGCTCGCCGGTTCGTGGCAGGTCGTCCAGCTGATGCGCGCCGACGGCCTCAAGGTCGGCGACATCCGTCCGCTGGTGCGGCTCAACGTCTCGGTCGTCGTCGGCGACGGCGACCGCCAGGAATCGGGCTCCTACGGCACCGGCGGGCGCACCGGCTACACCGCCTACATCCAGCCCGACGCCTGGCAGTCCAACGTCGACGAGGCCCTTCGCCAGGCGCTGGTCAACCTCGAATCGGTCGACGCGCCGGCGGGCGAGATGACGGTGGTGCTGGGTCCCGGCTGGCCCGGCATCCTCCTTCATGAAGCGATCGGCCACGGCCTCGAGGGCGACTTCAACCGCAAGAAGACGAGCGCCTTCGCCGGCCTGATGGGCCAGCGCGTCGCGGCGCCGGGCGTCACCGTGGTCGACGACGGCACCATCGCCGACCGCCGCGGCTCGCTCACCGTCGACGACGAAGGCACGCCGACGGGCCGCACCGTCCTCATCGAGGACGGCATTCTCACCGGCTACCTCCACGACCGGCTCAACGCGCGGCTGATGAACATGGCGCCGACCGGCAACGGCCGCCGCCAGTCCTACGCCCACATGCCGATGCCGCGCATGACCAACACCTACATGCTGTCGGGCGACCGCGACCCGGAAGAGATCCTGCGCGGCGTCAAGAAGGGCCTGTACGCGGTCAACTTCGGGGGCGGCCAGGTCGACATCACCTCGGGCAAGTTCGTGTTCTCCTGCACCGAGGCCTACCTCGTCGAGAACGGCAAGGTCGGCGCGCCGGTCAAGGGCGCGACGCTCATCGGCAACGGCCCCGACGTCCTCACCAAGATCAGCGCCATCGGCAGCGACATGGCCCTCGACCCCGGCATCGGCACCTGCGGCAAGAACGGCCAGGGTGTCCCCGTCGGCGTCGGCCTGCCCACGGTGCGCGTCGACGGCCTCACCGTCGGCGGCACGGCGGCGGGCTAACCCGCTACTTCTGCCAGTTCGACACCCGCCGGCGCCGGCCCCACATAGCGCGAGGCCGGCCGGATGATGCGGCCCGTCGCCGCCTGCTCGCAGGCATGGGCAACCCAACCCAACACCCGCCCCATGGCGAAGGCGCAGGTGAAGAGGTCGCGCGGCAGACCGACGGCGTCGAGCAACAGCGCGGTATAGAACTCGACATTGGTGTCCAGGTTGCGCCCGGGATAGCGCTCCTTGAGCAGCCGGTGCGCCACCGCCTCGACGCGCCGCGCAAGCGCGAGCCGTCCCTCGTCGGCGCCGAGCCGCCCGAGCGCTGCGCGTAGGACGTCGGCGCGCGGATCGCGCGTGCGATAGATGCGATGGCCGAAGCCCATCAGGCGCGCGCCGGCGTCGAGCTGCGCCGTCAGCCACGCTTCGGCATTGTCGGCGCTGCCGATCGCATCGAGCATGTCGAGTACCGGGCCCGGCGCGCCGCCGCGCCGGCGAATAGCCCCTAGTAGGCCTGTTCCTCGAAGACCGGATCGACACTCCCGCCCCAGACTTCCTGGTAGCGCTGCAGCAGGTCTTCCGCCGGC
>JAYQVF010000068.1:10873-14623 GCA_038148335.1 Alphaproteobacteria bacterium | reverse complement strand
AGGCACACCAGAACCGCCAGAGATGTGAGAGAGAGACGAAACAAAGGCACGCTGATCACCATTCCTATTCAACTGCGTCGACTGTTCAGGGCCGACTGTCCACTTATGAAACGAACGGACGGCAAATCCCCACAGTTGTTTCAGTTTGGCTCAGACACAGGTCCGAGTGTCCACCTGTACGCGGACGGCGATTCCATTGGCCGCAAGGTTCGTGCCAGCAGCCTTTCGAACCTAGGAATCGCACGCCGATGCTGCAACGACAAAGGGGCCGGACTGTGGCAGCGGTCACATCGATTGCCTGTGGAAATCTCCATCGATACGGACGAGATCGCCTTTGGTTTCGAGAGATGCACTTGACTTCACGCCGCGCGCGTCGACTCATGCGCCGATGAGCAACGACATGCGTGTGGCCGACGTCTGGGCGAACTACTGGGACGTCGCCTATTTCAAGACTTATCCACAGATGCAGCATCTCTACGACCGGCTCGGCATGCCGCAACGCGCGGCGATCACGGCGAAGATGCTGCGGGACGAGGCCGCCGCCGGCGGGGTCAGCCGCATCGTCCTGTCGGCGACCGACTTCCCGGGCACGCCGGTGGACAACCGCAAGATCGCCGAAGTGGTTGCGGAAGCGCCCGACCTCCTCGTGGGTTGCGCGAGCGTCGATCCGCGCCGCGGCATGGAGGGGGTGCGCGAGCTGCGCCGCGCAGTAACGGAAGACGGCATGATCGCCTACAAGGTGCTGCCGTTTCTGTACGGCGCGCCGCCCAACGATGCGATCTACTACCCGTTCTATGCGGCGTGCGTCGATCTCGGGATTCCGGCCCTGGTGCTCGCGGGGCATACCGCCGTGATGGAGAAATCCGACTATGGCCGGCCGCTCTATCTCGACGACGTGGCGCTCTATTTCCGCGACCTCACGATCGTCGCGGGGCATGCCGGTTTTCCCTGGACCGACGAACTGATCGGGCTGGCGTGGAAGCACGATAAGGTCTTCATCGACACCTCCGGCCATCGGCCCAAGTACCTGCCGCCGGCGCTTAAACACTTCCTCAACTCCTACGGCCGCGACAAGGTGCTGTTCGGCACCGGCTATCCGTTCATGGACTATGCGCGGCCCGTGGCCGACGTGCGCGAGATGGATTTGCGGCCCGAATCGCGCGACGCCTTTCTGTGGGGCAATGCCGCCCGCCTGTGGGGCTGGACATGACGCCGAAGGGACCGCTCAACGGCTTCACGATTCTCGACCTGTCGATGTTTGTGGCCGGGCCGTACGGCACGATGCTGCTGGCCGACCTCGGCGCCGACGTGATCAAGATCGAACCGCCGTCGGGCGACCCGGTGCGCACGAACCGGATCGGGCCGCAGGTGCGCGGTGAGAACGCCCAATTCCAAAGCTACAACCGCAACAAGAAGAGCCTGGTGCTGGACCTTAAGAACCCCGAAGCGCTGGCCGTGTTCGACGAGCTGGTGCAGATCGCGGACGCGGTGTTCGACAACTTCCGGCCGGGGGTGCTGGAGCGGCTCAAGCTCGACCATGCACGGCTGTCGGGGATCAATCCCAAAATCGTCTCGTGCTCGGTCAGCGCCTTCGGGCAGGACGGTCCATGGGCCAAGCGGGCCGGCTACGACCTGACGGTGCAGGCCCTGGGCGGTGGCATGAGCCTCACCGGGCACGAAGCGACCGGCCCAGCGCACATTCCCTTTCACCTCGGCGACACGGCCGGCGGGCTGTTCGGGATGCTGGGGCTGCTGGCGGCGCTGCTCGAGGCGGCGCGGAGCGGCAAGGGGCGGCGCGTCGATGTCGCCATGTTCGACGCGCAGATCGCACTGCTCGGCGACGAAGTCACCAACTACATGGCAAGCGGCGAAGCATCGCCGCCGCACGGCGCGGGGCACCCCAACTTCTTCCCCTATCAGGCGTTCGCGACCGCCGACGAGCCGATCGTCGTTGCGGCCGTGGGCGTCGAGAAATACTGGCAAGCGTTCTGCGCCGCGATCGAACGGCCGGAACTGGCGTCCGATCCCCGGTTCGCCAGCAACGCCGCGCGCGTCGACCATCGCGCCACGCTCGAACCGCTGATCGGCGACGTGCTGAAGACGCGCGACCGCGCGAGCTGGCTGACGCTTTTCGAGGAAGCTGACATTCCGGCGGCGCCGATCAACTCGGTGGCCGAGGCGCTCGGCTCGCCCCAGGCGGTTGCGCGCGCCATGGTGCAGCGACTGAACGTCGACGGCAGCGAAATCGGCGTTGCCGGCAACCCGGTAAAGGTCGCAGGCGACGCGACTTCCTTTGCGCCGGCACCGGCGCTGGGCGCGGACGGCGGAGCGATTCTCCACGAGCGTCTGGGCTACGATGCCGACAGGATCGCGGCGCTGCGCCGCGCGGGCGCCCTGGGCGGGCCGGAGACTTGAACCGCAGGCGCGGATCGGGTCCATTGATCGCCTGATGGTCGCTCCGGGCGGTGTGCTTCCGGCACCGCCGCCAGCGTGCCAAGAATCAAAAAAGGCTAACGGAGGCAAGGGCATGGCCGTCAGGGACGTCGACGCGACCGATCCTCTCGAGATGGAAGAGGAACTCGTCGCCCGCGCCGCGGCGCTGGGACCGCAACTGCGCAAGACCGCGGCCGAGACCGAGGCCAATCGCGCCGTCCTCAAGGACAACATGCAGGCGCTGTTCGACAACCAGCTCCTGCGGTTCTTTCAGCCCAAGCGCCATGGCGGCTTCGAGCTCGAATGGGGCGCGCAGTTCTCGATCGGCCGCGAGGTCGCCAAGCATTGCCCGTCGACTGCCTGGGTCGTCGCCGTCGTCGGCGCCCATGCGGCGTTTCTCGGCCGTATGCCGGGCGCGGTGCAGGACGAGGTCTGGGGTCCGAAGCAGGACCAACTGATCTGCACCGGGTCGGTCAAGCGTCACGGCACCGCCGTACGCGAGGGCGACGGCATTCGCGTGAGCGGCCAGTGGGCGTTCTTCTCCGGCTGCGATCATGCCGACTGGGCGATGTTCCCGGTGACGGTCGAGGGCGACAAGGCGCCGACGCAGGTCGTGGTCCCGCGCGGCGACTGGGAGATCGCCGACACCTGGCACGTCGCCGGCATGCGCGGCACGGGCACCAAGGACATCGTGGTCCACGACGCCTTCGTTCCGGCGCACCGCACCCTCGCGGCGCCGGAGTGGCTCGCGGCCAATCCGCCCGGGAGCAAGGTCAACGACAGCTACATCTACCGCGTCAATTTCCTGCCCTATGTCGGCACCAGTCTGCTCGGTCCGCTGCTCGGCACCGCCGAAGGCGCCTACAACGATTATTGCGCGATCAGCGCCAAGCGCGTCGGCTCCATGACCGGCGAGGCGGTGGCCGACAACGCGCCGGTGCAGTTGCGCGTGGCCGAGAGCGCGGCCGAACTGCATGCGGCCGACGTCATCATGACCGAGCAGATCGCCTATCTGCGCGAAATGGGGCGCAAGGGCGCCGCGATCCCGGCCGCCAAGCGCCTTGAGATCAATCGCGACCGCAGTTTCGTCGCCAAGCTGTGCATCCAGTCGACCGAAAGGCTGGCCGGCATGATGGGGGCGATGGGCATCTTCGATTCGAACCCGGTCCAGCGCCACCTGCGCGACGTCAACGGCATGGCAACGCAGATCGGCATCAACTGGGATCGCAACATGCTGCCCTACGGCAAGTGGGCGCTGGGTTTGCCGACCGGCGACCCGCACGTGGATCAGGAACTCGGCCGCGCGGCCTCCTAGGA
>JAYQVF010000068.1:0-10773 GCA_038148335.1 Alphaproteobacteria bacterium | reverse complement strand
TGCCGACCGGCGACCCGCACGTGGATCAGGAACTCGGCCGCGCGGCCTCCTAGGATAAAGACCATGGCGATTGCAGAACGAGACGCAGCGGCCCCGAGCCTCGACGAAATCCTGTCGCGGGCCGAGAGCCTGTTGCCGGCGCTGCGCGAGCGCGCCCACGAGGCAGAGGAACTGCGCCGGTTGCCCGATGCGACGGTGCGCGACCTTTTCGACACCGGGATGATGCGCATCCTGCAGCCGAAGCGCTACGGCGGTTACGAGATGGACTGGGCCGCCCATGCCGAGGCCGCGCGGGTTCTTGCCCGGGCCTGCTCGTCCACTGCGTGGATCGTTTCGGTGGTCGGCGCCCACGCGGCGATCCTGGCGCGCATGCCCAAGCAATGCCAGGACGAGGTCTGGGGCCCGAATCAGGATCAGATCATCGCGACGGCATCGGCACGCAAGGAAGGGACGGCGCGCAAGGTCGACGGCGGCTATGTCGTCAACGGAACCTGGCGCTTCGCCTCCGGCGTCGATCATGCGGACTGGTGCATGGTGCCGGCGCCGCTCGACGCCGGCGAACGCGGCCTGCACGACGCGCCGGGGTTCCTGCGGGTGCTGATGCCGAAGAGCGACTACACGATCGAGGACACGTGGTTCGTATCCGGCGTCAAGGCGACCGGCAGCAAGGACGTGCGGTGCGACGAGATCTTCGTGCCGGACTATCGGGTGATGGATTCTCGCGCGACCTTCGCGCCCAATCCGCCGGGCGCCGAAGTCAACCCGGAGCACTATCTCTACCGTCTCGAATTCGGCCCGTATTTCGGCTCGAGCCTGCTCGGCCCGATGCTCGGCGCTGCGGAAGGCGCCTATCACGACTATCGCGAGATCACCGCGGTGCGCGAAGGCGCGCTGTTCGGCGGCAAGGTCGCCGGCCTGGCGCAGGTCCAGCAGCGCCTCGCCGAATCCGCGGCCGAGATCAAGGCGGCGCGGCTGATGTACGAGAACAACAACCGCATCCTGCACGAGCGCGGCGCGGCCGGGCAGGGCCTGTCGAGCGACGAACTGGTCGAGATGAATCGCGACCGCGCTTTCATCGCCAAGCTGCTGATCGGCGCGGTGACGCGGCTGGTGCGCCAGATGGGCGCCATGGGCCTTTACGACGACAACCCGGTCCAGCGCCACTATCGCGACATCTGCGCGATGGGCACGCAGATCGCGGTGAACTGGGATCGCAACGTGACGCCGTTCGGCAAGCACGAACTCGGTCTCGGGACCGCCGACCTTTCCTTTCACAAGCCGCAGAAACCGAATTGACCGCGCCCCGCGACGACATGTCGTTCTGGCGGCGTCCCGACGGCGTGCGCCGCGCCTACATCGACGGGCGTTTCGGCCAGCTGCACTACCGGTCCGCCGGCGAGCAGGGCCGGGGGGCGACGCCGATCCTGTTCATTCATTCCAGTCCGTCGTCGAGCCGGATGTGGGAAGCGCCGATGGCGGTGCTGGGCCGCGACCGTTTCGTGCTGGCGCCCGATACGCCGGGTTTCGGGGATTCCGACGCGCCGCCGGCGCCGCCCGAGATTCCCGACTATGCCGCGACGATGGGCGACCTGCTCGATGCGCTGGGGATCAAGACGGTCGACGTGGTCGGCTATCACACAGGCTCCAAGACCTGCGTCGAACTCGCGCTGCAGCGCCCGGACCTGGTGCGCAAGCTGGCGCTGGTGTCGGCGCCGATCTACTCGGAAGAAGAGCTTGCCCGGCAGAAGCGCGACTATGCGCCGGAGAAGATCGAACGCGACGGCGGGCACTTCAAATGGCGGTGGAATTTCTCCAAGACGTTCCGCAAGCCGGACGTGCCGCTGATCGTGGCGCACCGCGGCCTCGCCGAATCGCTGAAGGGCGGCGAGAAGTCGCCGTGGGGCCATCGCGCGGCGTTCAACTATCACCATGCCGAGAACCTTCCGCAGGTGCGCCAGCCGGTGCTGATCTTCAATTTCGGCGACGACCTGACGGGGCCGACCGCGCGGGCCAAGGACTACGTCGCCAACGGCCGCGTCGTCGACCTGTTCGATTTCTCGCACGGGTCGATCGACGTGCATCCTGGCCGCTTTGCCGGCCTGCTGCGCGACTATTTCGATGGCGATGACGTGGCGCTGTTGGCGAGCGACCAGAAACCAAAGCCGCCGCCGCCGCGCCCGACCCTGCCGGCGAGGGCCGAGCGGCGCGAATTCTACGACGGCCCCTATGGCCTGATTCATCTGCGCCGCGCCGCGCCGGCGACACCGACGCAGAAGATGCCGCTGGTCATGTTCCACATGAGCCCCAACTCGGGTCGCATCTACGAAGCTCTGGTGGCCGAGATGGGCAAGGACCGGATCGCCGTCGCGCCCGACACGCCGGGCTTCGGCGAGTCCGATCCGCCGGCCGAACCGCCGCTCATCGAGGACTATGCCGCGTGCATGGGCGGTCTGATCGACCGGCTCGGCCTCACCGGGATTGCCGTGATGGGCTATCACACAGGCTCGCAGACCGCGATGGAACTGGCGCGCCAGCGACCGGACCTGGTGCGCAAGGTGATCATGGTCTCGGCGCCGCTCTACACGGAAGAAGAGCGCGCGCTGCGGCACGCGCGGAACAAGCCGCTCGAGGTGCGCGAGGACGGCACCCATCTGACCGACCGCTTCGCCGGGTTGTGGCAGTTCTACGGCAAGGAGGTGCCCGAACAGGTCGTGGCCCGGAATTTCTGCGAATCGCTGCGTGGCGGGCCCGTCGCCTGGTGGGGCCATCGCGCCGCCTTTACCTATGCCATGGCCGAAAACCTGCCGCAGGTGGGCCAGCCGATCCTGCTGATCAATCCGGACGACGACCTGGTCGAACAGACGCCGCGCGCCGTGCCGCTGTTGGCCAACGGCCGGATGCTGAATTTGCCCTATTCCCACGGGATGCTGGACGCCCATACCGCGGAAATCGGTCGGATTCTCAGGGACTTTATCGATTCGTGATCTGCCCCCTTGAGGCTTGCCAACGCCGTCAGGCCCGGAGACACTGGCCCACCGCCGGGACAGAGCGCCTTGCCGCCTGATGGAAATCCACTACGAACTTTACGTTAAGCAGAACAACCGCTGGATCCTGGAAGCCCACTTCCAGTCGCACCAGCGCGAGGAAGCCGTCGACGACGCCAAGCAGATGGCGAAGCAGGCGCACATCCAGGCGGTCAAGGTGGTGCGCGAACAGCGCAATCCGGCGACCCGCCTGACCCGCGAATCGACGATCTACACCAGCGAGCTTAAGAAGAAGTCCGGCCGCCTCCAGGACGAGCCGGACCTCGGCGAGTTCGACGAAGACTATGGCGCCGGTGGCGACGACGACTACGGCGGCGGCGACGACGATGACGACTACGGTGGTGGCGGTGGCGGCTGGGACGACTTCGAGGTCGATTACGAGGAGCGCAGCTGGTCGGACTACAGCGTCGGCGGCGACGAGGACGATGCACCGGCCGGGGGCGGTGGCGCCGCCAGAGGGGCCGCGCGTACCGTGCAAAACGCGGTATCGGGCCCGGAAGCGGTTGTTTTGACTAAGATTCTGGTTATCGTAGCGGCCAGTCTGGCGTTCGCGGCTATCGTGACTTGGATGGTCCAGCGCGGTGGGGTATAGCGCGGGCGCCATTTAGCAAGGTACTTCGGCACGCCCGGTCCGATGTTTCTCGATCCGCAAAGTTTTGTCGTCTTCGTCGGCGCCTTCGTCGTGTGCGCCGCGCTGCTCGGCATGATCTTCTTCACCAACGAGGATTTCGACGTCCTGCGCCGCATGGCGGGCCTGCCGGCGCGCGCGCCGCGCCGCGTGTCGGCCGCTGCTGCGAGCACGCCCGCAGCCGTGAACGAGGCCATTGCGGAGGCCGCCGCCGACGCCGAGGAAGACGAAGAAGGTGAGGAGGAGGGCGAGGCCCAGCCGGAGGGCGACGCCGACGGGGCGACCCAGACCCTGATGAAGTTCCTTGAGGGATCGATCGCGCAACTAATCAAGGAGCAGATCCAGATCGCGGGGTCCGACAAGTTCGGCGCCAACCTGTTCCTCGCCGGCGCCACCGAGGTGGTCAAGGAAGAAAAGAAACTCAAGAACCAGCAGTTCGTCGAGTTGCTGCAGAAAGCGCTGGTGCTGATCGGCAACAAGGCGGATGCGGCGCAGAAGCTTGCCGACAAGTACGAGGAATATCTGCTCGAGCCGCAGTACATCGGCACGTTCCAGTCGGGCTCCAAGGCGCTGCGCAAATACGCCAAGGGCGACGAGAAGGCGCTCGGCGCCATGGCCAAGGCGATCAAGAAGTGGCGCAATCCGAAGGAGACCGACGTCGCCAAGAACGACGGCCCGATCACGGTGCTGTTCACTGACATCGTCGGTTCGACCAAGATCACGCAGGAACTGGGCGACGAGGGCGCGCAGAAGATCGTCCGCGCGCACAACGCGATCGTTCGTGTCCCCCTGAAGGACTACAACGGAACCGAGGTCAAGCACACGGGCGACGGCATCATGGCGCGCTTCAGCCACTCGCATCAGGCGGTCGAGGCGTCGCTGGTCATGCTGCGCGGCGTCGTCGCGCACAACAAGGAATGGCCGGCGCTGCCCCTGCACATGCGCATCGGCATCAACGCAGGCGAGCCGATCGTCGAGGACAACGACCTGTTCGGCTCTACGGTGCAGATGGCGGCGCGGGTGTGCGACGCCGCCGAAACCGACGGCATCCTCGTCACCAACATCGTGCGCGAGCTGTGCACCGGCAAGCCGTTGAAATTCAAGGAAGCCGGCAAGTACGGCATGAAGGGCATCGACGGCCCGGTGACGCTCTACACCCCGCAGGGGAAGTAGGGGCAACCTTTCGGCCGTTTGCGGGGAGCACGCCCCCTGCTAGGCTTTATGTTTGGTCATGCCGAACAGGAAAGCCAATCCCATGTCTTCCGCGCCCGCGTTCAACCGTAACAACCTCGACGCCTTATGGATGCCGTTCACCGCAAACCGGCAGTTCAAGGCCAATCCGCGCATGCTGGTCGGCGCCAAGGGGATGTACTACACGAGCCACGACGGCCGGCAGATCCTCGACGGCACCGCGGGCCTGTGGTGCGTCAACGCCGGTCATTGCCGCGAGCCCATCGTCGAGGCGGTGCAGGCGCAGGTCGCCCGGATGGACTATTCCAAGGCGTTCCAGATGGGACACCCGGCGGAGTTCGAATTCGCCGCGCGGCTGGTGGCGATGGCGCCCGGCGATCTCGACCACGTGTTCTTCGGCAACTCGGGCTCGGAGGCCGTCGATACCGCGCTCAAAATGGCGATCGCCTATCACCGGCTCAGGGGCGAGTCGTCACGGACGCGGCTGATCGGCCGCGAGAAGGGCTATCACGGCGTCGGCTTCGGCGGCATCTCGGTCGGCGGCATCGTCAACAACCGCAAGTTCTTCGGTCCGCTGCTTGCGGGCGTCGATCACCTGCCGGCGACCTACAGCCGCGAGCACCAGGCCTTTACCCGAGGCGAGCCGGAGTGGGGCGCGCATCTGGCCGACGATCTCGAGCGAATCGTGGCGCTGCACGACGCCTCGACGATCGCGGCGGTGATCGTCGAGCCGGTCGCGGGATCGGCCGGCGTGCTGATCCCGCCGAAGGGCTACCTCAAGCGGCTGCGCGAAATCTGCGACAAGCACGGCATCCTGCTGATCTTCGACGAGGTCATCACCGGTTTCGGGCGGCTGGGCACGGCTTTCGGCGCCGACTATTTCGACGTGCTGCCCGACATCATGACCACGGCGAAGGGCCTGACCAACGGCACGGTGCCGATGAGCGCCGTCTTCGTGCGCAAGCACGTCTACGACGCCTTCATGGACAATTCGCCCGAGGGCGCGATCGAGCTGTTCCACGGCTACACCTATTCGGGCCATCCGCTGGCCTGTGCCGCGGGGCTCGCGACGCTCGACGTCTACCAGCAGGAAGGCCTGTTCGAGCGCGTCGCGTCGCTCGCGTCCTACTGGGAGGATGCGGTGCACAGCCTGAAGGACGCGCCGCACGTCGTCGACATCCGCAACATCGGCCTGGTCGCCGGGATCGAGCTGGAGCCGCGCCCCGGCAAACCGGGCGCCCGCGGCTACGAGGTGTTCACCCGGTGCTACGACAAGGACGTGCTGGTGCGGGTGACCGGCGACATCATCGCCTCGTCACCGCCGTTCATCATCGAAAAGGAAGAGATCGACCGCATCTTCGATACCGTGGGCCAGATCCTGCGCGAAGTGGACTGACGCCATGAGGATCGGCGTACCGAAGGAGATCAAGACCCACGAGTACCGCGTCGGCATGACGCCGGCCAGCGTCCGCGAGGCGGTGCATCACGGCCACGAAGTCGTCGTCGAGACCAACGCGGCGCATGTCATCGGCCTCGACGACGACCAGTACCGACAGGCCGGTGCCAGGATCGCCGGGACCTCGGCCGAGGTATGGGACAGCGCCGACATGATCGTGAAGGTCAAGGAACCGCAGGCGAGCGAGTTCCCGATGATCCGCGACGGTCAGGTGCTGTTCACCTACCTGCATCTGGCGCCGGATCCGAAACAGACCGACGCGCTGATGAAATCGAAATGCGTCGCGATTGCCTACGAGACGGTGACCGACGCGCGCGGCGGCCTGCCGCTGCTGACGCCGATGAGCGCGGTGGCGGGACGCATGTCGGTGCAGGTCGGCGCCCACTGCCTCGAGATCGAGATGGGCGGGCGCGGCCAATTGCTGGGCGGCGTGCCCGGCGTGCCCGCGGCCAAGGTGGTGGTCCTCGGCGGCGGCATCGTCGGCACGCACGCGGCGATGATGGCGGTGGGGCTCGGCGCCAGCGTGTGGGTGATCGACAAGAACCCGCAGCGCCTCTACGAGCTCGACCAGCAGTTCGGGTCGCGGATTCACACCGTGTTCTCGACCATGGACGCGATCGAACAGCACGTTCTGGAGGCCGACCTCGTCGTCGGCGCGGTGCTGGTCGCGGGCGCCTCGGCGCCCAAGCTGGTTTCCGAGGACATGGTGAAGAAGATGCGGCGCGGCGCGGTGATGGTCGACGTGTCGATCGACCAGGGCGGCTGTTTCGAGACCAGCCGGCCGACCTCCCATGCCGAGCCGACCTACATCCTGCACGACGTCGTGCACTATTGCGTGACCAACATGCCGGGGGCGATGGCGCGGACCTCGACCTTCGCGCTCAACAACGCGACGCTGCCCTTCACGCTGCAACTGGCAAACAAGGGCTGGCGGACGGCGATGCGCGACAACGCGCATCTCGCCAACGGCCTGAACGTGCATGCCGGCACCGTCACCAACGGCCCGGTCGCCGAGGCGCTCGGCCTGCCGTATACGCCGGTGGCCGAGGTGCTGGCGGGGTAGCGCGGCTGCCTCAGCCGCCGACCACCTTGCCGGGGTTCATGATGCCTGTGGGGTCGAGCGCGTGCTTTAGCGTGCGCATCAGGTCCATCTCAACGTCCGACTTGTAGCGCAGGATCTCGTCCTTCTTGAGGCGGCCCAAGCCGTGCTCGGCGCTGATCGAGCCGCCGAGGGCGTGGGCGACGTCGTGCACGCGCCGGCTGACGTCGTCCCAGCGGCCGAGGAAGTCGGCCGCCGCCATACCTTTGGGCTGGCTGACGTTGAAGTGGGCGTTGCCGTCGCCGAGATGGCCGAAGATGCAGGGCCGCGCGCCTGGAACTTCCTCGAGCACGGCCGCGGTGCCGCGTTCGACGAGGGCGGGGAAGGCGTCGATCGGCACCGCCACGTCGTGCTTGATGCTGGCGCCTTCACGGGTCTGGGCCTCGGGCAGGGTCTCGCGCAGGCGCCAGAAATCGGCGGCCTGGCCTTCCGACTGGGCGATGGCGGCGTCAAGAACAAGGCCGTCGGCGATCCCGGCGGCGAGGGTCTCCTCGACGGCGGCGCGGGCGCTGTGCGCCCGGTCGGGCGCGGCGGCTTCGATCAGCACGTACCAGTCATGGGGTTCGGCCAGCGGTTCGCGGGCGCCGTCGATGTGCCTGCGCAAGAGTTCGAGCGAGAAGCGCGACATCAGTTCGAACGACGAGACCTGTTCGCCGGTCGCGGCCTGCAGGCGGCGCAATAGCGCGATGGCGGCGGGGATATCGCGCACGGCGGCGAAGGCGGTGGTGGTGTCCTTGGGCAGGGGAAACAGCTTGAGCGCGGCGGCGGTGATGATGCCGAGCGTGCCCTCGGCGCCGACGAACAGGTGCTTGAGCGCGTAGCCGGTGTTGTCCTTGCGCAGGGTGCGCAGGCCGTTCCAGATGCGGCCGTCCGGCAGGACGACCTCGAGCCCGAGGACGAGATCGCGCGCGTTGCCATAGCGCAGCACGTTGACGCCGCCCGCGTTGGTCGAGAGGTTGCCGCCGATCTGGCACGAGCCCTCGGCGCCGAGGCTGAGCGGAAACAGACGGTCGGCGTCGCGTGCGGCGGTCTGGATGTCGGCGAGAATGCAGCCGGCCTCGACGGTGACGGTGTCGTTGGCGGTGGATAGATCCCGGATACGGTCGAGCCGCGCCGTCGAGATCACGATTTCATTGCCGGTGTCGAACGGCACGCTGCCGCCTACGAGGCCGGTGTTGCCGCCCTGGGGCACGATGGCGGTGCCGGTCTCATGGCAGATCGCGACGATGCGCGCGACGTCTTCGGTGTTGCGCGGCAGCAGCACCAGCGGCGTCGCGCCGTGGAACAGCCCGCGCTGGTCGTGAAGATACGGCGCGAGGTCGTCGCTCGCGTCGCGCCAGTTGCCGTCGCCTGCCGCCGCCTTGAGGCGCGCGAGCGTTGCGGCGTCGGGCGGCGGGCGGCTCATAGGCCCGCCGCGCGGCGCAGGCGGTCGTTGATCGCGACGCCGAGGCCGTCGTCCGGCACCGGCATCACTGCAATGCCGTCATAGTCGGGGTGGTCGAGGTCGTGCAGCATGGCGAAGAGATGCGCCGCGGCCTCGGTGACGTTGCCACGCGGGCTGAGGTTGAGCGTCGCGGCCGCGCCCTTGAGCGGCTTGGACCCGAAGGCGAGCAGCGCCTCGCCGGCGGCGACGCTGGTGGCGTTGAGGCGGATCGGCAGGTTGGGCGCGTAGTGGCTTTGTAGCATGCCGGGCGCGCGGACCTCGTCGCCGGGATTAGGCAGGCGTAGGCGCATACCGATGAGGTCCTCGATTGCCGCCGGTTCGATACCGCCGGGACGCAGCAGCCAGACCTCGTCGTCGAAGCAGCCGACGACCGTCGACTCGACGCCGACGCGGCAAGGACCGCCATCAAGCACCATACGAACGGAATCGCCGAGGCCGCGCTCGACGTGGCGGGCGAGCGTCGGGCTGAGCTGGCCCGAGACGTTGGCGCTGGGCGCGACCAGCGGACCGCCGAACGCCGTCAGCAACGTTCGCGCAACCCGGTGATCCGGCGCACGGACGGCGATCGTCGGCAGGCCGGCCGAAGCCAGCCGCGACACCGGGCAGTCGGGCGTGCGCGGCAGCACCAGGGTCAGGGGCCCGGGCCACAGGGCGGCGGCCAGGAGTTCGGCGCGATCGTCGAACAGCGCAAGGTCTTCGGCGTCTTCCGGCGCCGCGACGTGGACGATCAGCGGGTTGAACTGGGGCCGGCGTTTCACCGCGAAGACCCGGGCGACGGCATCGTCGCGGGTGGCGTCGGCGCCGAGCCCGTAGACTGTCTCGGTGGGGAAGGCGACGAGATCGCCGGCCTGCAGCAGTTCCACGGCGGCGTCGATATTCGCCTTGATGGGAGCGTAGATCGCCATGGGCGGCACGTTTGACGGTCTCGTGACCTTGCGTCAAGCGCGCGCTTCAGGCTGACCGTAGGTCAATCGGCGCGTCGTTGCACCCCGCCGGGCCAGTGGCTACCTTCCTTTCAAAGGTCTGAAAACGGCGCTCGCGGGCGCCTTTCGGCATTCAAGGAGATCGCAAGACATGACCGACTATCAGGCGCCGCTGCGCGATATGCGCTTCGTCCTCAACGAGGTGCTCGATGCGGCCCAACTCAGCGCGCTGCCGGGATTCGAGGCCGCGACGCCGGACGTGATCGACGCCGTGCTGGAAGAGGCCGGCAAGCTGGCGGCGGGCGCCATCGGGCCGCTCAACGTCACCGGCGACCGCCAGGGCAGCCGCCTCGTCGATGGCGAGGTCAGGACGCCGGACGGCTGGAAGGAGGCCTATCGGATGTTCGTCGACGGCGGCTGGAACGGGCTGTCGTGCGAGGAGGAGATCGGCGGCCAGGGATTGCCCTTCACCGTCGGCCTCGCGGTCAACGAGATGATCACCTCGTCCAACCTTGCGTTCAGCCTTTGTCCGCTGCTGACGACGGGCGCGGTCGAGGCGCTGGTGCGCCACGCCGAGCCGAAGCTGCGCGAGAAGTACCTGAGCAAGATCGTTAGCGGCGAGTGGACCGGCACGATGAATCTGACCGAGCCGCACGCGGGTTCGGACGTCGGTGCGCTGAAGAGCCGCGCCGTACCGCAGGGCGACGGGTCCTACCGCATCACCGGCACCAAGATCTTCATCACCTACGGCGACCACGACATGACCGACAACATCATTCACCTGGTGTTGGCGCGCACGCCGGACAGCCCGCCGGGTACCAAGGGGATCTCGCTGTTCCTGGTGCCGAAGTTCCTGGTCAACGACGACGGCAGCCTCGGCGAACGCAACGACCTGCGCTGCGTGTCGCTGGAACACAAGCTCGGCATCCACGGCAGCCCGACGGCGGTGATGTCCTACGGCGACAACGAGGGTGCGATCGGCTGGCTG
>JAYQVF010000067.1:0-14667 GCA_038148335.1 Alphaproteobacteria bacterium | reverse complement strand
GGCGCCGACGTCAGCCGCGAGGGCGTGCAGCGCGACCTGCTGCCGCTGATCGAGGGCACCCAGGTCGCCACCAAGCACGGTACCGTCCGCACCGACTTCATCCTGTTCGTCGCCTCGGGCGCGTTCCAGCTGGCCAAGCCGTCGGACCTGTTGCCGGAACTGCAGGGACGGCTGCCGATCCGCGTCGAGCTCAAGCCGCTCAGCCGCGAGGACTTCCGCCGCATCCTGACCGAACCCGAGGCGAGCCTGATCACGCAGTATACCGCGCTGATCGGCACCGAGGACGTCACCCTCACCTTCACGGAAGACGCCATCGAGGAGATCGCCAGCGTCGCGGCAGACGTCAACGCCACCGTCGAGAACATTGGCGCGCGGCGTCTGCACACGGTGATGGAACGGCTGCTCGACGAGATCAGTTTCACGGCGACGGACAAGCCCGGCGAGACGATCACGATCGACGCCGCCTACGTGCGCCGGCACGTCTCCGATCTCGCCAAGGATTCCGACCTGTCGAAGTTCATTCTCTAGGCGGCTTGCCGAGCGCGCCGAGCATGGTATCGAGCGTCGCGTCGTCCAGGTCGGCGATCCGGTCCGCCAGTTGGTTGGCCAGTTCCGTCGCTTTCGGTGAAAGCCCCGACGTGTCGACCACGACGCGCGGATGCGACAGCCGCGCGAGGCGTTCCATCTCCTCGGCCTCGTCCCAGATGATGTTGAAGTAGCCGCAGATCTGGCGCACCAGCACCGGCGTGGGACGCCCGCGGCGGCCGTGCTCCAGCGCCGAGAGATAGGCTTCGGAAATCTGCAGGTCGTGCGCCATCTGCTTGAGCGTGATGCCGTGCTGGCGGCGCAGCGCCCGCACCCGGTCGCCGAACGGCGTCATCTCGGTCGCCGCAGCAGGAGATAGAGCGCGCCGTCGCCGCCATGCTTGCGCGCCGCCGGCTGCCAGGTGATGACGTGCTGGGCCAGCGGCGCCAGTGCCAGCCAGCGCGGCACCTGGTCGCGCAACACGCCGCGCTGGCGGTCGGGCATGAATCCCGGTTCGTCGTCGGGGCGCGAGACGCCCTTGCCGGTGATCACCAGGACGCAGCGCCGGTTCATCGCGGCGCCCGACGACACGAAGGCTTCGAGCGCGCGGCGCGCCTCGGCCTGGGTCATGCCGTGCAGGTCGATGCGGCCGTCGATCTCGATTTCGCCGCGGCGCAGGCGCGTCTGGGTGCGGCGGTCGGTGCCACCGCCCTGGATCGGCGGCTGCGGCGTCCGGGCCGGCGGCACAGCCTTCACGGGCGGCGCCTCGCGACGTCCATCGGCCGGTGCGGCCGATGTTGCAGCGCTTTCGGACGGTACAGCGTTCTCGTCGATGGCGGTGCGGCGCCGCGTTGCCGGATCGAGGACGCGGGTATCGCGCGTCACGGCGGCCCACAGCTCGAGTTCCTCGTCGGTAAGCTGCCGGCCGTCCGGCCGCGGCTTGCGCCCGGCCATTCTCAGTCCTCGCCGCGCGCCTGGCGTTCGAGCAGGGTCCGCGGCAGCAGGCCAAAGTAGCGACCGGCGACGCGCATGCGACCGGCGCGGTTGGCCGCGTCGTCGCCCGCGCCCCAATAGACGTCGCCACGCACGATGCCGCGGATCGCGCCACCGGTGTCCTGGGCGACCATCAGGCGACGGAAATGCAGCGGATCGTTGGCGCCTTCCTGCGCGTCGGTGGTCACCGTGTCGAGCCAGACCGGCATGCCGAGCGGAAGCCACATCCGGTCGATCGCCAGCGAGCGACCCGCCGTCAGCGGCACCCCCTGGGCGCCGATCGGCGCGTCGCCATCGAGCTTGCGAAAGAAGATGTAGGAGGCGTTCTCGTTCATCAACGCCGCCGCATCGTTGGGATGCTCGCCGAGCCAGGCGCGGATGCTCTGCATCGAGACCTCGTCCTGGGTCAGTTCGCCGCGCGCGACGAGACTGCGCCCGATGGCGTGATAGACGTGGCCGTTGGTGCCCGCATAACCGATACGGACGATCGTGCCGTCGCTCATGGTGACCAGGCCGGACCCCTGGATGTGGAGAAAGAAGGCATCGACCGGATCGTCGACCCACAGAAGGATCTCGGCGCGCCCGTCGAGCGCCCCGTTCTCAATCTCCGCGCGGGTTTCGGCCGGGCGCAACCGGTTGCCGGCGATCTTGCCGACGATGCGCTGGCCCTTCAGTTCCGGACGGAACTCGCCGAGGTCGACCGTCACATAGTCGGGCGGCGGCGCGTAGATCGGCACCTGGTACGGGCCGCCGCGTTGCAGGTGGCCTTGCAGTTGCGGTTCGTAGTAGCCCGTGAACAGGCCGACGTCGTCGCCATTGTTGCGGATCGCCACGGGCCGGAACCACGTCTGGAAAAAGGCCCGGGCACTTTCCGGATCGCTCGAGGCATCGGCAAGAGCCGCCGTACAGGCCGGCCGCCAGTCGCCGACGGTGCCGAATGCCGCATCGCCCATCGCGCGGTCGTCGGGGAGACGCAGCAGGCGCTCGCAGGAAAGACGGAATGCCGCCAGCGCCGGCGCCTGGTCGTCGTCCTCCCAGCCGCGCAGCGCGCGGCCGACGCTTAGGCGCTCGACGAATACGTAGGGAAGGAGGTCGACCTTGTCAGGCAACGGCTTGGGCGGGAAAAGCGCAAAGGCGAACAGCGCCGCGGCGAGCAGGACGGCAGCGCCGAGCAGCACCCATAGCCGGCCTGAAATCAATTCTCGCTGCGGGTTGCGATCAGCTTCCAGTTCGGATCGGACGACCGTACATCGCGGGCGAACGTCCAGAAGTCGGTGACTTTCTGGACCGCCCGCGGATCGCCCGAAACGATCTCGCCGTCATTGCCCCGCGTCACGTTGACGAGCTCGGCCACGAATTTCACGGTGACTTCCGCCATCCGACCGACGGCGCGCGCCTCGACCAGGTCGGCCGACTTGATCGCGACCAGCGTGGTTTCCAGCGTCTCGCCGCGGCTTTCGCGATCGGCGATCGCGCGCTGGAAGTTGGTGTAGACGTCGTCGTCGAGCAGCGCCCGGAGCGTGTCGGTGTCGCCGGTCGCGAACGACGACAGGACCATATCGTAGGCCGTCCGCGCGCCGCCGAGGAATTCGTTGACGTCGAAGCCGGGATCGATTGCCCGGACTTCGCGGACGCCGCCCTTGCCGCCCGACGTCTCCGCCGGCTCCACATCGGCCGGTTCGGCCGAGCGTTGCCGTTCGGGCAGGGAAACGACGTTGTCGTCTTCCCGCCGCGTCCGGCTGTGGACGATGGTCTTGGACGGCGGCCGTTCGTTGCCCGTGCGCCGGCCCAGCACGCTGCGCAGCCGCAGGATGATGAACACCGCGAGAACGGCAAAAAAGATGATCTCGAGAAACTGGTCGCCCATGCTCGCGCCCCTGACGCGCGGAATTCCGCCGGCGATGGCCTTGCCGGACTGTTTCGGTACAGTAGCCCCATGACAGGGGCGAGTCCAACGAGGGTGGCGCCCTCGTGAACGCGCCCCATATACATGGGGATCACGGAGGAAATCGCAAAGCATTGTTCGGCCTGATTCTCTTTCACCTCTTCGTTCTCGTGCCCGCGGCCGAGATCGCGTTGTTCATCGTGGTCGGCGGCGAGATCGGGGTGTGGGCGACCATCGGGCTCGTGATCCTGACTGCGGTCGCGGGCAGCTTCCTGATCCGCCACCAGGGTCTGCGCACCCTGTTGCGGGCCCAGGAGACGCTGGCGCGCCGCGAGGTCCCGATCGAGGAGGCGTTCGACGGCATCTGCCTCGTTGCCGGCGGCTTTCTCCTGCTCACCCCCGGGTTTCTGACCGATTCGATCGGCCTGCTGCTTCTGCTGCCGCCGTTCCGCGCCCTGATTCGCGGCCCGATCCTGCGCCGCATGGACTTCAGGGTGTCTGCGGGCTTCGGCGCCCCGCCGCCGCCCCCGGGCCAGGGACCGATCATCGACGGCGAGTTCCACGACGTGACGCCGGATTCCGGCGCCGGTTCGGGACACTTGCCGCCGCGCCGGCCCTAGGCCGTCCGCTTGTCGCCGGCGGCCCTTCGTGATAGCCACGGCCCGCCGCAAGACGAGGAGGGCGCAGATGGCCGATAGCGACGCCGCAGAAGGAAGCACGAAGCCGCAGGGCAGCCCGCGGATCGGGCTTCTCGCGCAGTACCTCAAGGACTGTTCCTACGAAAATCCGGGCGCGCCGATGAGCCTCGCGCGCGACCTGCCCGCGCCCAAGATCGACGTCAGCCTGGACGTCCAGGTTCAGCCGATGGGCCAGAATCGTTTCGAGGTGGCGTTGCGCACCACCGCCGAAGGCAAACGCGACAAGGACACTGTGTTCGTCGCCGAAGTGGTCTTCGCCGGCGTCTTCGAGTTGTTCGAGATTCCCGCCGAACAGGTGCAGGCGGTGTGTCTGGTCGAGTGCCCGCGGCTGCTGTTCCCCTTCGCCCGGCGCGTCCTGGCGGACCTCACGCGCGACGGCGGCCTCCCGCCGATCCTGCTCGACCCCGTCGACTTCGCGGCCCTCTACGAGCGGCAGCGCGCCGAAGCGGCGCAGGCCGCGTCCGGGCCGGTCAACTAGCTCAGTTCACGCGCCAGATCGGGTCGCTGATCTTTTCCAGAAAGGCTGCATGGGCGGCCAGTTCTTCCGGCGTCTCGGCGAAGTGACGCTCGGGCCACGCCCGGGCCGGACCCGCATCGACCAGCGCTGAATCGAAATCCACCGCCAGGCCCAGGGTCGGCTGGCGCCCGCCGATCAGTTCGAGATAGACCTCGGCCAGCAGTTCCGCGTCGAGCAGCGCGCCGTGCTTGGTGCGGGCCGACAGGTCGATATCGAAGCGCCGGCATAGGGCGTCGAGACTCGCCTGCGCGCCGGGATACTTGCGCCGCGCCACCCCCACCGTATCGATGACCCGTTCGACGTCGAGCGGCGCACGGTTGAGCAGCGCCAGTTCGGCATTGATGAAGCCGATGTCGAAGCTCGCGTTGTGCGCCACGACCGGTGCGCCGTCGACGAACGCGAGGAAGTCGTCGACGATCTCGGCAAAGCGCGGCTGCTTGGCGAGAAACTCCTCGCTCAGGCCGTGTACCCGGAAAGCGTCGCCCGGCATGTAGCGGTCCGGATTGATGTAGCGCTGGAACGTCTTGCCGGTCGCAACGTGATTGATCAGCTCGACGCAGCCGATTTCCACGACGCGGTGGCCTTCTTCGGGTGACAGGCCGGTCGTCTCGGTATCCAGGACGACTTCGCGTTCGCTCTTGATCATGCAGGCAGGTGAAAACCGTGGTGAAGGGATGCCGGCATTTTGCGGGCCCTTCGAGTCGGGTTCAAGAGCACGCGCGCGGTTTCCCGATCAGCGTGTCGATCGCGTCGCGGATGGCGTTCAGCGTCGGCCGCTTGCCCATGCCGGTCGGCGCGACAAAGTCGGCGCGCCGCCGTTTCTCGTGATCGGGCACCTGCTGCGCCAGAATGGCGCGGAACTTCTCCTCGCTCATGCCCGGGCGCGCCATCACGCGGGCGCGCTGGATGAACGCCGGCGCGCTGACCACCAGTACGGCGTCGCAATACCGCTCGCCGCCGGTTTCGAACAGCAGCGGAATATCGAACACCACCAGCGGCGCACGCCGCGCTTGGGCCAGCTCGAGAAAACGGTCGCGCGCGCGCCGCACGCGGGGATGCAGGATGCCTTCAAGCCGGCGCAGGTCGTCGGGCCACCCGAACACCCGGTCGCCGAGCGCCTTGCGGTCCACGACGCCATCTTTCACTACGCCGGGAAAGGCCGCGTCGATCGCGGCGACGGCCGCGCCGCCCTTGGCCATCAGCCGGTGCACGGCGGCATCGGCATCGAACACCGGCACGCCGAGCCGGCGGAACATCTTCGCCGCTTCGCTCTTGCCCATGCCGATCGACCCGGTGAGGCCGAGAACGAGAGTCCTCACGCCGCGCCGTCCAGGACGTGGTCGCGCAGGGCATCGTCGACCGCGGGATCGACGCCGAACCAGGCGCGGAAGCCGGGCCGTCCCTGGTGCAGCAGCATGCCGATGCCGTCCACCACCGGATTGCCTCGCGCCCGCGCGGCGGCGAGCAGCGGCGTCTCCAGCGGCGCATAGACGATGTCGTTGACCACGGCAGATTCGGGCAACGGCGACAGGTCGAGATCGAGCGGCGGCTGTCCCGTCATGCCGAGCGCGCTCGCGTTCACGACAAGCGCGGCGCCGTCCAGCGCCGCACGGCGCGCCTCCCATGCCACGGTCGACGCCCCGATCGCCTCGGCAAGCGCGCGCGCCCGCGCCTCGGTGCGGTTGACGATGCGGATGTCCCGCACGCCCGCATCGGCAAGCGCGACGGCCACGGCCTTCGCCGCACCCCCGGCGCCGATGATCACGGCCGGCCCCGACACCGCGCGCCATGCCGGCGCACCGGCGCGAAGATTTTCGATGAAGCCGTAGGCATCGGTATTGCTGCCCGCGAGTTCGCCGTCGGGCCCGACCACGATGGTGTTGACCGCGCCAATACGCCGCGCCGTTTCGTCCACCGCATCGAGCAGCGGCATCACGGCTTCTTTGTGCGGGATCGTGAGATTGGCCCCGGCGAAGCCGAGCGCCGCCAGCCCCCGCACCGCCGGCGCGAGGTTCTCCGGCGTCACCGGCAACGGCACATAGGCGCCGTCGATGGCATAGCGTTCGAGCCAGTAGCCGTGCAGCCGTGGCGAGCGCGAATGCCCGACCGGCCAGCCCATCACGCCCGCAACCTTCGCCTTGCCCGTCACCATGGCTATGCGGGCACCACGCGATGGCCGCGCAGGAAGTCGAGCAGCGTCAGCAGCGGCAAGCCGAGGATGGAAAAGAAGTCGCCGCTGATCGCGGCGAAAAGCTGGATGCCGCGGCCCTCGACCTGGTAGGCGCCGACCGAATGCAACGCCGTCTCGCCGACCGCCGCCAGGTAGTCGTCGATGAACGCGGGCGAAAGCGCGCGCATCGTCAGGCGCGCGCGGGCCATGTCGCGCCACAGGATCGACCCGTCCTTGGCCACTGCGGCCGCCGTCCACAACTGGTGGGTCCGCCCCGACAGCGCCGTCAGCTGTTCGCGGGCGGCTCCAAGATCGGCCGGCTTGTCGAACCAGACACCGTCGCATTCGAGAATCTGGTCGGCGCCGATGACCAGGGTCTCCGGCAGCGACGGGGACAGGCGCATCGCCTTGAGATCGGCCAGCGCCTGGGCCGCGTCCGAGGCCGGTGCCTCTTCCGCGCGCATGCCGTCCTTGACCGACGCTTCGTCGACGCGCGCCGGGATCGCCTCGAACGCAACGCCGGCGTCGCGCAGCAATCGGGCGCGCGTGGCGCTCGACGACGCCAGAACCAGCGCGGGCATCAAGGGCGCTCCCATTCTGAATGGAGCCGCATGATCGCCGCCGCGGTTTCCTCGATAGAACGCCCGGTGACGTCGATGACCGACCAGCCATGACGCGAAAACAGCCGCCGTGCGGCGACGATCTCCTTCTTGATCTCGTCTTCGTCGGCGTAGGGCGTATCCGCATTCTCGTTGAGCAACAGCAACCGGCTGCGGCGCAGTTCGACCAGGCGCTTGACGCTGTTGATGAGACCGATCACCAGCGGCCCGCGCAAAGTCTCCAGCTGTTCGGGCGGCGACGCGCCCGATACCAGCGGCACATTGGCTGCCTTGATGCCGCGATTGGCGAGATACATGCAGGTTGGCGTCTTCGATGTCCGCGATACGCCGACAAGAACGACGTCGGCCTCGAACAGCGTGTCGAGGGACTGACCGTCGTCGTGCGCCAGGCAATAGTGCATCGCGTCGATCCGCTGGAAATATTCCTCGTCGAGTGTGTGCTGGCGGCCGGGCTGCTTCTTCGATTCGGTATGCAGAAAGTCGCGCAGCGTCGAGATCGTCGGGTCGAGAACGTCGACGCACGGCACTTCGAGACTGCGGCAGGCATTGACGAGATCGCGCCGCAGGATGTCGTCGACAAGAGTAAAGAGAACGACCCCGGGAGATTCCTGTATGCCGTCGATCGCGAGCTGCAGCTGTCCGCTGCTGCGTACCATCGACCAGATGAATTCCTCGGGCTCATAGCCCTCGAACTGAGTGATCGCCGCGCGCGTGAGCATCTGCAACGTTTCACCCGTCGCATCGGAAACGAGGTGCAGGTTGAAAGTGTTTTCTGCCACGACCGATCCTTGCCGAATAAGGCTGTGCACAAGTAGGCCGAAAAATGGGGACAAGCAACCGATCCCGTTTCGAGGCCCATTCGATCCCCGGGGCCGCGATTCTCCTCCGAACGGTTTCCCCTAGCGGGAAAACTTCATCCGCAGGAGCGGAAAGCGTGGATCGAATCCGCAACTCTGCATTTGTACCGAGGACTCACGTGATTCACAGCATACAGGAGCGTTCGAAAACGAACGAGATACCGGTTCTTATCCTCATATCCGCAGGCTGCCGTACGATGTGTGAGTCACGCTGGCAGATTGCAGTCGAACAATAATCCCCACCATGAATGGGCCCATCTACAACCACTACAGATTCTAATAATTCTCTATATAAGAGGAACGAAGCCTTCCCGTGGTCCCGACCGAAGCGATGTCAGACAAGAAATTCCTCAAAGCGCTGGCCGGCGAGACTCAGAGGGTTCCGCCGATCTGGCTGATGCGTCAGGCCGGCCGCTATCTGCCGGAGTACCGCAAGGTGCGGGCGGAGGCCGGGAGTTTCCTCGATCTGTGCTTCGATCCGGAACGGGCGGCGGAAGTGACGCTGCAGCCGATCCGGCGCTTCGGCTTCGATGCTGCGATCCTGTTTGCCGATATCCTTCTCATTCCCCAGGCGCTGGGCCAGGACCTGCGGTTTGCCGAGGGCGAAGGACCGGTGCTCGCGCCGATCCGCGATGCGGCCGGCGTGGCGGCGTTGTCGCCCGCGCGATTGCATGACCATCTCGGGCCTGTCTACGAAACCGTGAGACGTATCCGTAGCGCGCTCGATGACAAAACGGCGCTGATCGGCTTTGCCGGCGCGCCGTGGACGGTTGCGACCTACATGGTCGAGGGCTGCGGCAGCCGCAACTACGAGAACACGAAGACGTGGGCGTTTCGCGACCCGTCGGGCTTCGGTGCGCTGATCGATATCGTAACCGAGGCAACCATCGACTATCTGGCGCAACAGATCGAGGCCGGCGCCGAAGCAGTACAGCTCTTCGATACGTGGGCCGGCGTGCTGCCGGAAACGGCGTTTGCGCGCTGGTGCATCGAACCGGCGCACCGCATCGTCGCGGAATTGAGACGGCGCTATCCCACGATTCCGGTGATCGGCTTTCCCCGCGGTGCCGGCGTCGGTCTTGTGACCTACGCGGCGCGAACCGGGGTTCAGGGACTCGGGCTGGACAGTACGGTGCCGCTCGACTGGGCGTGCCAGAGCCTGCAGAGCCAGTGCACGGTGCAGGGCAATCTCGATCCGTTGATGTTGCTGGCCGGCGGGCCGGCAATGCGGGCAGAGATTCGACGTATCGTCGACGGCCTCAACGGCGGACCGTTCATCTTCAATCTCGGACACGGCATCCTGCCGCAGACGCCGCCGGAGCATGTGGCGGATCTCGTTGCAGCGATCCGGGAAGCGGCATGAAGACAGCCATCGTTCTGTTCAATCTCGGCGGTCCAGACGGACCGGACGCCGTGAAAGGATTCCTTCGCAACCTGTTCAGCGATCCGGCCATCCTGCGCGTGCCGTGGCCGGTCCGACCGCTGCTGGCATCGTTCATTGCCGGACGACGTGCACCGACGGCACGGAAAATCTATGAGGAGATCGGCGGACGCTCGCCGATCCTGCCGCAAACCGAGACCCAGGCTGCGGCGCTGACCGAGGCCCTTGGCAATCGCGATACCCGTGTGTTCATCGCCATGCGCTACTGGCATCCGATGAGCGATGAAACCGCTCGGGCGGTGAAGGCCTGGGGCGCCGAGCGTGTGCTACTCCTGCCGCTGTATCCGCAGTTCTCGACCACGACGACGCAGTCCTCGCTCGATGCCTGGGCGCGCGCGGCGGCGAAGGCGGGACTGAGCGTGCCCACGCGCGCGGTGTGTTGTTTTCCGATCGAGGACGGTTTCGTACGCGCCTATTCCGACCTGCTGCGACAGGCGCTGGACTCCGCAGGGGGCGACCCGCGCATCCTGTTTTCGGCGCACGGGCTACCTGAACGCATCGTCGAAGCCGGCGATCCATACGTCTGGCAGGTCGAGCAGGGCGCTGCCGCGATCGCGAAGGTCGCGGGCCTGTCCGATGGCAGCTGGCGGGTGACCTATCAGAGCCGCGTCGGACCGCTGAAATGGGTCGGGCCGGCTACCGATGACGAGATCCGAGCGGCCGGACGCGACGGCGTTGATCTCGTCGTGGTGCCGATCGCCTTCGTCTCGGAACACTCCGAGACGCTGGTCGAACTCGATATCGAGTATCGCAAGCTTGCCACCGACTCTGGCGTCAAGCGTTACACCCGCGTGCCGACGGTCGGCGTGCACCCTGCCTTCGTCGCTGGCCTGACGCAGGTCGTCCGCGACTTGGAGACCCGCGCCGGCAATGCTATTTGCACCCATGGCGGCGGGCGGTTGTGTCCGGCCGGACACAAGGGCTGCCCGGTCGCGGCCTAGGAGACGACATGGAATTCCTGAGCGATGCCTATCCCTGGATCCGTGCGCTGCACATCATTTCGGTGATCGCCTGGATGGCCGGGATGCTCTATCTGCCGCGGCTGTTCGTCTATCACGCGGCCTGCGCGCCGGGATCCGAACAGTCCGAAACCTTCAAGGTCATGGAACGCAAGCTGCTGCGCGGGATCATCAACCCTTCGATGATCCTGGCACTGATCTTCGGCCTGCTGCTGGCGGGCACCCCGGGAATCGTTGACTTCGGCCAGGGTTGGTTCTGGGTCAAGGTCGTTGCCCTGGCCGGGATGTTCGGCATGCACGGACTGCTGTCGCGCTGGCGCCGTTATTTTGCCAGGGACGACAATCGCCATTCGCAGCGGTTTTATCGGATGGTGAACGAGATTCCGGCGGTTTTCATGGTGATCATCGTCATCATGGCGGTGGTCAAACCGTTCTAGGCTGTCGCGCAGGGGGCGATTCTCCAATTGACTCCGACCGGGCTTTCGATAATCCTTCGCCCGTCTAGACGGCTTCGCCTTCGGAAGCCCATCCCCACCCCTTAGCGAAACTGACCTGTTCCTCCGGCCCGCCGGCCGACGTTCAAGCGAAAACAGTCAGCTTTTCCGCCCTCTTCCCGCTCCCCGCATGACATTCGAGATCAGATGAATCTCCAGGAACTGAAAGCCAAATCACCGACCGACCTGCTCGCCTATGCCGAGGAGCTTGAGGTCGAAAACGCGAGCACCCTGCGCAAGCAGGACATGATGTTCGCGATCCTGAAACAGCTCGCCGAGAAAGACGTCGAGATCACCGGCGGCGGCGTCCTGGAAGTTCTCCAGGACGGCTTCGGTTTTCTCCGTTCGCCGGAAGCCAACTATCTGCCCGGCCCCGACGATATCTACGTCAGTCCGAGCCAGATCCGCCGCTTCGGATTGCGCACCGGCGACACCGTCGAGGGCCAGATTCGCGCGCCCAAGGAAGGCGAGCGCTATTTCGCGCTGCTCAAGGTCTCGACGATCAATTTCGAGGACCCGGAGAAGACCCGGCACAAGGTGAACTTCGACAACCTGACGCCGCTCTATCCCGAAGAACGCCTGACACTCGAGCGCGAGGATCCGAAGGCCGACCCGTCATGCCGCGTCATCGACCTGATCTCGCCGCTCGGCAAGGGACAGCGCGCGCTGATCGTGTCGCCGCCGCGCACCGGCAAGACCATGCTGCTGCAGAACATCGCGCATTCGATCACGAGCAATCACCCCGAGGTCTACCTCATCGTGCTGCTGATCGATGAGCGGCCCGAAGAAGTGACCGACATGGACCGTTCGGTGAAGGGCGAGGTGATCTCGTCGACGTTCGACGAGCCGGCCCAGCGTCACGTCCAGGTCGCCGAAATGGTGATCGAAAAGGCGAAGCGTCTCGTCGAGCATCAGCGCGACGTCGTCATTCTGCTCGATTCGATCACGCGTCTGGCGCGCGCCTACAACACGGTCGTGCCGTCGTCGGGCAAGGTGCTGACCGGCGGTGTCGACGCCAATGCGCTGCAGCGGCCGAAGCGGTTCTTCGGCGCGGCGCGCAACATCGAGGAAGGCGGCTCGCTGACGATCATCGCGACGGCCCTGATCGATACCGGCAGCCGCATGGACGAAGTGATCTTCGAAGAGTTCAAGGGCACCGGCAACTCGGAAATCATTCTCGACCGCAAGCTCGCCGACAAGCGTACCTTCCCCGCGCTCGACATCACCAAGTCGGGGACGCGGCGCGAGGAACTGCTGGTCGACAAGGGCACGCTGTCGAAGATGTGGGTGCTGCGCCGCATCCTCATGCCGATGGGCACCATCGACGCGATGGAATTCCTGCTCGACAAGCTCAAGGGCACCAAGAACAACGGCGACTTCTTCGACTCGATGAACACCTGATCGGTGGGCGCCGCGTCTGCGGCGCGACGCTAGAGAGCGGCCAAGACGGCGTGCTGTGGCTTGCCGAACCCGATCAGCCGTTCGCGCCCGAGATCGAAAACGGGGCGCTTCATCAGGGCGGGATGGGCAAGGATCAGGTCGCAGGCGCCTGCCGCGTCGGCGGCTTTCGCCTGGTCCGCGGCCGACAACTGGCGCCAGGTCGTGCCCCGGCGATTGATCAGGGTGTCGCTGCCGAGTTCGTCGATCCACGCGGCGACGGTCTTGCGATCCAACGGCGCCTCGCGCACATCGTGAAAGACATGGCCGATATCTCGCTGGTCGAGCCAGGCGCGCGCCTTCTTGCAGGTGTCGCAGTTCTTGAGCCCGTAGACCTGAATGTCTGTCATCGTCCTAGCCCTGTGCGCGAGGCGCCGGGTCGACCGGCCGTGCCGGCACGATGTTCGGATTGATCGGCAACTCCGGCTCGTCGTAGTGCATCAGGATCTGGTCGGGTTTGACGGTTTGCGCGATCCCGGGAAGACGATACAGGCGCTGCATGTATTCCGACAACGCCGGGTAATCGGCGATCCGTTTCAGGTTGCACCTCAGGATCGGGAAGTAGACGAGGTCGAACCGGACGAGCACCGGAAACAGGTGCCAGTCGCTTTCGGTGACGCGATTGCCGAGCAGGAACGGCTGGCCGGCCACCCGCGCCTCGAGCGCGTCGAGGGTATCGAACAGCGCCTTGACGGCCTTGTCGTAGCGCTCCTGCGTCTGGGCGAAGCCGGCGCGGTACACGCCCTCGGCGACGTTTTCGAGAATGATCTTGTTGAGCGCCTCGATCTCGGTCGCGAGATTGTCGGGATAGAAGTTCTGGCAGCCCTTGCCCCAGCGATTGAAGGCGCCGTCGAGCATGCGCATGATCTCGCGCGACTCGTTGTTGACAATGCGCACCGCTGACCTGTCGGTAACGTCGCTGGCCGTCGCCGGCGGGGGCCTGGTCGCCCTTTTCGTTGCCAACCGGCTCGGCGTCATGCGGCCGGCGATCTACGTGCTGATCGGTCTCGTGGTGTGGGCGAGCGTGCTGAAGTCGGGCGTGCACGCGACGCTCGCCGGGTTCGCCACCGCGCTGTTCGTGCCGATGCGCAAGCCGCATGACGGCCGCCATGACGAGGCGCCGCTCGAGCGTCTCGAACACGGTCTGCAGCCCTGGGTCGCGTTCGTCGTACTGCCCGCCTTCGCCTTTGCGAATGCGGGCGTCAGCCTCAGCGGTCTGTCGCTGGGAAGTCTGGCGGCACCGGTCACCCTCGGCATCATCCTCGGCCTGTTCGTCGGCAAGCAGATCGGCGTGTTCGGCGCGGCCTGGCTTGCCATCAAGCTCGGTTTCGCGCGCCGTCCGGAGGGCGTGTCGTGGGGCGTGCTCTACGGCGTGGCCGTCCTGTGCGGCATCGGGTTCACGATGAGCCTGTTCATCGGCGGCCTCGCTTTCGACGGGCCGGAGGCGGCGCGCGCGGTGCGCGTCGGCGTTCTGGCCGCCTCGCTGCTTGCCGCCGTGTTCGGCATCGCGGTGCTGCGCTGGGCCACCCGTGCGCCGGTCGCGCAGACCGGCATTGCCCGCGAGGCTGCGCAATGACACCGGCAGCGGCGCCTCGCGCCGTGCTCGCCCGTCTGGTCGACCATCCTGTCTTTCAGCGCGGCATCATCGCGCTGATCGGACTTAACGCGGTCACGCTCGGCCTCGAGATCTCGCCATCGGTCATGGCGGCGGTCGGGCCGCAGCTTGTCGCGCTCGACCGCGCGATCCTCACCGTCTTCGTCGTCGAGATCGCCCTGCGCCTGGGCGCGCACCGGATCAGGTTCTTCCGCGATCCGTGGAGCGTCTTCGACCTCGCGGTCGTCGCCATCGCGCTGGTTCCGGCCAGCGAGGCGCTGAGCGTGCTGCGGTCGCTGCGCATCCTGCGCGCGCTGCGCCTCATTTCGGCGGTGCCGCGCATGCGCCAGGTGGTCCAGGGCCTGCTAGGCGCGATCCCCGGGATCGCTGCGATCATCGCCCTGCTGCTGCTGGTGTTCTACGTCTCGGCGGTCATCGCGACGAAGCTGTTCGCCGGTGCCTTTCCCGATTGGTTCG
>JAYQVF010000066.1:0-14829 GCA_038148335.1 Alphaproteobacteria bacterium | reverse complement strand
TCACCAATCCGATCGAGAAGAAGACCCAGGACTACATCACCGGTCGCTTCGGTTCACCCCGAGGAAGCCATGGGCGACAACCACATCGTCAAGTCATTCGGCGACGAACTCAAACACATCGACCAGCTCATCGTTGAGATGGGGGGGCACGCCGAGACCCAATTGGCATCCGCCATCCGCGCTCTGGTGCGGCGCGATGCGGACCTGGCCAACAAGGTGATCGAAGGGGATCAGCGTCTCGATGTCCTCGAGGTCCAGATCAACGAAAGCATCGTCCGCGTCCTGGCGCTCCGTCAGCCGATGGCAAACGATCTGCGGGTGGCGATCGCGGCGCTCAAGATCTCCAATGAGCTGGAGCGCATCGGCGATCTGGCCAAGAACGTGGCGAAGCGGACCCTGGTCCTGACGCAATCGCCCGCGATGGCGGCGACGCTGACGATTTCGCGCATGGGGACATTGGTGCAGGGCATGATCAAGGGCGTTCTCGACGCCTACATCGCGAGAGATGCGGATGCGGCAGACGACATTCGCATGGCCGATGAAGAGGTCGACCAGCTTCACACCAGCATGTTCCGTGAGCTGCTTACCTACATGATGGAGGATGCCCGGAACATCACGCCATGCACCCACTTGTTGTTCATAGCCAAGAACATCGAGCGCATCGGCGATCACACCACCAACATTGCCGAGAACGTCCACTTTCTCGTTCGCGGTGCCGACCCGGAGGCGGCGCGGCCAAAGAAGGACCGGTCAAGTCTTACCGCCGTCCGGCCGCATAGCGCAGGGTCATCGACTCGACCGGGTGACCAATGAAGCCGAACATACTCGTCGTCGAGGACGAGCCGCCCCTGGTCGAGGTCCTGCGTTACAACCTTGAGAAGGAAGGCTATTTGGTGAACGTCGCCGAGAATGGCGCCCAGGCCTTGTCCAAGGTGCACGAATCGCCGCCGGACCTGGTCATTCTCGACTGGATGCTGCCGGAACTCTCGGGCATCGAAGTCTGCCGTCAGCTCCGAGAGGATCCCGACTCGCGGGAGGTGCCGGTCATCATGCTCACGGCACGCGGCGAAGAGGCCGACCGGGTCAAGGGACTGGCAAGCGGCGCCGACGACTACGTCGTCAAGCCGTTCTCGCCGGCCGAACTCCTGGCGCGGGTGCGTGCCGTCCTGCGGCGTTCTACCTCAAGTGCACCCGACGAGACGCTCACCTACCGGGACCTGACCATGGACCTCGCGGCGCACAAGGTGATGCGGGCGGGAAGATCAATCCACCTCGGTCCGACGGAGTTCCGCCTCCTTAGGGTGCTGCTCAAGCGTCCCGGCCGTGTGTTCTCGCGCGAACAATTGCTGGACCTTGCCTGGGGTCGCGATATCTATCTCGAGGCACGCACCATCGACGTCCACATTCGCCGCCTGCGCAAGGCGCTCAACAACCCGGGCGAGAAGGACTACATCCGGACCGTGCGCGGCGCCGGCTACGCACTGGATGCCGAGGACTAGCCCTAGGCACCTCGCTCTGGCCCGTCTAGTGTTCTCCCAAAAGGGAGGCAAGTATGCGCAAGGGATACGTCGACACGCCTGACGGACAGGTCCACTACCGCGCGGCAGGCGATGCAGGCCCGTTGTTGATCTGTCTGCACGAATCGCCGGTCTCGTCCTGGGAGTTCGAACGGACGCTGCCACTGCTCGGTGAAAAGGTGCGCGCAGTTGCCTTTGACACGCCAGGCTACGGGATGTCCGATGCGCCGGAAGGCCCCCTGGACATGGCCGGCTACGCAAGCCGGATACTGCCGGCCATCGAGCACTTCGCAAAGGGCGGGCCACTTGCCTTTGCGACCGTGCATACCGGCACGTCGATTGCGCTGGAACTGATCACCCGCCATCTTGCCGACCGGACCACCCATGCCGTCTTCTCCGGCATTCCGATGATCGATCCCGAGCAGCGCGAGGTGTTCGTCAAACGGGTCGGCGAGCCGCACATGGACCCTGACGGCGAGTTCCTCAAGACAATGTGGCAGACCCGGCGCCGCAACTGGGGCGAAGATACGGATATCGAGACCATCCACGCCGCCATCGTCCAGCATTTGACGGTATTTCCGCGCTTCCATTGGGCGTTTCGCGCGGTATTCGCCTACGACGCCCGCGCAGCGCTCTCCCGATTGCGCTGCCCGGTCTATGTCATCAACGCAGAAGGCGACAGCCTCGCGGCGATCGACCGGCAAGCCGCGGCCCTCATTCCGGGTGCGAAGCTGAAGATCGTCGAGGGCGTCGGCGGACAGCTGCCCTATCGCGCACCGGAACTCTATGCCCGTGAAGTTCTCGGATTCCTGGGTCTATGACCGGTCCTTTGGCTATTTAGGGTAGCAAAAAGACGATCACGATCCCGCGATTCGCGATGGGACTCCGCTCGTCCGATCCCCTAGAATGGCGTGGGGATCGTAATCGAACAGTTTCGTTCCGAAATGGCACAAAAAGTACTCATCGTCGAGGATGACCCGGCGCAGCTCCGGTATTTGCAGACCATCGTCGACAATCTCGGCTACGAGACGCTGACCGCCGACGACGGCGAAAAGGCCGTGGACATCCTGATCCGCGACGACCGCAGCGGGGTCGATCTGGTGCTGCTAGACCTCATCCTCCCGGGGCTCGACGGGTTCGGGGTCCTGCAACGCGTCGATCCGATCCATCCCGATCTCCAGATCATCGTCCTCACCATGAGCGGCGGTGTCGGCACGGTGGTCCAGGCGATGCGACAGGGAGCGACGGACTTTCTGGTCAAGCCGGTCAGCCCCGAACGCCTCAAGATATCGATCGAGAACGCCCTGAAGATTTCGACGCTCGCGGGCGAGCTGTCGCGGATGAAGCGCAAGGCCGAAGGCGAAATGACCTTCGACGACCTGATCGCCGTGGCGCCTCCCATGCGCAACGTTGTCGACATGGCCAAGCGGGCGGCGGGGTCCAACATCGCGGTCCTGCTCGAAGGCGAGAGCGGCGTCGGCAAGGAGATGATTGCCCGTGCGATCCAGGGCTCGAGCGATCGCGCCGGCAAACCCTTCGTCACCGTCAACTGCAGCGCAATCCCGGAGAACCTGGTCGAGAGCATTCTGTTCGGTCATGAGCGCGGCTCGTTCACCGGTGCGCAACAGAAGCACATCGGCAAGTTCCAGGAGGCGAACGGCGGCACGTTGTTCCTCGACGAGGTCGGCGAACTCACACCGGACATCCAGGTCAAGCTCCTGCGTGCGCTGCAGGACGGCGAAATCGATCCTGTCGGCAGCAAGAGGCCGGTCAACGTCAACATCCGCATCATCTCGGCGACCAATCGCGACCTGATGCACCTTGTCGAGACGGAGCGTTTCCGCGAGGACCTCTACTACCGCCTCAACATCTTTCCGATTCATGTCCCGCCGCTGCGCGACCGGCGCGAGGACATTCCGGCGCTGGTCCGCGCCTTCGTCAGCAGGTTCGCGGCCTCGGAGGCCAAGAACGTGACCGGGGTCGAGGACTCGGTGATGGATATGCTGGTGGCCTATCCCTGGCCGGGCAACGTGCGACAGCTCGAGAACGCGGTGTTCCGGGCCGTGGTGCTTGCCGACGGCGAGCGACTTACGATGGAGGACTTCAGCCAGATCGCCGGCCGTCTGTCTCAGAGCCCCGGTCCCGCGACCGGAGTGGCGCCGGCGTTCGCGGGCATGATCGGCGGGACTCCCTACAACGCCGGGAACCTCGCCATTCCCGTGGTCGATCAACAGGGGGCCGTGCGGCCGTTGCGCGACATTGAGGACGATGCGATCCGCATGGCGCTCGACCGCTACAACGGCCAGATGTCGGAGGTGGCCCGGAGGCTCGGCATCGGCCGCTCGACGTTGTACCGGAAGATTCGCGATCTCGGGATCGACGTCGAACGGATTTGATCGCGCGTCAGGCGTCGTCGAAAGCCTGCAGCAATATTGACCGTTGTCGCATGGCCTTCATCCGGGCCTCGTCGTCCGGTACGTCGGCAGCATCTGCCATGCCGTGCAAGGTGTCGTTCAACGCCCGTGCCGCCTGGCCCAGCGCCGCGAAACCGAAGGTCTCGCAAGCGCCGGCGAGACTGTGAACCACCCGGTGGGCGGCATCCAGCCCCACGGGGCTCCAGTCGCTAACGGTCAGGGCACGCCAGGCTTCATCGAAGGCAGCCCGTCGTTCCGGTAGAGACGTGGCAAAGTCTGCGCGCATTGCTGCCAGCGCCGCCTCGAGCCCATCGTCGCGCCTATCCAGAATGCTGTTCCCAGATCTCCCGGACCGTCGTCCCGAGCGTGCGCGGGTCGAACGGCTTCGGGATCACGCTTGCCGCGCCCAGGGCGAGATACCGCGTGACCTCCGCCGACTGGACTTTGGCCGTCATAAAGACGATCGGAACGTTCGCCGTTTCCGGTACCTTGCGAAGGGCCTCCATCGTGCTCAGGCCGTCCATGCCCGGCATCATGACGTCCAGAAGAACGATGTCGGGCTTGAAATCACCCACGATCGAAAGCGCTTCGGCACCCGATTCGCAGATTTTGACCTCGTACTCGCCGGTATATTCCAGAGCAAAGCGCGCGACTTCGCGGATGTCGGGTTCGTCCTCCACGTAGAGGACGCGACGGAGTTTCTTTTCGGCCATGGTTCCGGGTGGCCCTTGTTTTTCGGCCCGCCACCATACTCGCGAAAAAGGTGATCACCAAACGCCGCGTCGCCAGCCGGATTCTGGCACGTATCTTGTTTGATATGCAGGTGGGGCAGGGGCGAGGCCGGTTTGACTGACCGGTCTCGGGACAGGTGTCTGCATCCTGGACGCTTCGTGTCGCATTCTGGCACAGGTGGTTCAGGGCCGGCACCAGAACATAGTGTGAAGAGGGGTCCGATGCTGACATCGGCCGAGTTCGTCGAGATCATCAAACGCCACGAACGGTTCGTACGTGGTGTGAAGGATGGTTCGCGCGCGGACTTGAAGCACGTAAACCTCGCCGGCTTGCGCCTGATGAATCTCAACCTCCAGGGCGCGATCCTGGCCGGCAGCGACTTCTCCCGTTGCACCCTTGTCGGTACCAACTTCTCCTACGCTGATCTGTTCGGCGCCCGGTTCACCAATGCCGATGCGTCTGGCGCCAATTTCTCGCGGGCCGATCTGCGCGGCGCCAATTTTCAGGGTGCGAGCCTCCGGGATGCGAATTTCCACGAGGCGGACCTGCGGCCCGGGGTCATCGTTGCCAGCGAGCAGAATCTGCGCTCCCTTGAAGGCTCGGCGATGAACACTGCGGTGAAGCAGACCCGCGAGGCCAACGTCGACATGCACGGCGCGGACCTGGCGCACGCCAATCTTGAGCTTGCCCAGCTTCGGCATGCCAACCTCAGCGGCGCCAATCTCGAAGGCGCGAACCTTGCGCGCGCCAAGGTCCAGGGTGCCAACCTGCGCGGCGCCATCCTCGCTGGGGTCGACCTCACCGCGGTCGATCTGCAGGACGCGCACGTCAGTCCGGGCAGCGCCGACCTCCCTGTCGACCTGCAACGTGCTCTCCGCGATCATGCGATCTGGGTCGATTCGTTCGGGCGCGATGGCCAGCGCGCGGTATTGCGCGGCCTCGATTTGTCGGGCGTCAATCTCGGCGGCATCTATCTCAGCGGCGCCGATCTGCGTGACTGCAATTTTGCGGGCGCGACCTTGTCGCACGGGGTCTTCGTGCTGGCCGATATGCGCGGGGCGAACCTTTCGGGTGCCGACCTGCGGCAGGCGGAACTCATGGGCGCGAACATGGCAGAGGCCAATCTTCGCGGCGCACGGCTCAACTCGGTCACCGCAGAAGCGATCGAGATCAAGGCGGCCGACGGCCGGCGCACCGGCCATGCCCAGGCGGCCAACTTCAGCCATGCCCATTTCGAACACGCCAATCTCAGTGACGGCAGCTTCGTTGGGGCCAAATTCGTACGTTCCGATCTTCGCGGTGTCACCGCCGAACGGACCAATCTGAGTGGCGCGGATCTGACGGGCGCCAACCTGCGCAACGCCCAGATGCGCGGCGCCAACCTGTCCGAGTCGAAACTGACGAGCGCGCAACTCGGCGGCGCAAGACTCGAGTTTGCGAAGCTGCGTTTCGCCCAGATGGATCAGTCGAAGTTCGACGACCTCCAGCTCACCGGCGCGGACGTTACCGGCACCGTGCTCGAGGAATTGCGCAAGGATCTCAAGGATACCCGCGCCGCGAGCTAGGGCTATCCGGCCTGTTCGGCCCAACCCTCGCTGTGCGGCGCGACGAATTTCAGGTCGGCTTTCAGCGTCTCGTAAAGCCACTGGCCGTCGACCCTGACATAGACGTCGTCGTACTCCGCCATCATCCAGTACGCTTCCTTCTTTCCGGCGCGGATACGGGTTGCCGGCGTGAGGATCCACCACTGTCCGGTTGCCCGATCGCCATCGATCGAGATGATCGGATTGGTGATCAGGTGCGCTGAAAAAGTCACCAGGTCGCTCATTTTGGCGAAGTAGGCGGCAATTTCCCGGTGGCCGACGTATCGGCCAAAACGGCCGCCGTCCCACACGCCATCGGGGACGAATAGAGAGGTGATCCCGGCGGGGTCATACGCCTTGTCGCAATAGGCGCAATAACGCGCCTTGAGTTGTTTGATCGCTTCGATCGACTCGAGGCGGGAAACCCGCTCCTCAAGAGACTGCGTCATCGTCATCATCTCCGTCTTCGGAATCGAGAAAGCCGCGCACCACCGTGGCCGCGCCTATGGGGTCGACCTCGAGAAACCAGTGCCCCCAATCCAGTCTCTCGAGATAGCGACCGCGGCGAATGGCGTCCCGGGCGCGACGTGTCGGTTCCTCGATGTCGTCGCGCGCGCACAGGACCAGGACCTCTTGGGACAGGGACGAGAGACGCACTCCCATGTCGTGCTCGAAGACGGCTTGGTGCGCCCACCAATGGCGTTCGAAGTCGCGCACGGAATCGGCGGCATAGCGCCCGATCATTTCGTCGGTAACACCGTCCCAGCGCCAGGAAGCCCAGCCGGTCCAGCGTTCGGCCAGATGGCTACCGTCGGGCGAGATCGGCTTCGGGCGGGCGAACGCGGCCTTTTGTCGTGCCCGTTCTTCCTCAGTATAGATCGCGGCGCCATAGAGGATGAGTCGGCGTACCTGTTGGGGCCTCAGGTGGGCAATCTCGACGGCCAGGCGCGAACCGGTGTGCGCTCCAAAAAGATCGACCTGTACGGTTCCGAGTTCGTCGAGAACCGAGGCAAGCGTCTCGGCATAGGCCTGCAACGCCGTCGGCGCCGGCGGGGGATCGGACTCGCCATAGCCGGGGGTGTCGACGGCGATGGCTGTTCGGTCATTACTTATTTCGGCAAGAAACGGCCGAAACATCCGGCTGCTGCCCGGGCTGAGGTGAAAGCACACCAGCGGCGGACGGTCCGACGCGGCAACCGGAGCGGCCAGATGCAGGTGCAGCTGGCCCCACCGGCCACGGACGTACTGCCGGTGGGGCTGCGGCATTAAGCTTGAGCGACGTAGAGACGAAGCGCTTCTGCCTCATCCTCGATTTCCGCCAGGCGGAACTTCACCACGTCGCCGATGCTGACAATTCCCGCCAGCCTATCGCCTTCAACGACAGGCAGGTGGCGGATCCGCCGCTCCGTCATCAGCGACATGAGCTCGGCAAGGGTGTCGTGTGGTTTGCAGGTCACCACGTCGCGTGTCATCAGGTCGCTGACCGGCAGCTCTGCGATGGCGCTGTGTTCGGCCATGGCCCTGACGATGTCGCGCTCCGACAGGATGCCGCGGATCGACCTGCCGTCCGTCGAAATGACGAGAACACCGATTTTGTTTTCCGCAAGAAGAGTGACGGCCTGACCGACGGTCGCGTTGGGACCCAAGGTCACAACGTCACGGCCTTTACGTGCCAGGATCGTCGAAACATGCATCGCGTGTCTCCGTTGCTGGGAACCCCAAGCGTACACCCAAAACGGACGGTCGCAGCCGCGCGGAGGACCCGGCCAAATAGGGTGGGAGAGCCCAGGAAAACTGCGCCTTCGCTGCGCCGCACAAGTGTGCTGCGCTGCACTGCATCTGGGTCGCGGGCGCGCCGCAACCCCCGCGCCAGGGTTGGAGGGGCCGGGACCGTCTCGCCGTTCAACGAACGAGCGGAGGTATCAGGAGATGTGCGACGCGTGGTTTTCGAGATACCAGGTTGCGATCTCTTCGCGTGTCGTGATCCACACGTCCGGCTTTTGCTGCGCGTACTTGATGAATTCGCGCAGCGCACGGATGCGGTAGGCCAGCCCCGAAACGTGCGGGTGCAGGCCGACGTTCATCATGCGGCCGGTCTTGGCGCCTTCCTCCCACAGCACGTCGAGCTGCTCCTTGTAGAGCTGCAGCACCTCGTCGGTGGTAAAGCCGCGCCGGTGGAAGTGGGTGAAGTCGTTGACCTCGTTGGTGTAGGGCGTCGAGACAACGGGTCCCGCGGTAGTTTCGATCAGATAGGGCTGGTCGTCGTTCATCAGGTCGCAGTAGAAGATCAGGCCTTCCTCGGCGATCAGGTCGGGTGTGTTCAGCGTGCCGCGCAGGCTCGACGACAGCCATCCCTTGGCTTTCTTGCCGACCGCCTTCTCATACACATCCAGGGTCTTCTTGATCACTTCGCGCTCGGCATTGATGTCGTGCGCATGCTTCCACAGCAACTCGCCCTGCTCATAATTGTGGGCGACGATTTCCCAGCCCTTGTCGACCGCATACTTGACCATCTGGGGACGCTCCAGCGCGGTCTTGGCGTTGATCGTGCAACTCGCCTTGGCGCCGAGCTCGTCGAACACCTCGTACATCCGCCACACGCCGACGCGCTGTCCGTATTCGCGCCACGAGAAGTTCGGCCAGTCGACGACGTTGCCCGGCATCGGGTCGGGAAGGATCGGCGGCCCGCCGGCATAGTACGGTTCGCTGTTGGACTTCACCATGTCCCAGTGTTCGAGATTAATCGTCAGGATCAGGGCGACCCGTGCGCCGTTCGGCCAACGAAGCGGCTTGCGCTCGGAAATGGGGATGTAGTCGTACTTCATCTGGAGCCTCCCTGTTGCCTCGGCTGCGCGGGCGTTGCCGTCTACCTAAACGCCGCCCTTGGGGAGGTCAATTGGCGGCCTCCTTGGGTTTGATCTTGCATGGGGCCGTTCCTACAGTCTTTGCCGCGCAGGGGAGGAGCCAGCATGAACGATACGCCGAAACCGCCGGTGCCGGCCATCGGACCATGGGTTGCGTCGACGATCGCCGCGCCCGATGTCGATTCCGTCGAGAAAACCTATGTCGACTGGTTTGACTTCCGCGTCGTCGAACGCGGCACGGTCGATGCCTCCATGGCGCGGTCGTGGGGTGCGCCGAAGAACGCGGGCGCCGGTTTCTCGGTCCTCGCGCCGGCGAGTGGCAAGCAAGGTTTGCTGCGCATCGTCGAGAACCCCAAGCCCGACGGCTACAAGCCGCTGACGACGTATGGCTGGGCCGCCTCGGAGATGGTCTGCCAGGACGTCGACAAGCTGCAGGAGAAACTCAAGGCGTCGCCGTTCGAAATTATCGGCCCGGCGGCAGACCTCGAACTCATCCCGGAGATTCGCGCGATGCAGGTTCGCGGCCTCGCCGACGAGGTCTTTTACCTCACGATGTTCAAGGAGGACCTGCCCGAGTACGACCTCCCCGAAGCGCACTCCTTTGTCGATCGCATGTTCATCGCTGTACTGGCGACAGACGGGCCGGAAAAGGTTCAGGCCTGGTTCGACAAGCATTGGGGCATCGCGCCCGGCGACATCGCCGATACCAAGCTCTCGCTCATCGATGACGCTTTCGGTGTGCCGCCGCGGACTCTCGACCTGCGCCTCACCGTCACGACCATGCGGTCGCGGAGCCTGGTGGAGATCGACGGCTACCCGCCGCAGGCGACTGTGCGCCCTCAGGTCGAAGGATACCTGCCGCCGGCCAATGCGATGATGTCCGTTCTGGTCGACACGCTCGACGGCCTTGCCCTCGAAACGCTGAGCCCGCCGATTCTGCGACCCGAAGCGCCGTACTTTGGCCGCCGTGCCGCGACCACCCGCGGCGCCATGGGCGAACTTCTGGAACTCGTCGAGCGCGACGCGTCGTGACCGAGGAAGCCCCGCTCGCGGGCCCGGAAATCCACGCTGTGGTCAAGGATTTCGGGGGTTGTGGTGATTGCTTGACGGGCGCAATGGCGGCCTATAAACCAAAATCCAACGCGGGGAATAGGCCGAAAAGGCTGTATAATCGGCCCCCGCACGGGACGGAATTGCTGCACCGCCGAAGAGCGGAGGCAATAGGGAGGACTAGGGGCTTGGCACTGTCGTTGCCGTCAGACTGCCACATCACCACAGCGACGATGCATCGTGCCGGGCGGCGCCCGGAATCTCAGTTATCGAGGAGCCATTCGTGACGGACACAACGGACGATTCCAAATCGGGGGCGCCCGCGGCACCCAAAGGCGGCAGCCGCGGCGATGCCGAGACCATTCCGGTCGCTCAGCAGACCTTCCAGACGCTGAGCAAGCGGATTCTCGAACTGATCTTCCTGCTCTTCTTCATCAGCACGCTGCTCTTCTTTCTGCTGCGCCTGACCGGCGATCCGGCGGCGGTCCTCGCCGGCGAGACGGGCGACCAGGAACAGCTCGAACTGATCCGCAAGCAATACGGTCTCGACAAGCCGTTGGTCGTTCAATACGGCGTCTTTCTCTTCAAGATGGTGCAGCTCGATTTCGGCAGCTCGCTCGCCAATGCGCAGGATGCCCTTGGCCTGGTCTTCGAACGTCTGCCCACCAGCTTTACCCTCGTCATCATCGCCTTCACGGCCAACCTGATCGTTTCCATTCCTTTGGGGGCGTGGCTCGGCAGCAGGCCCGACCGCACGGGGCGAAAACTCGCGTCCACGGCGGTGTTCATTGCCCAGGGCATACCGGGCTACATCACCGGCCTGATACTCATTCAGATATTCGCGGTGGAGCTCCGATGGTTACCATCCATCGGTAACCAGGGGCCTCTCAGTTGGATCATGCCGGCGATAACCTTGGCGGCATTCCAGGCGCCGCAGGTCGTGCGCGTGATCTCGGCAAACGTCGCCGAAGCCATGCGCGAGGACTACATTCGCACCGCGCGTGCAAACGGCGCCGGTTTCAACACGCTGCTGTGGCGGCATGCGCTCAAGAACGCAATGCTGGGTGCAACGGCGCTGATCGGTGCTCAGGTATCCTTCCTGGTCGGCGGTTCGATCATCACGGAGGTGATTTTCGCTTGGCCAGGCCTGGGACGCCTACTGGTAACGTCGGTGCAGACCCTCGATTTCCCGGTTGTCCAGGCAGCAGTCTTCATGATCGCGATCTTCGTCTACTTCGCGATCACGGCCACGGATATCGTTTTCCTCTTCATTGATCCCAGGCTTCGGAGGCAACGCGCATGACGACCGCGACCGCGCCGGCTCCCGCTCCGGCATTCCGTTTCAAGAAACTCGGAACCGGATCGATCCAGCTCGATATCGGCCTATTCCTCTTTGCATTGGTCATTATCGCGCTGCTTGGGCAGTGGGCCTTTCTCGCGCCGTCGGATCTCGACGGCAACCTGGCGAGTCGCCTGAAGCCGCCGGGGTTTACCGGTCGCGACGGCATGTTCCATATCTTCGGCACCGACCAGCTTGGGCGCGACCTCTTCTTCCGCGTTCTCGGCGGCCTCCCGTGGTCCCTCGGTATCTCCGGGGTTGCGGTAGTCTGCGTCGCGGTGATCGGGACATTCATTGGCCTGATCGGCGCCTGGTATACCGGTATCGTTCGGACCATCGTTCTGCTCGGCATCGCGTCGATGATTGCGATGCCGTTCCTGGTGCTGGCGCTAGTGGTGGTCGCGGTAATCGGTCGTGGTTTCTGGCCGCTCTCGTTGACCATGGGCTTCATCGCCTGGACGGCGGTTTCGCGGGTAATCTATGCCGAGGCGCGCGGGTTGCTGACGCGTGAGTACGTACTTGCAGCGCGGCTGTTCGGCGTCAACAAATGGTCGATCCTGATCTTCCACATCCTGCCAGGCCTGCGTCCGACGATTCTCGTGATGGCCGCGTTCTTCTTCGCGGTGCTTCTGATCATCGAAAGCGCGCTCTCCTTCCTCGGGCTGGGCGCGCCGCTGAACGCGCCTTCGTGGGGGAACATGCTGTCGGATAGCAGGCAGTATCTCGTAAACGCGCCCTGGATGATGTTTGTGCCGGCGACGGCCATCGTCACTGCGGTGATCTCCTTGAACCTCATTGGCGACGGTTTTGCTGAATTGTCGCGCAAACGTGCACGGGCGGTTGAAGTATGAGTGTTGCAGTCGATCATCTGGGAACCGGCAAGTCCGGCGCCAAAGCCGGCGAAACGATCCTGGACGTCAAGGACCTGGTCGTGGAGTTCCCGCGACCGGGGCAGCCGACCAACTTTCGCGCGGTCAACGGCGTTTCCTTCGAATTAAGGCAGGGCGAAACGCTTGGCCTGGTCGGCGAATCGGGTTCGGGCAAGAGCATGACGGCGCTCAGCCTGCTGGGGATCGTCCCGGCGCCGGGCAAGATCATCGAAGGTTCGATCAACCTGCGTGGTCGCCGCATCGACAACCTGCCGCTGAGCGAGCTTCGCAAGGTGCGCGGCAACGATATCGGCATGGTGTTCCAGGACCCGATGACCGGCCTCAATCCGGTCCGCTCGGTCGGTTCGCAGCTGACCGAGTCGGTGATGCGCCATCAGGCCGTTTCCAAGAAAGAGGCAATCGAAATCGCGTTTCATGCCCTAGATGACGTCGGTATCCCGTCACCGCGGGATCGCCTCGAGGCATTTCCGCACGAGCTTTCGGGCGGCTTGCGTCAGCGTGTCATGATCGCCCTGGCCCTGATCAACCACCCCGAGGTGATCATCGCGGACGAGGCGACGACGGCGCTCGACGCGACCATCCAGGCGCAGATTCTCGATTTGCTTCGTTCGCGCCTGTCCAAGGCGACGATGATTCTCATTACGCACGACATGGGTGTTGCGGCGGAAATCTGCGATCGAATTCAGGTCATGTATGCCGGCCGCATCGTCGAGAGCGGCACGATCGAAGAGGTCCTGACCAGCCCCCGTCATCCCTATACGGTGGGCCTGCTCGCGGCGGTACCGAAGTTCGATATCCGCAGGCCCAAGCTGGTTCCGATTCCGGGTCAGCCGCCGACGGCGGAGGACATCGTCCGTGGCTGTCCTTTTGCACCGCGTTGTCGCTTCGCCGAGGCCGATTGCGACCAGCGGCCGCCTCTTGAAATGGTGCAAGGTCGAAAGCTCGCCTGCTGGCACCCGCGTACCGCATAGGAGCAGAAGATGACGAACCAGACCGCGGCGTCGAATCGCCAGGGCAACAGCGAATATCTGCTCGAAGCGGACGACCTCAGGGTGACCTTCCGGGCGCCCGGAGGGCGCAAGCTGCACGCCGTCGACAAGATAAGCCTCGGTGTGCGTCCGCGTGAGACTGTGGGTCTCGTGGGCGAGTCCGGCTCCGGCAAGTCCACGGTGGCGCTAACGCTGATGCGGGCTCACGAGCCCGAGGGCGGCCGGATCATCTTCGACGGCCAGGACATTACCCATCTCAATTACCAGGAGCTGATGCCGGTGCGGCGTCGCCTGCAGATGGTCTTTCAGGACCCATATTCCAGTCTCGATCCGCGCTGGAGCATTCGGCGGGTCATCTCCGAGCCGCTGAAGGCGCACAAGTTCGGAACCCGCCAGCAGATCAACGATCGCGTAGCCGAGCTGCTCGAACAGGTCGGGTTGCCGCCGGATGCCGCCAACCGCGTGCCGTCGCAGTTCTCAGGCGGCCAGCGCCAGCGCATCGCCGTCGCCCGTTCGCTCGCGCTGCAGCCGACGGCGTTGATCGCGGATGAGCCCGTATCGTCGCTTGACGTGTCGATCCAGGCGCAGATCATAAACCTGCTGCGCGACCTGCAGGATCGCCTGCACATTGCGCTTCTGATCATTGCCCACGACCTGGCGCTGGTGCATCAGATTTCCGACCGCATCATCGTGATGTATCTCGGCGAACCGGTGGAAGAGGGGCCGTCGGACGAGGTCGTCGGGCGGCCGCAGCACCCCTATACGGTGGCGCTGCTGTCCGCAACGCCCGTGCCGGAGCCCGGCGGCGATCGCAGGCGCATCGTGCTGACCGGCGATCCGCCGTCGCCAATCTATCGTCCCTCGGGTTGCCGCTTTCACCCGCGCTGCCCGATCGCCCAGGACAAGTGCCGCCAGGAAAAGCCGCCGCTCAAGGAAATCGGTCCGGGCCGCAAGGTGTCGTGCTGGTTTGCTGGCCAGATGGATGCGCCGCGTGACCTTTGGGCGCTCAAAGACGTCCCGCTGCCGCCGGGTGTCGAGGTGGCGCGTCGCCCATCCCAAAGCGCCTGATTCGAGGGGCGCCAGCCTTTTGACGGCGCGGCGCGCTGACCCGCGCGCGTGAAGGAGGAGCCATGGCACGCCCGCATATAGAGTTCATCCAGGTCCAGGCCTTGCCCTGGCAGCGCGGTCTGTACGGCGGCGCGCGCGACGACGTCGAGACCAAGATTCTCAGCATCGACGACGAGACGGGGGCATCGACGGCGATCGTCCGCTACCCCGCAGGCTGGCGGCGCGACGACGAGGAATATCTGTGCGCCGACGAGGAGATGTTCCTGCTCGCCGGCGATCTGCAGATCAACGACGTCGAGTACCGGACCTTCGGCTACGCCTATCTTCCTGCCGGTCACGTCCGCCGCCGGGCCGCCTCGCAGAATGGCGCCGTGGCCCTGACG
>JAYQVF010000065.1:0-14884 GCA_038148335.1 Alphaproteobacteria bacterium | reverse complement strand
AGGCAACGGAAACGATGTCGACGATCCAGGAACCGGAACGCATCCCGGTGAGTCGCGCGGCATTGAACCTGGTTTCCGAAGGCATGAGACGCGTTTCGAACTCGCCGCGCGGCACGGCCTTTGCCTCCCGTATCAAGGACGTCGAAATGGCGCTCGCCGGCAAGACCGGAACGTCTCAGGTGCGCAGGATTACCCGGCTTGAGCGGGAGACCCGTGTCTTAAGAAATGAGGAGCTTCCGTGGGAAGAACGCGACCATGCGCTGTTCGTCGCTTATGCACCGGTTAGTGCCCCCCGGTTTGCCGCCTCGGTGGTGGTCGAACATGGGGGTTCAGGTTCCGCGGCGGCCGCGCCGGTGGTGCGGGATCTTCTGATCAAGACGCAGGAGCTCGATAAACTCGTACGGGGCACGGTGGCGGGAGCCGAGCCCGGCGGCATTCCGGAGAGCGGTTGAACATGGCCCTCGTCGACGATCGTCGCCATGAGATGACCTTCTTCCAGAAGGTCAGAAACACCAACTGGTTTCTGATCGTTCTGATTTGCCTCACGGCAAGCTTCGGCATTGCGATGCTGTATTCGGTGGCTGGTGGCGACATGAATCCGTGGGCGTCTCGCCAGGCCGTTCGGTTCTCGGTAGGCGTCGCCATGATGCTCTTTGTCGCCTTCATCGACATTCGCATCTGGCTGCGCCTGGCTTATCCGCTATACGCCTTGGGCCTCGTCTTGCTGTTGATCGTAGAACTGATGGGCGAGATCGGGATGGGCGCCCAACGCTGGCTCGACTTGGGGTTCTTCAATCTTCAGCCCTCCGAGGTCATGAAGATCGCGATCGTTCTGGCGCTCGCCAGGTATTTTCACGGGCTGACGGCAGAGGATGTGCAGCGATTTCGGTGGCTGATCATCCCAATCTTCATGGCGGCTGTGCCTGCGGCGCTGGTGCTCGTCGAACCCGACCTCGGCACGGCTATCCTCCTGCTGATGCTTTCGTCGGCCATTCTGTTTGCTGCGGGTGTCTTGTGGTGGAAATTTGCCCTGGTCGGGATTGCGGTGCTGGGTGCCATCCCGTTCGCTTGGGATCGCTTGCACGACTATCAGCGTGAGCGCGTCTTGACACTGTTCAATCCCGAGCGAGACCCTCTGGGCGCTGGCTATCAGATCATGCAGTCCAAGATCGCTTTGGGTTCTGGTGGCATTTGGGGCAAGGGGTTCTTGCTGGGGACCCAGAGCCATCTCAATTTCCTGCCGGAGAAGCACTCGGACTTCATTTTCACAACGCTGGGAGAGGAGTTCGGCCTGGTCGGCGGGCTGATCTTGCTGGGCCTCTATGCCGCTATCCTCGTCTATGGGTTTGCCGTGGCTTTTCGGGCCCGAAGTCAGTTCGGCCGATTGCTGGCCACCGGGATCACTACGACGTTCTTCCTGTACGTCTTCATCAACATCGCGATGGTGATGGGGTTGATTCCTGTTGTCGGGGTTCCTTTGCCGCTGATCTCCTGGGGCGGGAGCGCCATGCTGTCGATCCTCATCGGTTTTGGTCTTCTGCTTAGCGTCTATATCCACCGGGATATTCCGATCCCGCGCCGCCCGGGCCTCGACCCTACATAGATTCGCGCGACCATCCGTCGCGCAATGAACGCTGGCTGCGCCGGGACGGTTCTGCTTGACTTGGGGCCAAGGGAGGATGCGATGGGAATTGTCACAACACTGGACGAGCGTCATCTGCCAATGCCGCCCGGCCGCATCGAGGGGCCCTCGGCGTGGTACGGACGAGACATGAAGAACAGCGACGAGTGGCTTTTTCGTCTCTTGCCGGAAGATCTGCGCGAAATCGATGCGGCCGTGAAGGCCAGTGCCCACATCGAAATCAAGAATATTGACCGCGCGGCTTTCCCGTTGCCGACGCTTGGGCCGCGACTTGAGGCATTGCTCGACGAACTGTTGGATGGCCGCGGCTTTGTGTTGATGCGCGGCCTTCCGCGCGACAGCTATGACGACGAGCAGATGGCGCGGGCCTATTGGGGCTTGGGGACCTACCTTGGGACAATGCGGTCACAGAATGCCCGCGGAGACATGCTGGGCCACGTGATCGACCTGTCGATGTCGACGAACGATCCGAACGTGCGCATCTATCAGACTGCCGAGCGGCAGAACTACCATGCCGACTCGACCGACATCGTGTCGCTCCTGTGCCTGCAAAAAGCGATGGAGGGGGGCGCGAGCAGTATTGTCAGTTCGGTCACGCTGTATAACGAAATGCTGGATCGGCGCCCCGATCTCGCCCGCGAACTGTTTTTTCCCTTCTACATCGACCGTCGTGGCGAAGTCCCGGTGGGCAAGGACCCTTGGTATCGTATGCCGGTCTTTAGCTGGCATGACGGTGTCCTGACGACGCACTTCACGCGCCCTTATACGGACTCGGCTCAACGTTTTCCGGAAGTACCGCGCCTGACGGACGCGCAGGTCGAGGCGCTCGATCTCTTCCAGGAGCTCTGTGAGGATCCGGGCCTTCACCTGAAGATGGACTTCGAGCCGGGCGACATGCAGTTTCTGCAGAACTACCAGATTCTCCATGATCGCACGGCGTTCAAGGATTGGCCGGGAGAACCGGACCGTCGGCGCCACCTGCTGCGTCTGTGGCTCTGTGCCCCGCGAGGACGCGAGCTGCCTCCCTGGTACCTCGATCGTCAGGAGAGCATCGAAATAGGCGATCGCGGGGGCATCCTGGTGCCGGGGACGCTGATGAACGTCAATCTGGTACCCGGCTAGGCACTTTCCTTCTCCGCTTCCTCCAGTGCTGCTTGGTGGCGAAGCCACAGCGCCTCCGCGTCGTCGATCTCCTGGCGGACTTGCGCCATCTGCCTGTTGAGGTCGGTCACCCGGCTCGCTTCGCCCTGATAGAGCGACGGATCGGCAAGCGCGGCTTCAAGGCGTACGCGCGCCCGTTCGAGTTCTGTCAGTTTGGCTTCGACCTCGCGAACCTGCCTGCGAAGCGGAGCGACCCGCTGGCGCGTTTCGGCACGCTCCCGGCGACGATCCAGCTTGGAATCGGCCGTCTGGGCGGCATTGCCCACGCTCTCGCTGTCGTTCCCGCGCAGGACATGGGCTTTGTAGTCGGCCAGGTCGCCGTCGAAGGCCGCTATGCGACCGCCTTCGACCAGCCACAGACGGTCTGCCGTCGCCTCGATGAGATGCGAGTCGTGGCTCACGACGATCACCGCGCCGGGGAATTCGTTGAGCGCTTCGACCAGAAGCTCGCGGGCAACGACGTCGAGGTGGTTGGTCGGTTCGTCGAGCAGCAGGAGATGGGGTTTGTCGCAGGACATGATCGAAAGAAGAAGCCGTGCCTTCTCGCCGCCAGAGAGGTCGGCGATTCGGGTGCTGCACTTTTCCTCGCCAAAGCCGAAACTCCCCAACTGATCTCGGAGGGCCTGCTGGCTGTCCTTGGGCCGCTTGCGCCCCAGTTCCATTAGTGGTGTTGCCTCGGCATCGAGTTCGTCGACCTGATGTTGCGCAAAATATCCGACCCTGAGCTTGTTCGGCCGTGACACCTCACCGGTCAGCGGCGCGAGCCGGTCGGCCAGAAAGCGGATGAACGTCGACTTTCCGTTTCCGTTGGCCCCGAGCAGCGCAATGCGGTCGTCTGGATCAAGTCTCAGCTTGAGACCCGAAAGCACGACGCTATCTCCGTATCCGAGCGCGACGCCGTCGCATGAAATCAAGGGGGGCGCGAGGCCGTCGGGTTCCGGAAAAGAAATGGGGGTGCGCTCTTCGCCCGGAACCTCCGCGATGGGCTCCATGCGGGCCAGTGCCTTGAGGCGGGATTGGGCTTGCCGCGCCTTGGTGGCTTTGTACCGGAACCGGTCGACGAATTTCTGAATGCGCGCCCGTTCTGCGACTTGCCGCTTGCGGAGCTTTTCGTCCTGCGCCGCCCGTTCGCGGCGGGCCGTCTCGAACCGGTCATAGGAGCCGGCATAGAGAGTCAGTTTGCCGTGGTCCAGGTGAAGGATCTCCGTCACCGCGCTGTTCAGGAGCGTTCGGTCGTGGCTGACGATCAGAACGGTGCCACGGTAGCGGCGGAGATAGTCCTCGAGCCAAAGTGTGGCCTCCAGATCGAGGTGATTGGTCGGCTCGTCGAGCAGCAGAATGTCAGGTTCGGAAAAAAGCAGGCCGGCGAGCGCCACGCGCATCCGCCACCCGCCCGAGAAGGAGGCGCACGGCCGTTGCTGCGCGGCATGGTCGAACCCGAGGCCTGCGAGGAGTCGCGCCGCTCGCGCTTCGGCGGCGTAGCCTCCGGTCTGCCCCAGGCGGGCGTGGATCGCATCCAGCCTTTCCGCGTCCGTCTCGGTATCGGCGGCCTTGCGGAGCGTCGCCAGTTCGGCATCGCTCGCCAGCACCGTTTCTAGCAGGCTCTCAGGCCCGTCGGGTGCTTCCTGGCTGGTCATGCCCAGACGCGCCCGTGCGGGCACGTGGACACTGCCGGAATCGGGCTCCAGCTGACCGGTGATGAGGCGCAACAGCGTTGTCTTCCCGGCCCCGTTTCGACCGAAGAGTCCGACCCGATGCCCGGTATCGATGCTCACGCTTGCGCCCTCAAGGATGGGGCGGCCAGCGATCCGGTAGGTCAGGTTGTCAATTCGCAGCACGTAGGGGTCCGGTTCGGGATACGACAGCGGGTGTATCGCGTCGTCCGTCGGGCGGCAAGGTGGGGCTTGCGGGTTCATGGCGTCTCCCGCATTCGGTACTCATTCGCTATAACGGGCGCAGACAGCCCTTTCATATGCAGGAGCGAACCCAGTGGAGATCAAAGGCCATTCTGCAATCGTGACCGGCGGCGGCTCTGGGCTCGGTGCCGCCGTGGCGTGCGCCCTGGCAGATGCCGGTGCCAAAGTCGCGGTTCTCGACATCAACGAAGAAGCCGCCCGGGCGAGGGCACAGGCCTTGGGCGGCGTGGCGATTGCCTGCGACGTTCGCGATGCGGCGTCGGCCGAAGCCGCCATTGCCGCGGCCCGTGATGCGCACGGTGTGGCCCGCGTCCTGGTCAACTGTGCCGGGGTCGGGACGCCGGGTCGTGCCGTCGGCCGCGAGGGGCCGCTGCCGCTTGCCGATTTTGAGAAAGTCGTGGGAATCAATCTCATCGGGACCTTCAACCTGACTCGACTGGCGGCATCCGACATGTTCGGCCTCGACGCACTGGCTGATGGCGAACGGGGTGTCATCGTCAACACCGCTTCCGTTGCCGCCTTTGACGGGCAGATCGGCCAACCGGCCTATGCGGCCTCAAAGGGTGGGGTGGCCGCGATGACGCTGCCGCTTGCGCGCGAGTTCTCAAGCAAGGGGATCCGGGTCATGACCATCGCGCCGGGCATCTTTTCGACCCCCATGCTCCGCGGCCTGTCCCAGGAGGTTCAGGATGCCCTCGGCCAGAGCGTGCCCTTTCCCAAGAGGCTCGGTCAGCCCGAGGAATTTGCCGCTCTGGTCATGCACATCGTGGCCAACACCATGCTCAACGGCGAGGTGATCCGTCTTGACGGGGCCATTCGCATGGCGCCGAAGTAGGGCGGAATGAGCCGAAACCGGGCGAACCTGCCGCTTCCGGCGGCCCGAACCGCCAAGGAACGGCGGACTTGCCCTTTTCCCTTGACCCGGTGCCCGGCAAACCCTAGGAAAACGGCCCTTAAGGGCGATTAGCTCAGTTGGTAGAGCAGGTGACTCTTAATCACCGGGTCCGGGGTTCGAGTCCCCGATCGCCCTCCATTCTCCGCTCCGTGGACCGCGGCCGCGGGGCCGGAGGCGCGCCGCCGCAGGACTGATCCGTGGTTAGTTCCCCAGACGCCGATACTTCCGAACGACACGATTTCGTCCGCGATATCGTTCGGGCCGACCTGGCTGCGGGGCGTCATACCGGAGTCGTCACGCGGTTTCCGCCGGAACCCAACGGCTACCTCCACATAGGTCACGCCAAGTCGATCTGTCTCAACTTCGGTATCGCCGGGGAATTTGGGGGTCGTTGTCATCTTCGCTTCGACGACACCAACCCGGCGAAGGAAGAGGAAGAATATATCGAGGCGATCCAGCGCGACGTTCGCTGGCTTGGTTTCGACTGGGGCGAGCATCTGCATTTCGCCTCCGATTACTTCGAGCAGCTCTATGACTGGGCGGTCCATCTCATTCGAGAAGGCAAGGCCTATGTCGATGATCTGTCCGCGGAGCAGATTCGCGAATACCGTGGCACATTGACGGAGCCGGGCCGCAATTCGCCGCATCGCGATCGACCGGTTGCCGAAAATCTCGACCTCTTCGCGCGCATGCGGGCAGGAGAGTTCGCAGATGGCGCAAGGGTCCTGCGCGCCAGGATCGACATGGCGTCGGGAAACATCAATCTGCGCGATCCGGTGATCTATCGCATCGTGAAGAAGCCGCACCCGCGCACCGGATCGACCTGGTGCATCTACCCGAACTACGACTTTGCCCACGGGCAGTCCGATGCCATCGAGGGTATTACGCACTCCCTGTGCACGCTGGAGTTCGAGGATCATCGTCCGCTCTACGAGTGGTTTCTTGACAACCTCCCCGTTCCCTCAAGGCCGAGTCAGTACGAATTCGCCCGGCTCAACCTGACCTTCACCGTGCTGTCCAAGCGGCGGCTGATTCAGCTTGTTCAGGAAGGGCACGTGCGCGGTTGGGACGATCCGCGGATGCCGACCATCGCGGGATTGCGCCGCCGAGGCGTGCCCGCCGAAGCCGTTCGTCAGTTCATTGCCAGCGTGGGCGTCGCGAAGGCCAACAGCACCGTCGATATCGCCATGTTCGACCATGCCGTTCGCGAGACGCTCAATAAGACGGCGTTGCGACGCATGGCGGTGATGCGCCCGCTCAAGGTAGTGATCGAGAACTATCCGCAAGGTGACGGCGAGTTGCTCGAGGCGATCAACAATCCTGAAGATGCCGGTGCCGGATCGCGCCAAGTGCCGTTCAGTCGCGAGCTCTACGTCGAGCGCGACGACTTCATGGAAGACCCGCCGAAGAAGTTCTTTCGCCTGGCGCCGGGGCGCGAGGTCCGGTTGCGTTACGCCTATTTTGTCACGTGCACGGACGTCGTGAAGGATGACGACGGCAACGTCGTCGAGCTCCGTTGCACGTACGATCCGGCCACACGCGGCGGCGATTCACCGGACGGGCGCAAGGTCAAGGCGACCTTGCATTGGGTGTCCGCAAAGCACGCGGCTCCGGTTGAGGCGCGACTCTACGACCATCTTTTCGGCCGCCCCGATCCGGGCGCCGAAGGCGATGTACTGGACGATCTCAATTCCGAATCTCTGGAGATCGTCTCTGCGTGTATGGCCGAGCCGGCGGTGGCAGAGACGCCCGCGGGCCAACCGATTCAATTCGAACGCCTCGGCTATTTCTATCCCGATCCGGACAGCAGTCCCGGCAAGCCGGTCTTCAATCGCACGGTCGGTCTGCGCGACGCCTGGGCCCGCATCCAGGCCAAGGGGCAGGCAGGGGGCTAGGACTTGCCGATACGGGGGTGCCCCGGAATCGGTTTTCCGAAGGACTTTTCGATCGTGCGCGTGCTGTCGACGGCGAGATCGATCGCTTCGGACAGCAAGCTCAGAATCCTGATGTTGTTGTCGAGGACATGGCGTGCCTCGGGGCGCGCATCGTCGATGATCTTGGTGGCGCGCTTGATCAGGTCGCCCCGGAGCAGCGAAAGAACGTCCTCCAACTTGTAGCCGTCCGGCTTTTCGTCGGTAGCGAGAAAATGCGTCATAAGCGTCTTCCAGTAGGTCAGATAGGTGAGGTCGGTGGGCTCAGGCCCAGGGCCCATTGGCCAAAGGGGATCATTCCGCGGTCGTAGTTTACGGCGATTTGCGTCGCCGCCGCGTTAAGGTCGCGCACGTAGCGTTGTACGGGATTGCCGTCGAAGATGCCCATCGCCCCCATGGTCGAAGCGACCCTCTCAAGGGCATTCTGGCACATTCGCGTCAGAAACGCCCGGTCTCGCGTCATCGCGCGGATCCGGTCGGGAGACGGCCCGATACCTTTTTCGCCGGCTTCCCGCAGTTCATGGATCTGCGCTCGCAAGACGCGTCGCGCCGTGGAGACCTCGGCCAGCGATTCGGCCAGGCGCAGTTGAACCGCCGGGTGTTGCGCCACGCACTCCCCGGTCATGACGCCAACCGGGGTGCCGGTGGCCTCCATGTACGCCTGCAGGCCGCCCTCGGCCATGCCGACGAGCGGTCCGAGCAGGCTCGTCCCGAAATACCCCGCGAGTGGCAGGCGCCAGATGAATGGGTCTCCGGTTCTGCCGCCGGGCGGCGCTGGTCCCCAGAAAGTTGCCATGGGCAGTGTGCGGTGCGCCGGCACCCAGGCGCCTTCGACGACGATGTCCTTGCTTCCCGTTCCGCGCATCCCGGAGACGAACCAGGTGTCCTCGATCGTGTAGTCGCGGTCCGGCAGCAGAAAGAAGAGCGGACCGTCAGAGCCTGAGTTCCCGGCATCCTCGGGCGTGCCAGAGACGATCACCCATTGGGCGTGGTCGATTCCCGATGCGAACCTCCAGCGGCCTGAAACGCGCAACCCGCCCTTTTCGGCGGCGATTCGCACGCCCTGCTGGACCGAGGCGTTGGCCACGAGCACGTCATGGCCGCTGCCGTACACCTCGTCCTGGGCAGCTTGCGGAAAGCGGCAGGCATAGCAGTTGTTGGCCGCGACGACGGTCGCAATCCATGCGGTCGACGGGCACGCTTGCGCCAGCAGCCGGCCAATATCGAATTGGATGCCCCAGGGAAGATTGTCGCCGCCGTGGCGGCGGGGTTGGAAGTGGCGCAATAGCCCCTCGCGATACAGCGATTGCATGATGTTGGGACTAATTCGCCGGTCCTTCTCCGCGGTGCCTGCCTGGGCCTTGAGCGGATCAATTAGCGACCTGACGCGGTCGAGAACCGGTTTCCAGGCCGCCTCTGCTTCGGCCACGGAAGTATTGGTCATTGCGCGACGCTGATCTTGCCGTTGCCCGAGAGTAGGACCGCGATGGGCCGCGTTTTCTCGAAATGGGCGAACACGATCATCGCAATCACGGTGATCGGCACACACAGGATCGCACCCACGATCCCCCAAAGACTGCCCCAGACGACCAGCGACAGGATCACGACGAAGGGGCTGACGTTTAGCGTGCTTCCCATGATCCGGGGTTCGATCAGGTTGCCGATCGCGAACTGGGTGACGCCCAGCGCGGCGACCACGATGGCGAAGGGCACCGGCGAACCGAACTGAACAAGTGTCAGGAGGGCCGGGAAGATCACGCCAAGCATCGACCCGATGGTCGGGATGTAGTTGAGCATGAAGATGACGAACGCCCAGAATCCCGCGAAATCGACGCCGACGAGCAGGAGGATGACGTAGCTGATCGCACCGGTCATCAGGCTCATCAAAGTCTTGATCCAGACATAGGACTGGATCTGCGCCTGCATGTGCGACAAGAGCTCGCGGAACTCGCTTTCGCGCTCCCGGTCCGAAAACATCGCACTCAACTTCTGATCAAAGGTGCGCTGTTCGGCCAGCAAAAAGATCACGTAGATCAGAATGATCCCGGCGTTGCCGACGATTCCCGTGGCCGCGGCGGCAAAGTTCGAGGCAAGTTGCCGAAGGTTGAGCTCACCAAGAACCTGGCTGAGTTGCGGCACCTGACTGAAGCCGAAGAATCCGGCGATCTCCTGGACAAGGCGCTCGAGGTTCGCCTGGTAGCCGGGTGCCGCCTCGATGACATCGGCGATGTTGTCGCCGATCATGTTGGCCACTAGAACCAGAACCACGACGATCGCCACGAACGCCGCCGGGAAATTCACCCATCCCGGCAACTGGCGTCCGCCGACCTTGAGGCGCCCGATGAGCCGGACCAGAGCGTCGATCAGATACCAGATCATCACCGAGATCGCGAGCGGGATCAGGATGTCTCGGCCCGTCACCAAGAGCACGATCGACAGGGCCAGGACGCCGGCCGAGATGCCGAATGCCATGAGGTTTGCAGGTGCCTGCATGCTGGTCCTCTTGAGTACAAGGGTCCGTAGCGTAGCACTTCTGCCTTGCTGGCGCTGCGCCGTCGTTGTCTATTCTCGGGCAGGTATCGAGGACGACAGGAGGCAGGGGTGGCGCGGAAACGGACCGCAGAAGCGATGATCGACGTTATCGATCGCTATTTCGACGCCGTGGATGCCGGCGACGTGGAGGCTACTTTGGCGGTGATGACGCCCGATTGCACGTTAACGGTGGTCACCGACAACATTACCCACAAGGGACGCGACAGCGGCATCAGGCGCATGTTCAAGCGACGCGCCAAGAACCTCGACAAAGCCTGGCACGGGAACCGGCGCTACGTCGCGGACCCAAAGACCGGCACGGTAGCGACACGGTTCGATGTCCGCAGCACGTTCAGGGACGGCGGCAAAAGGTCGATGGACAACATCAACTTCTTCGAGTTCAAGGGCCTCAAGCTCCACCGCATCTCCATCTGGATGAGCGGCGAAAACACGCTGCGCTAGGTCGCGCTTCGTGCGGTGAAGCCGCCGTCGACCAGGATTTCGGTCGCGGTAACGTATTTAGCCTCGTCCGAGGCGAGAAACAGTGCGGCGTAAGCAACATCCCAGGCATCGCCCATTCGACCCATCGGGCACATGGCGTTGCGTCGTTCGATCGCCTTCTCGATGTCGCCGCCATGGTACTGGCCGGCAACCCTGTGCTCGACCAGCGGGGTATGCATCAGACCCGGAATGACGGTATTGGCACGGATGCCCTTGCGGATGTACTGCATGGCGACGCCGCGTGTGAACTGCACCAATCCGGCCTTCGAGGCACGATACGCAATCAGGTCCGAGCCGTAGTAGGTCATCCCGGCAATCGAGGCCACGTTGACGATGGCGCCCTTTCCCTGCCCCTCCATGACCGGGAGCGCGAACTTGCAGGTAAGAAAGGCGCTCTTGAGGTTGAGGTCGACGTTCGCATCCCAGGCCTCCTCGCTCATCTCGACGGGGCCGCCGGGCACCGACCCACCGACGTTGTTGTGGAGGATGTCGATCCGGCCGTACGCCTCGAGGCACGCGTCAGTCATCGCCTGGACCGCAGTCGCGTTCGTGACGTCGGCAGCGTAGGCGACGCAGGCACCGCCCTCCGTCTCGACCACGCGCCGCGTTTCCTCCGCAGCTTCCTTGTTGACGTCGACGGCGAAGATCCTGGCGCCCTCCCTGGCGAACAAGGCCGCCGTCGCCTTGCCGTTGCCCCAACCCGCCGCAACCGATCCGGCACCGGTGATCAGCGCTACCTTGTCCTGAAGCCGTCCTGCCATTGTTTCTCCCTGAAATGGTAGAGGCGGCGCGCCGGGCGCCGCCTCAGGTCTCGCGGTCCGAAGCTATCTGGATGCGCCGTAGACCATCCATGGCGCCGACCCGGCGGTCGAGTTGTCGAGGATCACCGAGTTTCTCGCGAATCCGGCTTCGACGGCTGGCGCAACCAGGTCCATGTCGTGCAGCGTTCCCCAGAATGGTTCGGCGTTGTAGTGCGTACTCCAGTCCCTGGTGAACTCCGTAAAGGGGTCGAGCTTCTGATTGAAGAAGGGCACGTCGCCATGGAGTACCAGGCCACCGTCCGCAAGGAGACGGCGGCACTCGCGCATGATGGTGTAGATGGCCTTGTGCGACGTCTCGTGAAGCAGAATGTGCGAGACGATGAGATCGAAGTGGCCGTCGGGAAAGTTCGTGGCCTCGGCGTTCTGCTGAGAGAAATGAATCGCGCAGCCAAGGCTTTCGGCCCGCGCGTGGGCATAGCGCAGCACCGGGGCGCCGATGTCGATGGCGTGGATTTCGGCCTCCGGAAACGCCTTGGCATAGGGCAACGTGCAATGCCCCACGGCGCAGCCCATGTCGAGGATTCGCCGGGGCTTGAACCCCGGCCGATGGATATTGATCCACTTGATCACCGCCAGCCCCATGTCCTCGTTGTAGGGCCCCATGCTGCCCATGGCGAACATGTAGACGCCGGGATCGTAAATGGCGCCGGCCGTGACGTCGTCCTCGGTTCGGTCGGTATAGTAGCTTCCTGGCATCAGGTGGATGTCGACGGCGCTCTGATAGCGCGGGATCGCGAGATCGGGATTGAGCCGCAGAGTACTGTGACGGGCGGTGGCACGGATCTTCCTTGCCGTGCCCGTCAACTCGTCGAAATGCCGGTAGGCGACCGATTCGCCGACTTCCTGTTTGAGCTCCTGGTACAGCCGGGAAAGCGAGCCTGACAGTTGCCAGTACGGGTCACGGCGCATGTGTTTGTGGACCTCATGCCGGTTCCGGGCCTCGTGGCCCAGCGTTCTGGCAATGGCAGGGCCGACGCGGCGGTCGAACGCGGCCTTGGTCCCCGTTGCGACCTCCTTGGTTACGTGTTCCTTGAAGCTGAAGACGAAATCCATGCGTGCCGCCTCGTCGTGATCGGGTCGGGGCAGCATGGCGTGATGGCCGGGCAGGGGCATAGGTTGGCTCCTCGTGATAGGCGGTCAGTCTATCATGCCGCGGGGGCGGCTGGCGCGTTTGCCGGTCGCGATCGGGTCTGGATGGCCGCATTCAGTTCCGCTCCGAAGATGAAGAGCACGGCGCTGACATGGAAATAGACCAGGGTCAGCACGACGCCGCCCAGGCTACCGTAGGTCACGTTGAAGTCGTTCAGGTTGGCAAGATAGAGCGAGAACGCGGTGGCGAGGCCAATCCACAACACGGCGGTCAGCAGGGCCCCAGGCCAGACGTCGCGCAGGCGCTGGCGTCTGCAGGGCAGGTAGGCATGCAGGATCGTCAGAATGATCGCGATGATGACGACCGACACGAGATCCTGGGCCGTCCCGACGGCGGAAGCGACGTTCGGCGGGATGTCGACGATGGAGGTCATGATCGACCAGATGGCCGGCCCCAGGATCACGCCCAAGGACAATACGAGGGTCAACGTGCCTCCTGTAATGACCACGGCCAGACTCTCGAGGCGTCGCTGCCAGAACGGGCGCAGTTCGACGACGCTGTAAGACCGGTTCAGGACGTGGCGAATGGCCTCGACGCCACTTGAGGCGACCCAGAGAGCGCCAACGAGGCTGAAGGTGAGGAGGCCCCCGTGCCGCGACATCAGGATTTCTTCGACCGCGGGATAGAGTGCGTCGCTAACCTTCTCCGGCACGAGTGCGAAGACCCGCTGAACGAATGCCCGGGCGCCCTCGGGCTCCCCGGCAAAACCGGCGAGGGCCGTCAGGAAGATGAGGAATGGAAAGAAGGACAGCATCGCGGTGAATGCCATGTGGCCGGCATAGAGGATTCCGTTGTGGCGATGTACGCGGGCCACTGCACTCCCCAATACCCTCAGAACTGACGGCATGTCCTGTCCTCGGTCGAACGTGTTTGGTAGAGTGACGCTTCACAATACGTGACACAACGTCGCCGGCGGCGGGGCACGTCAGCCGGGGGCAGGGTTCGGGGGACGACGTGAACAGGGTTCGATTTACGGCGGCGGCCGCTTTGGGCGCCTGCTTGCTGGCGGCTAACGTTGCACAGGGTGCCGGCTATCAGGTTAGTCAGGAGAGCATTTCCGGCGCCGGCGTTGCGCATGCTGGCGGGGCCGCTGCGGCGGCGGATGCGTCCACCGTCTACGCCAATCCCGCCGGCATGATCCTCATCGAGGAGCGCCAGTTTGTCGGCGGCGGACATCTCCTGCCGCCCGCACTCTTCGGCGACAGTATTCACTTCATCAACCAGGGTTCGGTCACCAGTGCCGGCGCCGCGGTGACCGGCGGGGACGGCGGGGACGGCGGCGTCGGCGCCTTCATCCCGAATCTCTATGCGGTCTGGCCACTGCAAAACGGCATGCGACTCGGCGTAGGCCTCAACGCGCCCTACGGCCTCGCCACGGACTGGGAAGAAGGCTGGGTCGGCCGCTACAACGAACTCGGCGCGTCCGTTGCGACGGTCAATCTCAATCCCTCGGCGGCGTACCGGGTCAACAAGCATTGGAGCGTTGGCGCCGGGGTCAACGTGATGTACAGCCGGGCGCGCCTGGCGCAGGCCGTCGACTTCGGATCGGCCTTGGGCGGAACGTCTCAGTCGAATGACGGCAGCAGCGCGTTTTCGGGATCCGCAACTGCCTTCGGCTTTAACCTTGGGTTCTTGTACGAGTTGAATGCCAATACCCGATTCGGCGCGCAGTATCGCTCGGGGATGAACTTCAACTACTACGGCGATGCGGACTTCAGCGTATCGGCGACGGCCCGAGCCGGTCTCAATGGCGCCGGCCAGCCTCGCGCCTTCACCGACGGCAAGATGAGGGCCGATCTGCCAATTCCCGACACCGCCTCGATCAGCGTTTATCACGATGTGCCTGACTCGAAGTGGGCGTTCATGGCGGACCTGACATGGACGCGGTGGGAGGTCTTCGACCGTTTGGTGTTCATCGCCGACGAACCCACGACCACGACGAATGTCGTGCTCACCTTTTGGGACAACAAGTTCCGTGTTTCGGGTGGCGCGACCTACGACTACACCCCGAAGCTGCAGCTTCGGGGTGGTCTGGCCTTCGACGACAGTCCGATCAAGACGCTCTATCGCGGGGCCGGGGTGCCGGACTCCGATCGGATCATCGTTGCCGCGGGCGCGGGCTACGCACTGCGCGACAACCTGACGATCGACTTCGCCTACCAGCACTACTTCTTCAAGGACGGCACGATCATCAACCGTGTTTCGACCGGGACGCGGCTGATCGGCGAGTTCGAAACCCAGGGCGACTGGCTCTCGCTGGGTGTGACCTGGAAGTTCTGAGCCCTACTTGGTCTCCATGACCCAGACGCCGTCCCAGTCGTCGGGAGGCGGGTTG
>JAYQVF010000064.1:0-15172 GCA_038148335.1 Alphaproteobacteria bacterium | reverse complement strand
ATGATCTCGGCGGTGTTCCGCCGCGGCGGCGACGTCTCGTTCGTCGTCGAGGAACTCAAGGCGGTGTTCGACCCGCGCGGCGGCTACTGGGTCGATGGCGAATACGTCCCCTCGCTGCTCGCCGCGATCGGCGATGTCATCGAACAGCACCTCATCGCCATCGGCTTCATCGCCGGCCACGACAAGGACGAGGAAGCGCTCGAACTGCGCAAGGCCTCGGGCATGGAGGGCGGCCCCGGCGACGCCCGCCTGCGCTCCTGCCCGCGCTGCTCGCAACCCGCCCTGATGCACCTCGAAGGCTGCGACACCTGCACGAGCTGCGGCTACAGCAAGTGCGGTTAGCCGGCGACGAGCCTCTGCACCCAGTGCAGCGGCCCGTCCGCGATCCCGAGTTCGTCGAGATGCACGATCGTGTTGGCGAGGTACTCGCGGTTGCTGCCGCTCTTGCCTGACGCGCCGCCCACGATCTCCGCGATCCGTTCCGGCGCGAGCTTCCCCGCATAGTGTTCGTGCGCCCGGTTGACCACGAAACACGCCGCCCGGACGTGCCATGGCTCTGCAGAAGTCGAACTGCCGCGGCCCAGAGACCTCTCCCTCCTGCTCGCAGGGGGGCGATCGAGAGGGGGGTTCTTCGTGAGTAGCTCGCGGTGACCGTCCTCTGCCAACCCCCTCCCTTCCCTCCCCCTCGGCGAGGGGGAGGAGGTGTTGCCGAACTGCTCTACCGGTTGCGAAACGCTTGTGTCATTCCCGAGGGCTACCTTCAGCCACTTCAGGACATAGACGTCGACGTCGTGACCGAACATCTCGCGCTTGATCAGATAGTCCATCGCCGCGTCCGCCTCGTCGGCGGCGACGCGAAAGGCGCGTCCGACGCACGAGCCGCCGCGGTCGAGCCCCAGCACCAGGCCGCGGCGCTCGGGCGTGCCGCGGTAATGTTCGGAATAGAGGCAGAACGCGCGGTGATAGCCGCGCAGGGTGGCCGGCCGCACCTCGACATGGGGAAAGCCGGGGTTCCACATCAGCGAGCCGTAGCCGAAGACCCAGATGTCACCGTCGTCGTTCCGAATCAAAGAATGCTCCCCGGCCGATGGCCGCGCTCCGGTCGCCGCGCTATATACTAGCGCCATGATCCCGCGCCAACGCGTGCCCCTGTATGGCTGAATACGCAACCGCTGCCTTCCAGGAACCGCGACGCCCGCGAACCGGACTCTGGACCATCCTGATCGTGGTCTTCGTCGTCGTCCTGGCGGCGGTGCTCTACGGTGCGTTCTGGTTCGACACCGCCGACCGGCTCAAGACCGGCATCCAGGACTGGATCGCGCAGCAGCGCCGCGCCGGCAACTTCGTCGTGCTCAACAACCTGCAGATTTCGGGATTTCCGCTGTCGTTCACGTTCACCGCCGACAGCACCGTGCTCGGCCGCACCGCCGAGCGCACCTATTCGTGGCGCGCCGAAGGTCTGCGCGCCGTCGCCCGGCCATGGTCGCCGCGGATGCTGCGTATCAGCGCGCCCGACAACGGCGTCACCTATTCGGCGCGCGGCAATTCGCGCAACGTCGAGCTCAACGCCGCTAGCCTCGCCGCAACCGTGCATCTCGGCGACCGCGGCATGGTCGATCGTTTCGAGGCGACCTTCGCCCGTCCCGTTCTGCATGTGCTCGGCGTGCGCGACGACATCGCGGCGCGCAGCCTCGATGTGCGCGGCGGCGGCGCGCTGGGCGGCCCGGTCAGTCTCGAACTCGAGGCCGCCGATGTGACCAGCGGCTACCATCTGCTGCAGCGCCTCGGCGGCACCGTCGACCGGCTCAAGGCCGCGGCCGACGTGACCGGCGCCTGGGCGCCCGGCGAAATGACCAGCGAGCTCGACGCGTGGCGCCGCGGCGGCGGCACCGTCGAGGTACGCGACACCCGGCTAGAATTCGGTCCGCTGAAGGTGGACGTCGTCGGCACCGTGTCGCTCGACGACCAGCTGCGTCCGCTCGGCGCATTGACCGCGACCTTCCTCGGCCTCGACGACTTCATCGACCGCCTGCAAAAGGCCGAAATCGTCCGGCCCGGCGAGGCCGCCGCGGCCAAGGTGTCGATCCGCGTGCTCGGCGAACCGACCGAATCGGGCCGCCTGCGCATTCCGGTCACCGCCCAGTTCGGCCGCCTCAGCGTCGGGCCGATGGCGGTCGGCAGCCTGATGTCGGTGCCGCAGATGCTGGAAATCCCCAACCTGCAATAGGCGGCCGGGCCGTCAGTGCTTCTTGAGATGCTCCGGCTCGTCCTGGCCGGCGGCGATGATGCCGCGGCGGATGTCGCGCGTGCGGCGGAACAGCGCCTCCAGCGTGTCGCCGTCGCCCCAGCGGATCGCCCGCTGCAGCGCGCTCAGGTCCTCGGTGAAGCGGCCCAGCATTTCGAGGACCGCGTCCTTGTTGTTGAGGAAGATGTCGCGCCACATCACCGGGTCGCTGGCCGCGATGCGCGTGAAGTCGCGAAAGCCCCCGGCCGAGTACTTGAACACCTCGGACTCGGTGACCGCCTCGAGATCGTCGGCGGTGCGCACGATGTTGTAGGCGATGAGATGCGGCAGGTGCGAGGTGATGGCCAGCACCAGGTCGTGATGGGCCGCATCCATGATCTCGGTGCGGCTGCCCAGCGCCCGCCAGAACGCGGCCACGCGGTCGGTCGCCCCCTTCGCCACGCCCGGCGCCGGCGTCAGGATGCACCAGCGCTTTTCGAACAGCGACGCAAAGCCCGCGTCGGGACCGGAAAATTCGGTACCCGCCACCGGGTGCGCCGGCACCAGCGCGATGCCTTCGGGCAACAGCGGCGACACATCGCGCAGGATCGACTCCTTGACCGAACCCGTGTCGCTGACGATCGCGCCCGGCGCGAGGTGCGGCGCCACCGCCTCGGCGACCTCCGCCATCGCGCCCACCGGCACGGAGAGAATCACGAGGTCCGCGCCGGCTACCGCGCCGGCGGCATGATCGGCGATCTCGCCCAGGTCGAGTTCGCGGGCGCGCGCCCGCACCTGTTCGGAAACGTCGTAGCCGGCAACGCTGTGCGCGGCGCCCTGTGCGCGGGCGGCCAGACTGATGGAGGCGCCGATCAACCCGAGGCCGATGATGGCGACGCGGTCGAACACGGGGTCGCTCATCGCGCCGGATTCGCCGCGACGAACTCCTTGAGCGCGCCGATGACGGCCTCGTTGTCTTCCTCGCGCCCGACCGTGATCCGCAGGTAGTGCGGCAGGCCGTAGCCCGCGATCATCCGCACCAGGATGCCGCGCGACTTGAGGAAGCCGAAGGCCTGCTCCGCGCGGGCCGCCGATCCGAAGTCGGCGATCAGGAAATTGCCGACGCTGGGCCGCGGCGTCAGCCCGAGCGCGTCGAGCTCGCCCGCGAGCCATGGCAGCCAGGTGTCGTTATGGGCGCGCGCCGCGCGTTCCGCGGCCTCGTCCTCGATCGCCGCGACGGCAGCCGCCTGAGCCGCCGCGCTGACGTTGAACGGTCCGCGCACGCGGTTGAGCGCATCGGCGATCGCCGTCGGCGCGTAGCACCAGCCGACGCGCAGCGCCGAGAGACCGTAGATCTTGGAAAACGTGCGCAGCATGACGACGTTGTCGCCCGCCTCGACCAGTTCCTGCCCGGCGGTGTAGTCCGCTGCGCCCACGTACTCGGCATAGGCCGCATCCACCGCGAGGATGACGTCGTCCGGCAGACCAGCACGAAGGCGGCGCAGTTCCGCGGCCGACAGGTAGCTGCCGGTCGGATTGTTCGGATTGGCCACGAACACGATCCGCGTCCGCGACGTGACTTTCGCAAGCAGCTTGTCGACGTCGGCACGCAGGTCCGTTTCCTCGGCGGCGACCGGGATCGCGCCCGCGCTCATCGCCGAGATGCGGTACATCAGGAACCCGTGCGCGCTGTAGAGAACTTCCTCGCCGGCCCCGGCATAGGCGGTGATCAGCAGGGAAATCAGTTCGTCCGAACCGGCGCCGCACACGATCTGCTGCGCCGGCAGGTTATGGCGGCGGGAAATCGCCTGGCGCAGCCGGCGCGCCTCGCCGTCGGGATAGCGATGCAGTTCGCCCGCCATCGCCCGGTAGGCCTCGACCGCCTTCGCACTCGGTCCGAGCGCCGATTCGTTCGACGACAGCTTGATGACGCTGCCGACGCCCGGCGCGTCGGCCTCGCCGCCCTTGTAGGGCGTGATATCCATGACGCCGGCGTGCGGACGCGGAGCAACCATGACGCTCTCCCTAGCCGCGCGCGAAGGGGCGCGCGAAGGCCCCCGCGACGGCGACATGCGCATTGCCGCCGACACGCTTGGCGAAATCCATTAGCCGCGGCTCGTCCGCGGCGATCAGACCGTCGACCTCGAACAGGTGCAGGTCGCCGGCACCGCGTTCGTTGTGCGACGCCAGCGCCGTGCCCTTGAAGCCGAGCGCCTTGAGATGATCGCCGATCGAGCGGCGACTGATCTCGACGTTGGTCGAGATCACCAGCCAGCTGATGTCGTCACCGCTGGGATCGTACGGTACGCGGCCGACAACCATGGCGTGGAGGTCCTCGAAACGCGCGCCCGGATTGTCGACGAACGGCAGGCGGCCGATGACGCGCGGTTCGCCGTCGCGTCCGGTCATGAACCGCCACCACGGATCGTCCTCGCCGTCCTGCGGCAGCGGCAGGATCGCAACCGTGCCTTCGGTCTCGGAAACCGCGCGCAGCGTCACAGCCGGCGATTTGTGCAAGGTCATCCTGGTGCCGGAGCCGAAATGATCGCGCGCCAGATCCCAGTAGCCGACGGATTTTTCCGGAGCGCAGACGGCAACCTCGAGCGGCCCCTGCAGCCGGCAATAGGCGGCGATCAGTTCGCGCCAGATGCGCCCGACCACCGGCCCGGGCAGGCCGGTCTCGGCCCCCGACAGCAGCCGCCGGATGACGCCCGCCTCGCGTCCGGGCCGCAGCACCGGTCCGCCGCCCTTGGCCTCGGCGACCCTCCGGACCACGGCAGTCCGTTCGGCAAGCGCCTTGAGGAGACGCAGGTCGATTTCATCAATTTCGCGGCGAAGCGCGTCGAGATTGGTGTTGTCGCTGGTCATGATGGGCCCCATTCGGCACTGCGCCAGGGCGGCATAGTCATAGTGGCCGAACCGCCCAAAATCAAAGAAAACATTGACATATCGGGAGCCTAAGCCAAGTTATTTCGTCCCCGGGTCAATTAGGTTTGCGCAGCGCATGGCGGTCGCCGATCCCATGGAAACTTCGCCCGTATCGGGCGCCAACAGCGGCCAGTTCGTCGACTTGGGCGCGAGCGGCCCCTTGCGCCTCGATTCCGGGACCGAGCTCGCCAACGTCGTCGTTGCCTACCAGACCTACGGCGAACTCAACGCCGACAAGTCCAATGCCGTTCTCATCACGCATGCCCTGACCGGTGACCAGCACGCGGCGAACCCGCATCCCATTACCAACAAACCGGGCTGGTGGGAGATCATGATCGGCCCCGGCCTGCCGCTGGACACCGAACGCTACTTCATTATCTGCCCGAACGTGCTCGGCGGCTGCATGGGCTCGACGGGCCCGAAGGAGATCAACCCCGACACGGGCAAGCCGTGGGGCCTCGCGTTCCCGGTGATCACCATCGGCGACATGGTGCGTGCGCAGGCGCGGCTTCTCGACCATCTTGGAATCGACCAGTTGTTCTGCGTCATCGGCGGCTCGATGGGCGGCATGCAGGTGCTGCAATGGGCCTCGGCCTATCCCGAACGCGTCTTTGCCGCAGTACCCATCGCCGCGGCGGCGCGTCACTCGGCGCAGAACATCGCGTTTCACGAAGTCGGCCGCCAGGCCATCATGGCCGACCGCGACTGGCACGGCGGCGAATACCACGCTCACGACACCAAGCCGCGCGCCGGGCTCGCCGTCGCACGCATGGCGGCGCACATCACCTACCTTTCGGAGGCGGCGCTGCGCCGCAAGTTCGGCCGCAAGCTGCAAGGCCGCGACAAGATCTCGTTCGGTTTCGACGCCGACTTCCAGGTCGAGAGCTACCTGCGCCACCAGGGAATGACCTTCGTCGAACGCTTCGATGCCAACTCCTATCTCTACATCACCCGCGCGATGGACTATTTCGATCTCGCCGCCGAGCACGACGGCCACCTCGCTGCGGCGTTCCGCAAGACGCCGGTGCGTTTCTGCGTGATCTCCTTCACCTCGGACTGGCTGTTCCCGACATCGGACAGCCGCGAGATCGTCAAGGCGCTGAATGCCGAAGCCGCCAACGTCAGCTTCGTCGAAGTCGAGACCGACAAGGGCCACGACGCCTTCCTGCTGGAAGAGCCCGAGTTCCACAAGACGCTGGTCGGCTTCCTCAACGGCGCGGCCGACCGCCGCGGCCTGAAACGATCGTGAACGGCGCCCCGCCTGTCACCAAGGGGGCGCTGCGCGCGGACCTCCAGTTCGTCGCGAACCTGATCGAGCCAGGCGCGCGCGTGCTCGACGTCGGCTGCGGCGACGGCGCGCTGCTCCACTTCCTGTCGCGAGAGAAGAACGTCGACGGTCGCGGCATCGAACTGAGCCAGGCCGGCGTGAACGCCTGCGTCCGCCACGGCCTTTCGGTCGTGCAAGGCAACGCCGACACCGACCTCGTCGACTATCCCGATGACGCCTTCGACTATGTCGTGCTGAGTCGCACGCTGCAGGCGACGCGCAACCCGCGCGACGTGCTGCTGCAACTCGTGCGCATCGCGCGCCACACCATCGTGACCTTCCCGAATTTCGGCTATTGGCGGGTGCGCTGGAACCTCATCGTGCACGGCCAGATGCCGACGACGCGGCTCTTGTCCGAGCCGTGGTATTCGACGGAGAACATCCACCTCTGCACGATCCGCGACTTTACGATGCTGTGCGACGAACTCGGTCTCAGGACCGAGCGCCAGGTGATTCTCAATCACACCGGGCATCACACCCGGTTTCGCAGCACCTCGCGTTTCGCGAATTTCTTCGGCGAACAGGCCCTATTCATGCTCGCGCGCCGCTGAGCGCGCGACCGCTGCGCCGCGGTTGGTCGCCAGCATCGGCCGCGCCACGGCAACGGGCCGCAGACGCGCCCGGTGGCCGCGCGGCGTCATCGCGTAGACCTGCTTGCCGCCCTCGACCAGCAACGCCCCGGCAAACGCGGTTGCGCCGATGCGCTCGCCGAACTGTTCCAGGGCACCCGACGCGCGCAGGACGACGCCGCGTTTCGATGGCGGGAAATAGAGCGCCGGCCTGACGGCGGCGGGCGAGAACATGTTGTCGCGCAGCAGCCGGTTGAGCTGCGGCGGACTGAAGGGCCGGCCCTGGCCGAACGGCGTGCCCTCGAACCGCGCCCACAGCCCGCGCCGGTTCGGCGCAATGATCAACAGGCGGCCCTCGGGCGCCAGCACACGCCACACCTCGCGCAGCATCGGCCGTAGTTCTTCGGTGTTTTCCAGCGTGTGTACCAGCAACGCGCGGTCGATGACCGAATCGCGCAGCGGCAATTCCGCTTCGTCGACCAGCGCCACGCGCCCGGGCTCGCCATGCGGCCATCGGTGAACGCCTTGGCCGGACGGCATGAAGGCGACCACGCGCTCGGCTTCGTCCATCATCGGCCGCAGGAACGGCGTCGCATAGCCGATCCCAAGTACCCGCAGCCCGGCGACGCTCGGCCACAATTCGCGCATCCGCCGCCGCAGGATGCGCGTCGCCAGCAGGCCGAGCCGGCTGTCGTAGAACTGCTTCAGATCGACGACGTCGAGATGCATGGTGCCATTCTAGCACGGACCGCCAGGCTGGCGCCCCGCCCGGGCGCGGTGTAACAAACGGGCATGAAGCTCTTCTATACGCCTCTGAAAAACTACGTGCACAAGGTCCAGGTCGTCGCCATCGAGACCGGCGTCTATGACAGCCTCGAACGCATCCCGACCGACCCCTACCGGCGCAATCCCGAACACCTCGCCGCCAATCCGCTCAGCAAGGTGCCGACGCTTGTGCTCGACGACGGCACGCCGCTCTACGGCGGACCGGCGATCTACGAATACCTCGATTCGCTGCACGACGGCCCGAAGCTGTTCCCGCCGGACGGCAAGGCGCGCTGGACCGCGCTGCGCCGGCTCGCGCTCGGCGACGCCATGTTTGACACCTTCGTGCTGCGCCAGAACGAACTGAAACGGCCGCACGAATACGTCTATCCCGCGGCGCTGGAGAACTACATGGCGACCGTCGCCCGCGCACTCGACGCGCTGGAGGCCGAAGCGCCGGACTTCGACGGCTTCACCATCGGCCTGATCTCGATCGCCTGCGGTCTGATGTATCTCACCAAGATCCGCGACCGCGACGGCATGGACATGGACTGGCGCGACGAACGCCCCGGCCTGAGCGCCTGGTACGACCGCTTCACCGACCGCCCGTCCTTCGTGCCGCGCGACAACGACATCGCGCTGCGCTGACCGGTCAAACGGCGGCCGACAGGCCCCAGCCGCCGAGCGCCGCGAGGATGACGACCAGCCACGGCGGCACTTTCCACAACACCAGCAGAAGAAAGGCGACAAGGGCAAGAGCGACGTCGGTCGCGCCCGACACGGCGCCGGTCCACACCGGCGTATAGAGCGCGGCCAGCAACAGCCCGACCACCGCGGCGTTGATCCCGCGCAGCGCGCGCTGGATGCGGCCCATCCGCCGCAGCGCCTCCCAGAACGGCAACACGCCGACCACCAGCAGGAACGACGGCGCAAAAATCGCCGCCAGGCAGATCAGCGCGCCCAGCCAGCCGTTCGGCGCCGGGTCCGCCACCGTCCCGAGATAGGCGGCGAAGGTGAACAGCGGCCCGGGCACGGCCTGCGCCGCGCCGTAACCGGCGAGAAACGCATCCGCATCGACCCAGCCGGTCGGAACGACCTCGGCCTGCAGGAGCGGAAGCACCACATGGCCCCCGCCGAACACCAGCGCGCCGCTGCGATAGAAACTGTCGGTCAGCGCGAGCCATTGTGCATCGCCGGCGGCGGCAAGCAGCGGCAGGCCGGCGAGCAGGAGGGCGAAGACCGCAAGCGCGGCGACGGCGGTCCGGCGGCGGACCGCAATACCCAGCGGCGCGCCGCCGGCTGCGGCGTCGCCGCCCAGGAAGGCCAGCCCCGCCAGGCCGCCCGCCACGATGATCGCGACCTGGACGAACGGCCCGGGCATCACCAGCGCCGCGCAGGCGGCCAGGACGGCCAGCGTCGCGCGCGGCGCGTCGGGACACAGGCTGCGCGCCATGCCCCACACCGCCTGGGCCACCACGGCGACGGCAACGATCTTCAGGCCGTGCAACAATCCGGCGGGCACGCCGTCGCCGAACGCCGTGACGCCGTAGCCGAAGGCAATCAGGGCCAACGCCGAGGGCGCCGTGAACCCGAGCCACGCCGCGACCGCGCCGGGCAGCCCGGCGCGGGCCAGGCCGATGCTGATGCCGACCTGGCTCGACGCGGGCCCCGGCAGGAACTGACACAGGGCGACGAGGTCGGCGTAGGTGTGTTCGTCGAACCACCGCCGGCGGACGACGAAGGCGTCGCGGAAATAGCCGAGATGGGCGACCGGCCCGCCGAAAGAGGTCAGGCCGAGTTTCAGGAACGTCAGAAAGACCGCCCCAACGAAGGTGCGACGATCGCCGTCGGTCATGTCGGACGACCTCGGGCGGCGGCGTTCATGCGCGACGCGGCATGCCTAGTCGCGCGCAACGCACATGGCGATGCCCATGCCACCGCCGATGCACAGGGTGGAGAGGCCTTTCTTGGCGTCGCGCTTCTGCATCTCGTGCAGCAACGTCACCAGCACGCGCGTGCCCGAGGCGCCGATGGGGTGGCCGATGGCAATGGCGCCGCCGTTGACGTTGACCTTGTCGGTGTCCCAGCCCAGGTCCTTGTTGACCGCGCAGGCCTGTGCGGCGAACGCCTCGTTGGCCTCGATCAGGTCGAGGTCCTCGACGCTCCAGCCCGCCTTTTCCAGCGCCTTGCGGCTCGCCGGAATAGGGCCCGAGCCCATGACCGCCGGATCGACGCCGGCCTGCGCCCAGGACGCGATGCGCGCCAGCGGCGTCAATCCGCGCCGCGCCGCCTCGTCGGCCGTCATGAGCACAACCGCCGCAGCACCGTCGTTGATGCCGGACGCATTGCCCGCGGTCACCGTACCGTCCTTCTGGAACGCCGGCCGCAGCTTCTGCATGGCCTCGATCGTCGCGCCGTCGCGGATGTACTCGTCGCCGTCGACGACGATATCGCCCTTGCGGTTCGGCACCGTCACCGGAACGATCTCGTCCCTGAAACGGCCGGCCTTCTTCGCCGCCTCTGCCTTGTTCTGCGAGGCGAGCGCGAACGCATCCTGCGCCTCGCGCGTGATCTGCCACTGGCTGGCGACGTTCTCGGCCGTCGATCCCATGTGATAGCCGTTGAACACGTCCCACAGGCCGTCGCGGATCATCGTGTCGATCATCTGCGTGTCGCCCATCTTGGTGCACTGGCGCAGATGGGCTGCGTGCGGCGCGTTGCTCATGCTTTCCTGACCGCCGGCGACGACGATCCGCGAATCGCCGTTGCGCAGCGCCTGCGCGCCCAGCGCCACCGAGCGCAGGCCCGAGCCGCACACCTGGTTGACGATCCACGCCGGCGTCTCGACCGGCAGGCCGGCGCCGATCGACGCCTGACGGGCCGGGTTCATGCCGGCGGCGGCGGTCAGCACCTGCCCCATGATCACTTCCGAAACCTCGCCCGGTGCGACCCCGGCGCGTTCTAGCGCCGCGCCGATCGCCACCTTGCCGAGATCGGCAGCGGTCAGCGGCGCGAGGCTGCCGTTGAAGGACCCCACGGGCGTACGCGCCGCGCTGGCAATGACGATCTCGGACATGTGCTGTTCTCCCTTACGAAACCGCAGAGATTGTGCATCGCACAATCTCCTGCCGCAACTGCGAAAGCCTAGCGCGAGAGCCAGTCGCGCAGCGGCACCCACAGCGCCGTTTCGGCCCGCCGCCCGACCACCATGCCGATATGACCGGCGGTCGGGGCGTGTACGGTCGGCGCCCGCAAGGCCGCGGCCAGCGCCCGGGCCGACCCCGGCGGCACGATGCGGTCGTTGTCGGGCAGCACCACATAGACGGGGCAATCGATGTCCGCGGGATTCACCTTCCGGCCCGCCACGCGCCACGCGCCCTGCGCAGGCTCGTTGCGCCCGTACCACGCGACGAAGCACTCGCGCGCCACCGGTCCGGCCAGCGGCACGCCGTCGTTGAGCCAGTCCTCCAGCGCGACGAAGTCGGCACGCTCGGGACTGTCCGCCGGCAACGCCGCGAAGGCGCGGAACTTGCGCGCCGCGAGCAGCGGATCGAGGCTCGCAAAAAAGGTCTGCAAAAGGTCGACCGGCAGTTCGCCCAGCATGTCGACGGTCTGCGCGACGGGGCCATTCTCTTCCAGGAACCACGCCGAGGCGCCGCGTTCGGCATGGAAGTCCCACGGCGTCGCCAGCAGGCTCAGGCCGCGGACGCATTCCGGGTACAGCAGCGCCGCCGCCAGCGCGAGATTGCCGCCCATGCAGTAGCCGACCAGGTCCACCGGCCCGCCGTGCCGTTCGGCCAGCGCGCGCAGCGCCGCCTGCAGCGGCCCGGTCACGTAGGCGGTGATGTCGAAGGCGCGCTCGGCCGCGCCCGGCGTGCCCCAATCGAGCAGGTAGGGGCGCACACCGGCCCCGGCGAGCCAGCGCAGCAGGCTGCGCCGCCGCGACAGGTCGAGGATATAGCCGCGGTTGACCAGCGACGGCACGAACAGCGCCGGCACGCCGTCACCGCCGTAGTCGCGCAGCGCCGCCGCGCCGAATGCGGCTACCGGCGGCGGATCCTCCAGGTCGCGGCGGTAGGGATGATGGCGGTAGTCCTCGATGGCGCGCAGGAGGTTCTCGGCGCGGGCGCCCGCCTCTTCGGCGACGGCCGCGGCGAGCGCGGCCGGATCGGCCTTGCGCAGTTCCGCCGTCAGACGTTCGGCGTCAACCGCGAGTTCCGGCATCCAGGGCAGCGACCCGCTCTGCGCAAGCGACAAGGCGCCGAGCGACCCCGTCCAGGTCCACATCGCCATCGCCATGTGCAGGCTTACCGGCCTCGGTCCCGGGCGCACCGTATCGGTTGGGGTCATGGGTCGCGAACTCCAGGGCGGCCAGCCAGTCCCGGGCGACCGCCGCGGCGACCTGGGCTTCCCAGAGGTCGAGATAGCGGTCGGCAAGCTGCCGGTAGGGGCTGTTTTCGCTCACCCCGGCAGTATAGGCCGCCAACGGACATTGTCATGAACCGCTGAAACCCTTGGTTTTCCGCGCCGCAGCATGGACGCTTGCGCAATGCAGCAACGACAGCCGACAATGCCGCCATGGGCGTGGGAGGGACACCGTGAACGACAGCCCCGTCAAAGAGCAGACGATCATCAAGAAGTACGCCAACCGGCGGCTCTACAACACCGACAAGAGCGCCTACGTGACGCTCGACGACCTTGCGCAGATGGTCAAGGAGGGCGACGAGTTCGTCGTCCGCGACGCCAAGAGCGGCGAAGACCTGACGCATCAGGTGCTGACCCAGATCATCCTCGAACAGGAGGGCCGCGGCGGCAATCTGCTGCCCGTCAACTTCCTGCGCAAACTCATCGGCTATTACGGCCACAACATGGGCGGTGTCCTGCCGGGCTATCTCGAGGCGAGCCTCGAGACCTTCCAGCGCAATCAGGAACGGTTGCAGGAACAGTTCGCCCACGCCTTCGGCTCGCCGATGAAGCAGTTTGAAGAGATCACGCGCCAGAACATGGCCATGTTCGAGCGCGCCATGTCCGCCTTTACGCCGTTCGCTGGAAACAAGGACAAGGAATCCGACACCGCCGCCAAGAGCGGCAAGACCAAGACCGGGGACGCCGACATCGATTCGCTCAAGCAGGAGATCGAAGCGATGCGCGACCGGCTCGACAGGCTCACAAAGTAGGGCGGGAGAACGCCCGAGCGCCCTTCCGTCACGTGGGTCCGGATAGTGGAGGTCCGGAATGTCTGAGTTGATCGTGGTGCGATCATGCCTCGGTACGGTCAAGGCGCCGCGACTCCTCAGCGACGGTTCCCCGATAGATGTCAAAGGAAAGGCGGGGCCGATGCTCCGCCCGGGATGAGATCTCCCTCAACGATCAACCGATGCGGCTCCGTCCAGACCATCCGGGTAGATGCTCGGAGCTTTCCCCCGTCGCGGCTTGGCGCATACCTCCAGGCTCGGAATGCGAGGCCTGACACCGTCTGGGCTTCTTGCTGCCAAATCGGGCAGACGAATCTTGGGCCACCCGTGTTACCCACGGCGGAGGGCATGGGTTGAACTAGACCTTCGTCAGCGAGTTTCGAACCGGCTCTTTGGCTGCTCCGCCTCAAGCTGACGCGCCTTGCGCCGAAATCGTCTGACTTGCGACCGATCAGGAGCAGCCGTCCCCTGAGGCGTGCTCGCCGGATGCCGCGTTGCTTCAGCCAACGCGTCGTCGAGCCTGAAATAGCGATAAGGTCCGAAGATAAAGCGATCAACGGTCACCTTGCTGATGCCGTATTGCGCTGCCTCCGCATCCTTGTTGCTCGCAGGCTCGATTTCTCCGTTTGTCCGCGAATCGGACATCCCGGCCCGTCGCCTCTGCGCCAGTGCATCCTCAAGGCCCGTGTATCGATACTGGCCGCAGAAGAAGACGTCGTACGGAACGTTGGAAATGCCGAGAGCGGTGATGTCCGTTTCTATGCTCGGGTCGGATTGGTTCATCATAAGATCGCGGTTGGGCAAATGGTTGCTCCTCTATGGTGACTTGCCGATTGGCTTCTACTCCGGCAGCGTCAGGACATCGATGTCGTTCCCGGCGCGTTGGCCGGTGTATGGATCAAGCCGTGAACAAATCGCAGCTTGCCTTGAACGGCAGGCGTCAGGACGAAGGGGTAGAGGTCGGGTTGTCCCATGCTCTGGTTCAGGTTGTTGACCGCCGACGTCAGCGGGTGCCAAGCGGCGCCCAAGACGTCGAAGCCCGGCGGGCAATAGGCGTCGAAGTCGATTGCCGTCGCGTACTCGCGTGCGTCCGTTACTCTGGGCGCGATCGTGATGCCGAATGCCGCGGCGGTTTCCAAGGTATCGACGATGTGCAGGTAGTGCGCCCATGTTTCAGCGAAATCTTCCCAAGGGTGAGCGCTGGCATAGCGGCTCACGTAGCATGGCGGGGTTGTCTCCTTGGCCGCGCCATAGTGCGCTGTCAGCGCGCTCGTGTAGTCTCGCCGCTCGTCGCCAAATACTTTTCTGAAGGACTCGAGGCGGTTGCCGTCTCGGACCAGGCGTTCCCAGTAGTGATGCCCCGCCTCGTGACGGAAATGACCGAGCAGGGCACGGTAAGGTTCCTGCATCTCGGTACGCTGCCGTTCGCGCGCCGCGTCGTCGGCCTCGGCAATGTCGATCGTAACCACACCATTCATGTGGCCGGTTGAGACGTTGCGCCAATGGTCCGCAGCGTTGGCCGCCAGAAAATCGAAGGCGAGCCCTCCTTGCGGATCCTCAATGAGATTGGCCAGCGGCAGACCAAGCCTCAGCAAGCCATAGACCAGGCGGTGCTTGGCCGCTTCCAGGCGACGCCACAGTTGCAGATTTCCGGCGATGCTGAGGTCCGGGGTTGTTCGGTTCAACCGACATGCTCGGCAATAGGCCTCATGCCTTTCGGCGGCGACCAGCCAGTTGCAGACGCCGTGCCGGGCATTTGCACAGAAACGAAATGTCTCTCCCGGCGGGGCAACTGCGGTCCAACTATCGCCGCCCGCCGGAACCAGAGCCTCAAGGGAAGCGTTCTCGGGCACAAAACCCAGGATGCTGAGGCATATCTCGCACTGCGTGTTCTCGAAATAGAGCAGGGTCCCGCAACGTTGGCATGAGAACAGTTTCATGCAGTGGCATCGCTGGCTGCCGCGCTGAATGAAACCATGCGGCCCTGCTTCTCGTCCCAGAGCGCCAGTTGAATGCCGTGGAACGCACCGAGCAAGGACATCGTCGGCATTTCACGCAACGAAGCGATCTGCTCGTGGCACTCCTTCAGTCGGTAGTTGGGTACCGCCGGATTCAGGTGATGGATGTGGTGAAAGCCGATGTTGCCGGTAAACCAATGCAAGAC
>JAYQVF010000063.1:0-15385 GCA_038148335.1 Alphaproteobacteria bacterium | reverse complement strand
GTTGGCGCCTTGCGGCCGGGAATAAGGGCTGTGCAGATCGCAATATCGGACTTCGCCAGCGTCGCGCGAACGAGATCTTGCTGCTGTCTCTGGTACTCGAGACTCATTTCACGCGCGTACCCACCCGCGGTTTCCGCGTTTTCGAGTTCGGGTGATTCAACCATGACGAACTTGGCGCCAAGTGACTCCACCTGTTCCTTTGCGACCGGCCGGACATCCGTTGCCGAGACGATTGCGCCCAACCGGCGCGCGGTCGCAATGGCCTGCAGTCCGGCGACGCCGGCGCCCAGCACAAAGACCTTGGCCGGCGCGACCGTACCGGCGGCGGTCATCATCATCGGCATGGCACGGGCATAGACCGCAGCGGCGTCGAGAACTGCCTTGTAACCCGCGAGGTTCGATTGCGAAGAGAGCACATCCATGCTCTGTGCCCGGGTAATGCGTGGCAGAAATTCAAGCGAGAAGGCTGTTATTCCCTGATCGGCGTATCCCTGCACCAAGCCAGGCTCGCTGGTGGGCGCGAGCATACCGATCAGCAAGCCACCGCGCTTCGGACGAAGGCTTTCATCAGTCTCGGGCCGCTGCACCTTGAGAACAATGTCGGCATCCGCGACGCCGGTAATGTCAGCGGCGACCTGGGCCCCCGCCTCTGCAAAGGCAGCGTCAGGGATGTTCGCGCCCGAGCCGGCACCCGCCTCGACGACCACGTCGAGACCCAGCGCCACCATCTTCTTGACCGTGTCGGGTGTGGCGGCAACCCGCATTTCGTGGGGTCGCCGCTCTGCCGGGACGAGAACCTTCATCGGCTATCCCAGGTCTGATACGGAATGGCGTCATTCACGAAGATTGACGCCAGGACGCACCTAAAGGAGGAAAATGGCCATCAGGACGAGGATGACCACGCAGAGGCCGGTAACCCACTGAGTGAGGCGGATAAAATTGGCCCACGTTTCCTGCTTCTGGGGCAGGTCGATTTGCTCTGTTTCAGCCATGGCCGCTCCTTCGATTGCGTCGATAGGTCATATCGCACACGGCCCAAGTCTTCAATATCGGCGTCAGTCCGCCGCCCCGACCAATTCCTCGCCTTGCTTGGTTGGCACCCAAATCCCGCCCGGACCGTCGTACCACCCCCTCCTCCTGATGAGGCCCTGGGATGCCAAAGTCTGGATCGGGCGTCCGGACTTGAAGTCGCGCAGCAACATGGCTTCGGACATGCCGCGCACAGGTCGTGGCATCCGGCAGAGAACGACGAGAATCCGGTATTCGTCGGAGTCCTTCCTAAGCATCCTTCACCCCCTCACCCATCTCCTCAAGCTCATCCACAAATGTAGCAATCAGTCCCAGGCCGCGGCTCCAGAACGCTGGATCCGAAGCATCGAGACCAAAGGGCGCAAGCAGCTCCCTGTGGCGTTTTGTCCCACCGGCCCGCAGCATTGCGAAATAGCGCTCCTGAAAGCCACTCTCAGCCTCCTGATAGACCGCGTAAAGGGCATTGACCAGGCAATCTCCGAACGCATAGGCGTAGACGTAGAACGGCGAGTGGATGAAGTGCGGGATATAGCACCAGTAGTCCTGGTAGTCCGCATCCAGATCGAAAGCCGGCCCCAGGCTCTCCCGTTGCACCGATAGCCAGATCTCACGGATGCGATCCAAAGGGATTTCTCCCTCCCGGCGCTCAGTGTGAACCGCCTTCTCGAAACGATAGAACGCTGTCTGACGAATCACCGTGTTGATCATGTCCTCGACCTTCGAGGCCAGCATGTGCCTGCGCCGATGCGGATCGGTCTCGGCGTCGAGCAACGCACGAAAGACAAGCTGTTCGCCAAACACCGACGCCGTCTCCGCCAGCGTCAATGGCGTGTCAGCCATCAGGGCACCATTGGGGCCGGCAAGGACCTGGTGAACCCCGTGCCCCAATTCATGCGCCAGCGTCATCACATCGCGCAGTTTTCCCTGATAGTTGAGCAGCAAGTACGGATGCACCGAGGGGACGGTCGGATGCGCAAATGCCCCGGGTGATTTGCCGGGCCGTAGCGCGGCATCGATCCACGGGTTATCGAAGAAACGCTGCCCGACGGCACGCAATTCGCTGGAGAATCGACCATAGGCCTGAAGCACGATGTCACGGGCTTCGCCCCAGGTCCGCTTCCGTTCATCAGCCTGCGGGAGCGGCGCGTTGCGATCGTAATGTTCAAGTTTGTCCAGACCGAGCCAGCGCGCCTTGAAACGGTAGTAGCGATGCGAGGTATCCGCATATGCCGAAACGACGGCATGTTCCAGCGCGTCGACAACCTCAGGCTCAACAAGATTGGCCAGATGCCGCGCGGATTCGGGCAGCGCATAGTGGCGCCAGCGATCTTCGATCTCTTTGTCCTTGGCAAGCACGTTGGAGACCAGGGCGAGCAAGGGCGCCTTCTCGGCAAAGGTCAACCGGAGCGCCTTAGCGGCTTCGCCGCGACGATTGCGGTCCGGATCGCTAAGTTGGTTCAAGGCTGGTTCGATCGCTACTTCCTGTCCGTCGATCTTGAAACGGGCCGCCGCGAGCGTTTCATCGAAGAGACGGTTCCATGCGGCCGCACCGGTCACCGATTTCTCATGGAGCAGTCGTTCGATGTCGTCGCTGAGCTCATGCTCTCGATACACGCGCACGTTCTCAACCCACGGCCGGTAGCGACCGGCGGCACCGCTCTCCAGAAGCGCCGTCATGGGAGCATCATCGATCCGGTTTAGTTCGAGGGTAAAGAAAAGCAGATCGACCGAGATCTTGTTGAGGCGCTCGCGCACATCTTGTGCGAATTTGGCGACTTGCGGATCGTTGAGATCCTCTGACCGCAACAGCTGAGCATAGCTGGCGACTTTGCCCATAGCCTCATGGATCTGTTCGAATGCCGCTATCGCCTCTTCCAGTCGGTCACCCAGCGTTACGACCTGGCCTTTGAACTCTCTCTGGAATTCGACCACCTTGGCTTCAATGGTAGCAATGTCGGCACGAAGAGCCGACGATTGGGGTGCCGGGTAGAGATCGGCAAGATCCCATGTCGGCAGTTGTGTCACTGATTCATTCATGGCACGGAGGATTCCGCGATCAACGTGGCGGCGTCAACCGACCAGGAAATGCCCATGTGCTGCAGCAATTGGACGCACTGGATCATCCTGCCAGGCCTCGACGCGGACATTGGCGACCCTCCGGCCCTGGCGCGTGATGCGCCCCCGTGCATACGTTTCCCGAGCCTGGCCGCTGCGCAGGAAATCCATCGATGTATTGATGGTGCGGGGAACCACATTCGTGTTCATCGACCAAATCAGCTGCAACAGGGCGACACTCTCCAGTAACCCACCGATCACCCCGCCATGAATGGCGGGCAGCGTCGGGTTCCCGATGATCTTTTCCTGAAATGGCAGCGTGCAGGTAACGCTGCCTTCGCGATCAACCCTGGCCGTGACATTCAGAAATGACAGAAACGGGACTCGATCGACGATTGCCTGCACGTTTCTGGCTGCTCTGGCGTCCTGCAGGCGCGCCATTTGTTGCTCAAGCGTCATAGTGCGCTCGATTCGAGCATGAACGTCGCAAGGCTGCTTGCAATCTCTTCGCCCGAATCCTGAAAGGCCCGCCCGCGCACGAAAGCGACACTTCGGCTTAGCCGATAGCACTCCGCTTCTGCGCAGATATCGCGACGGGGCGCGGCGGGCCTCAGATAGTCGATCCTGAGATCCAATGTCGCGATCTGCATGACCTTGGGGATGATGGAAAATACGGACATCCCGGACGCGGAGTCGAGCAGCGTGGTGATGACGCCGCCATGAACCACACCCGTTATCGGATTGCCGACGAGTTCTTCCTTCCACGGAAGAGAAAGACGGCAACGACCACGTTCAAGCAGATCGATCCTGGTGCCTATGGCCTTCTGAAACGGAATCTCCGCAGAGAATTGCCTGATGATCGACAGGTCGACCGCCGGCGCCTCCCGAGCATGCCGCTCATTGCCTAGCATAGTGCTCTTTGTACCAGGCGACAAATCGAGGAATCCCCTCGGCGATCGGCGTCGCTGGGTCATAGCCAAGGTCGCGACGGGAAGCATCGATGTCGGCATATGTCGCCTTGACTTCGCCGGGTTGCATCGGCTCCAGAATCTTCTCAGCCTTTGCGCCCAACGCATCCTCAAGGATCTCGATCATCCCCAGTAGCGGTTCTGGCTTGTTGTTGCCCAGATTATAGACTCTGTGGGGCACCGGGTTCGCTTCTGGCGGACGATCCAGGGCGGCAATCACACCAGCCACGATGTCATCGATGTAGGTGAAGTCACGTGACATGTCGCCACGATTGAAGACCCTGATTGGACGCCCTGCCAAGATGGCTTCGGTGAAGGAAAACAGCGCCATGTCCGGACGACCCCATGGTCCGTACACCGTAAAAAAGCGCATGCCGGTCTGGGGCACGCCATAGAGATGGCTGTACGAATAGCTCAAGAGTTCGTCGGCACGCTTCGTCGCCGCATATAGCGATACCGGCTGATCGACACGATCATCGACGGAGAAAGGCAACTTGGTGTTGCCCCCATAGACAGAACTGGAGCTTGCGTAGACGAGATGTCGCAGCGAGCTCAGGTGGCGACAATACTCAAGCACGCGCATGTGCCCGACAAGATTGGTCTCCACGTAGGCGAATGGGTTCTCGAGTGAATATCGCACGCCTGCCTGCGCGGCCAGATGCACGACTCCTGTTACACCGGCATTGGCCATTAGCGCATCGAAACAGGAAGCTTCGGAGATGTCGGCCCGGATCAGAGAGAACCCATTTTCCGGTTCAAGCTGCGCCAGCCGAGCTTCCTTGAGCGAGGGGTCGTAGTAGGCGTTGACGTTGTCGACACCGATGACCTGCTCGCCTCGCCCAAGAAGCGCCTTCGCAACATGGAAGCCAATAAATCCAGCAGCGCCGGTCACTACGATCGCCATCGGAGATTACACGTCCTTTTGTTTGGGGCGGCGCACCATAGCGTCCGATTCCGCCAAAATCACCCACCGTGAGGCACACGCCCGATGGGCTACACTACACTCCCTCCAATCTCTCGTTGCAAGAACGGTCAACAATACTTACCTATTTTGGCGTGGGACCCGATTCGATGACGGCTGCGGTCAGCCTGGACGACAAATACGCGCTTGAAGCGGGCCGCGTGTTCCTGACCGGGACGCAGGCGCTCGTCCGCCTCCCCATGATGCAGCGACAGCGTGACCTAGCGGCGGGCCTCAACACAGCCGGGTTCATCTCAGGGTATCGCGGTTCACCACTTGGTGGTTACGACCTAAGCCTGTGGCACGCCAAGCGCTTTCTCGATGCCAATCACATTCATTTCCAACCCGGCATCAATGAGGAGCTTGCCGCCGACGCGGTTTGGGGTTCACAGCAAACGAATCTGTTCGAGGGCGCACGCTACGACGGTGTGTTTGCGATCTGGTATGGCAAGGGACCGGGACTTGACCGGGCGATGGATGCCATCAAACACGCAAACGCAGCCGGGACCGCGCGGCACGGCGGTGTGTTGCTGCTTGCCGGCGACGATCACGGCGCCGTTTCCTCGACGCTCGCCCACCAGAGCGACCACGCACTGGTCGGCGCCATGGTGCCGGTCATCAATCCTGCCGGCGTGCAGGACTATATTGATTTCGGCCTGTTGGGCTGGGCGATGTCACGTTTTGCCGGCGTTTGGGTCGGTTTCACGGCAGTAGGCGATACTGTGGAAAGTTCGGCGAGCGTCCTCGTCGATCCGCACCGCCTGAATATCGTTACTCCGACGAGCTTCGAAATGCCGGTCGGGGGGCTGAATATCCGCTGGCCGGATTCGCCGCTCGAGCAGGAAGCGCGCCTGCACGAGTTCAAACGCTATGCGATCACCGCATTCGCCCGAGCGAACCATATGGACCAGGTGGTGATTGACTCGCCGAAACCCCGTCTTGGAATCGTTACGACCGGCAAAGCCTATCTTGATGTGCGTCAGGCACTCGACACGCTCGGCATCGATGGGGCGCGGGCGGCGGCGCTCGGAATCCGCGTTTACAAGGTCGGGATGAGCTGGCCGCTCGACGGGGCGGGCATCCGAGACATGGCGCGTCATCTAGAGGAGGTGCTGGTCGTCGAGGAGAAGCGGCCCCTCCTTGAAGATCAAGTCAAGGCGCAGCTTTATGACCTTCCCGAATCGCAGCGCCCCCGGGTCATTGGCAAATTCGACGGCGATGGAAACCGCGTCCTCTGCACGGCAGGCATCCTCAGCCCCAGCGAAGTCGCCCTGCTAATCGGCGACCGGCTGCTCCGGTTCGGTCGAGACGACGCCATTCGCGGACGCCTCGACTACATTCGCGCCCGCGCGGCCCAACGCCTGGGCAAGAAGGCGATCAGCGAACGATCGCCCTACTTCTGCTCAGGCTGCCCCCACAACCGATCAACGGTCGTTCCCGAAGGTAGTCGCGCTCTTGCTGGTATCGGATGCCACTACATGGCGATGAGCATGAACCGGCGCACCGCAACCTTCACCCAGATGGGCGGCGAGGGAGTACCCTGGGTCGGGCAGGCTCCTTTTACGACGACCGAGCACGTCTTTGCGAATATTGGTGACGGCACCTTTGTGCATTCGGGGAGCCTCGCAATCCGGCAGGCCGTCGCCGCCGGCGTCAATATTACGTACAAAATTCTCTTCAATGACGCGGTCGCCATGACTGGTGGTCAACGACCCGATGGCGCGGTAACGGTCGAGCGCATCGCGAACATCGTCCGCGCCGAAGGCGTCGAGCGGATCGTTCTGGTAACGGATGAGCCGGGCAAGTACCCGACGCTGAACGTCTTTCCACACGGCACGACGGTTCATCACCGCGACGACATCGATCCGGTCCAACGCGAGTTGCGCGCCACACCGGGCGTCTCGGTGATGATTTACGATCAGACCTGTGCCGCCGAGAAGCGTCGCCGGCGCCGGCGCAGAACGTATCCCGACCCGGCCAAACGAGTCTTCATCAATGAGTTGGTGTGCGAAGGCTGCGGTGACTGCTCGATCCAATCGAACTGCCTATCGGTCGTTCCCGTCGAAACCGAGTTCGGCCGCAAGCGGGCAATTGACCAGTCGTCATGCAATAAGGACTTCTCGTGCCTAGAAGGCTTCTGCCCGAGCTTTGTGACGGTAGACGGCGGCGCGATCCGACGCGAAGCCCAAATCATGCCCGCACTGGACGGTGCTGAGGAACTGCCGGAGCCTGCCTTGGCCGATCTGACGCGCCCCTATGGAATCGTGATTACCGGCGTCGGCGGTACGGGCGTTATCACCATCGGCGCGCTGATTGGGATGGCCGCACACCTGGACGGCAAAGGCGTGACCGTCCTCGATCAGACCGGCCTTGCCCAAAAAGGTGGCGCGGTGGCGAGCCATGTTCGCATTGCGTCAAGCCCCGACGAACTCAGCGCGGTTCGGATCGACACGAGCGGTGCGGCGCTGTTGCTGGGCACAGATCTCGTTGTCACGGCGCGACCGGACTTTCTTGATACCGTCGAAAACGGGCGAACGGTTGCCATCGTCAATAGCCACGAGTCGCCGACCGCCGACTTCACACAGAATCGGGATTTCGACCTGCACGCCCAACAGATGCGAGACGCCATCGCCACTTCTGTTGGTAGAGCGCACACGACCTTCTTCGACGCCACCGAGACCGCAACTCGGCTGTTCGGCGATTCGATTGCAACAAATCTCTTTCTCTTGGGATTTGCCTATCAACAAGGCCTTGTGCCGGTTCGACTCGAGTCGTTGATCAAGGCGATCGAACTAAATGGTGTCGCCGTTGAGACGAACAGGAAGGTCTTTGCTGCCGGACGGCTTGCCGCGGCGAGACCCGAGGCCCTGATCAAGTCGGCAGCGGAAGTGACGCCGATTTCGCCGGCACTCGACTCGATCATCGAACGCCGGGCGGACTTTCTGACCGATTATCAGAACGAGCGCTATGCCCGGCGCTATCGCGACGTGGCAGCAATCGCACGGCAAGCCGAAGCGGCAGCGCGCGTCGAAGGTTTCGCCGAAGCCGTGGCCCGCAACCTCTTCAAGCTCATGGCCTACAAGGACGAATACGAGGTCGCCCGTCTCTATTGCGGCACCGAGTTCCGGCGCCAACTCGACAGCCAGTTCGTCGGCCCCTTCCGAATCCGTTTCCATCTGGCGCCGCCGCTGCTCGCCCGTCCCGACCCGGAGAATGGCAGGGTTCGGAAGCTGACCTTCGGCGCCTGGATAATGCCCGTATTCCGGATGCTGGCAAGCCTTCGCGGCCTGCGAGGAACGCCTTTCGATCCTTTCGGCTATCTTGACGATCGACGCGAGGAACGGCGCCTGATTTCAGACTATGAGACGATGGTCAAAGAGGTTTCCGCCGGCCTTTCCCAGCGGAATGCAGCCACGGCTGTTCGATTGGTATGCCTGCCCCAAGACATCCGCGGCTTCGGTCATGTCAAACGTGCTAGCATTGCCGCAGCGGCAGCGAAGCGTCTGGAACTTCTGGCCGAATATCGTCAGACCGATTCAACAAAAGACGCTGCCGAGTAGAGGGAACCATGACGCACCTGAGATTTGTTGCGGCCCTCCTTGTCGTGGCCGTGATTGCGCCACCGGCATTGGCACAGTCCGACGAGCGGCGAGACCGTTTCGTCGCTTTTGTCGAACGCGTGACCGAAAACGCCAAGGCGTTGGAGGCCAGAGCACGCGGCGTCGCCGATGACATCGCCAAGTCGGACGAGTTCGCAAGGGCGGAGCGCGAGGTGAACGAGATCGGCGCCGGCGTTGCGGCGCTCGCGGACACGCTGGGCGACAAGGCGAATATCGAAAAGCTGACCACCGACATGCGCGCCTGGGTCGAAGAAAACCGTGAACGGATCGACGAACTGGACTCACTCAGTCGCCGCAATCGCGCTGAACTGCGGGCGCTTTGGCAGCGTCAAGACGACCTTGTGAAGGCGATCGGTCAGCGACTCGAGGCCGTCAGGAATCTGACCGAAGAAGACTTTGCGCTACTGGCGGAGGAAAAGGCCGTCCGCATGGAAATGGCGCGCGTAGGCATTGAGCGCACCTCGCTCCAAGCCCAGGCCCTGGCTGCGCGGGAAATCGCGAATCTGGCCCGGGAGCTGGCACAGGTGCGCAAGCAGATCGAGGATTCGCTTGCAAAACTGAGCCCAGCGTCATGACAAAAAAGAGCTGTATCGTTCTTGGTATGGGACCGGCCACCGGCGCGTCGGTGGCGCGGCGGTTTGCCCGCGACGGGTTCGCTGTTGCCGTGGCAGCGCGCCGGCAGGAAGCGCTCGATCCCGTGGTCGCAGAGATCGTCGAGGCGGGCGGGCAGGCGCTGGCGGTCACAACCGACGCGACCGACGAAGCAGGCGTAGTCGAGCTTGTGCGGCGCACGGAGGCTGAGTTGGGCCCGATCGGCGTCGCTGTCTACAACGCCAGCGGTCGGGTCAAAGGCAGCATTCTCGATCTGAAGACCGAAGATATTGTCGCTGCCTGGAAAGTCGCCTGTCTGGGCGGCTTCCTCCTAGGACGCGAAGCTGCGCGCCGGATGGTGCCTCGCGGCGAAGGGACGATCATCTTCACCGGCGCGACCGCAGGTCTTCGCGGCAGCGCCGAATTCGCCGGTTTTGCCATGGGCAAGTTCGGCCTCAGAGCGCTGGCGCAAAGCATGGCTCGCGAGCTCGGGCCAAAGGGTATTCACGTCACCCACGTAAACATCGATGGCCAGATCCATACCCAGCGGCAGGCCCATCTGGCGGCGGAGCGCCCACCCGATGCGCTGTTGGCGCCCGACGCGATTGCGGAGTGCTACTTCCAACTTCACAGCCAGCACCGCAGTGCTTGGACGCAGGAAATGGACCTGCGCCCCTGGGTGGAGAAGTTCTAGTGCGTCCGGCTTGCCTACCGGACCCCGGCGCCTTGCCCCACTTTTCGCCCTAAGCCATGCCCAAGGCGGCCTTGTAGGTATCGAGGAGGGCCTCCTGTTCCTGCAGTTCGGTCCGGTCCATCTTCCGCAGTCGGACGATCTGGCGAACGATCTTGGGATCGAATCCCATAGATTTGAGCTCGGCATAGACCTCGCGGATGTCTGAGCCCAGAGCTGCTTTCTCTTCCTCGAGACGCTCGATGCGCTCGACGAAGGATTTTAGGTGGTCGGCTGCAATTGTCGGATCTGCCATAGGACGGCCCTCGATTACCAATTTACAAACACTGGTGGTTGAACATTCACTTTTCTTCGGCCGCGCGGTGTGCCTCGAAAGCCTTTATCTGCTCGGGCGTCGCTTCGGTCTGGTACTTCGCCTTCCACTCCTCGTAGGACATGCCATAGACGAACCGTCGCGCTTCGTCGTAGCTGACATCGAGCCCGCGTTCTTCCGCGGCAGCGCGATACCACTTTGAAAGGCAGTTGCGGCAGAAGTCGGCGAGATTCATGAGTTCGATATTCTGCACCTCAGGATGATCGCGCAGGTGCTGCAGGAGACGGCGAAAGGCCGCCGCTTCGATCTCTACCTGATTCTTGTTGTCGGTTTCCACCATTGCGTCCTCCTCTCAAACCCCGCCGATTCAGACCTGAATGGTCCTCTCGATCAACACGTCGGCCACCGCTTTCAGCGCATCTTCCCGCGAGACCCCATTGGCAATCGCATGGTTGAATGTCTCGAGCTGCCACGTCGCACTGCTTCCGCGCGCCACGATTGTGCGCGCATGCTCTATCTCCGCCACGCAATCGAGCCGCTCGGCATCCTCGTGCACCAGTTCCAGTATCTCTTCCATCAACTCGGCATACGGAACGACGGCACCCTTGCCGAGGTCGACCAAACCTCTCGTCGTTCCGTAACGCTGTGCCAGCCACCGGTTCTCGTTGACCAGCGTGACCGGATAGACCCTCCAGCGCTGGTTGTTTTTCCTCAGCCGCACCAGCATGCTGATGAGACAACGAAACAAAGCAGCGATCGCAATTCCGTCCTCGAGCGAAGTGCAGACATCCGTCGAGCGCATCTCGAGTGTCGGAAACCTCGCGCTGAGCCGCATGTCCCGCCAGATACGCTTCGCATCCTCTATCACCCCGGCCCCCACCATTGCGGCGACGAGACGCTGGTATTCGCTGTAGCTGGCGAGCTGCTCCGGCAAGCCGGTCCGCGGGAGGCCGTCGAACACGCTGGTGCGGTACGACATCAGGCCCGTTTCCTGTCCTTGCCAGAAGGGCGAAGAGGCGCTCAGTGCGAGCAAGTGCGGCAGGAAATAGGTCGCCTGATTCATTAGATCGAGACGCAGGTCGTCGTCGTCAATCCCAATGTGCACATGCATGCCGCAGATCAGCAGGCGCCGCGCCACTGCCTGCATGTCGCGCGCCAGGGCATTGTAGCGCTCCTTGTCCACGTGGTGCTGATCGCCCCAGCGACCGAAGGGGTGGGTCGCCGCGGCGATCGGCGCCAGTCCATACTCGCCTGCGACCTCGGCGACCTCCGTCCGCAGTTCCGCAAGCTCGCGGCGTGCGTCGCGGACGGAGATATGGACGCCTGTCTCGACTTCGATCTGCGCCTTCAAGAACTCAGGAGCAACTTTTCCAGCGATTCGGCGTTCGAGTACCCGCATCATGTCCTCGGGAGGATCCGCGGCGAGATCGCGCGTTTGCCGGTCGACCAAAAGGTACTCTTCCTCGATACCGATGGTGAGTGGCGGATCCTTGATCATCTGAAGTACTGCTTCGCGAAAAGCGTTTCATCGTTCAGCAGCGTAGACAGCACCTGTCCCAGGCACGCGGCCCATCGGGCGGCCCCTTGGTCGTCTGCAATCAGGTCCTGGCGAATCTCGATCATGACATGCGGCCGGCCGGCCGAGGTGCCGTATGCCTCGAACCCGTATCCGGGTGGGTGGGTCGCTGAATAGGGCTGATTGTCACCGACCACCACATCTTCAAGCGCCGCGAGGCCGTTGAGCAATGGACGGGCCAGACGGTCATCCCGGTCATAGAGAACCCCGATGTGCCAAGGCCGCTCAAAACCGGCCATGACGGGGGTGAAACTGTGGATGGCTACGAGCGCCATCACCCCTTTGACATGTTCGCCCAACACGAGAGCTTTCTCGATTTCGTGGTGGTACGGCCAGAATCCGAGCTGCGCCCGAAGAGTTGCTTCCTCGGGCGTAACGTTGCCGTTTCCGGGAATCTCCACCCCATCGCTGACCCGGAGGATCGACTCCGGACTTCCAAGCTTGCGGTTGGGATCGATTAGGAGCCGCGAATGTGTCGACAGAACCGCTGGCGCGTCCAAGTGTTGGGCGAGCAGCCGGACAACGGCACCGGCGCCAATGTCCCAGGCGATGTGTTGTTGCAGCCGCCCCTGCGGCAGCCCGAGGGACGCGAAATGGTCCGGAACGTGGTTGCTGGCATGGTCGCACGTCAGCAGGACGCGCGCGCTCCCTCCTGGATTGACGACTTCGTACCCTTCGAAGACACCACTTGCCGAATTCCGATTCATCGCGGTGTTATAGCGGGCCTAATTGCTGTGAGCGACTCGGGATAGGGACTGGGAGGTTTAGTGTCTACAATCGAAGAAGCTGTGCCAGAAGCCGACCCTGCGGCGCCGATTGACGGGACATGGGCCACTCCATTCTACCTGACCCTCCCAAAGGCGTGCGAACTCAGGCCGAAGGGGCCTGCGCTTCAGCAGATGCAACTTTCTTTACCGTCCCTCGCTTGGCTCATCCGTCGCAAGAACCACGGCTGGAAGCGCGCGCTGGAAGGCCCAATCGCTCCAGCCGGCATCCGTGCCGCATTTCGGACGACACAGCAGGCGGGGATCGTATAGTGCGAGGATCCGCCGCCCCTCTGCCTTGGGTAATCTGGGGCCTCGCCGCAGCATTTTACGGCTACGCCTATTTCCAGCGCGTGGCACCCAGCGTGATGACCACCGAGTTAATGGGAACGTTCGAGGTCACGGCGGCGAGCCTCGGCAACCTTTCAGCGTACTACTTCTACCCCTACGCCCTCGTCCAGATCCCCGTGGGCATCCTGATCGACAGGTTCGGCGCGCGTATCGTGCTCCTGGTCTCGGCCGCCGTGTGCGCGATCGGCAGCCTGCTTTTCGCCACCGCGCCGAGCTTCGAGGTTGCAGCGTTAGGGCGATTGCTCGTCGGCGCGGGCGCCGGCACGACTTGGGTTGGAACGCTTGCGCTTGCCGTCATGTGGTTGCCGCAAAATCGATTCGCGGCAGTAACTGGTCTGTCGCTGCTGGTCGGCCTCGTAGGCGCCGTCTTGGGGCAGGCCCCCCTCGCTGCATTGGTCGATACCGTAGGCTGGCGCACCGCAATGCTGTGGCCGGGCGCGGCCATGGCCGTCGTGGCCCTCCTCATGATCCCTTTCGTACGCGACAAGGCAATGCACAGCGAGTCCCGACACGGCACGACATTGCTGACTGGGTTGGGGCTGGTTCTGCGCAACCGGCAAACGTGGAAAATCGCCTTCTACACCGGCGCGCTAGTGACCCCTATGGCATCCTTCGCCGGTCTGTTCGGGGTTCCCTTCGTTCAGGCGTTGTTCGGCGTTGGCAAGGCGACCGCCGGCGCCACGGTGTCACTCATGCTACTCGGCTGGGGCATTGGCGGGCCGATCGCCGGGTGGTTCTCGGATCGCCTGCAACGGCGACGATCGGTCATGGCAGCCGGCGCCGCGGCGCTCATCGTCCTGTGGCCTTTGATGCTCTTCCTACCGTCGCCCCTCCTTGGCTTTCAGGTATTGCTCTTCCTAATGGGTCTCGCCAGCGGCGTGGTCATCATCAACTTCGCGATTACCAAAGAAAGCAATGCGGCAATCGCGACCGGCGTTGCGATGGGTTTCGTCAATATGGCCGGGATGGGGGCGTCGGCGATTTCGCTTCCCCTTGTCGGCTGGCTCCTCGACATCGGATGGGCAGGCGGACTGGACGGCGGTGTTCGGATCTATGACCTTGAAACCTACCGGCAGAGTTTCCTGGTCTATCCTGCGCTTTCCGTGCTCGGGCTGATGGCCGCAATGACGTTCAAGGAGACCTTTGGCAGGCCGCTGGAAAGCGCTACTCCGCCAGCATCTCGCGGGCGATGATCAGGCGGCGAATCTCCTTGGTGCCGCCCCCGATCTCTTGAATCTTCGCGGAGCGATAGAGACTGTTGACCTCGGTGTCGCGCATAAAGCCACCGCCGCCGTGAATCTGCACAGCTTCATCGCAGATTTTCATACACGCTTCGCCCGCGTACATGAAGGCTGCGGCTGACAACTTGTGGATCTCGCCCCGTCCGGCCTGCCCCGCCTCGACGGCGTTGGCCATCGCGAGCGCGCGATAGACGATCCCCCGCATGGTCTCGGCCATGACATACATCTCAGCCAGTTTGGCCTGGACCATCTGGAAATCACCGATAGGCTTGCCAAACTGCCGCCGCTCCTTGGCATAGTCGACGGAAAGCTGCAGTGCGCGCTCGGCCATACCGAGCACCATCATCGAGCAAAAAGCCCGCTCGATATCGAGGCCCGACATCATCACGGCTACGCCCATGTTTTCTTCGCCGACCAAGTTTTCAACCGGTACCCGGCAGTTGTCGAAGTACAGGGCGCCCGTCGGGCTCGCACGAATACCCATCTTGTCGAACGGCGGACTTGCCGAGAATCCCGGAAAGGCCTTTTCCACGATGAAGGCGGAGATGCCCTTGTTGCCTTTCTCCGGGGCCGTCTTGGCGTAGACCAAGACTACATCTGCAATCGGACCGTTGGTGATGTAGACCTTGCTGCCGTTCAGAACATAGTGGTCGCCGTCGCGAATCGCCGTCGTGGCCATCCCGCCCAGCGCATCCGAACCGGCATTGGGTTCCGTCATCCCGAGCGCGCCGACCCAGGTGCCATTTGAGAGCTTGGGTAGGTATTTGCGTCGCTGCGCCTCCGTCCCATTCTGGAAGAGATTGTTGACGCAAAGGTTGTCGTGGCTCTGCCACGAGGTCGACACCGCGGGATCAACCCGGCCGATGGCTTGGCCCACGAGGCCCGCTGAAAAAAGGTCTAGCCCTGCCCCCCCATACTCTTCTGCCACGCTCGCGCCCAGCACGCCCATTTTCGCCAAACGCGTAAAGCCGTCTTCCGGCCATTTACCCTCCAAGTCGCGCTGCCGAACGTCACTCCCAAAGTAGGCCCTTGCAGTCCGGGTCATTTCTTCCAGGAGCGCTTTGTGCTCCGCGTTGAGATCGAAGTTGGGCGCGGCAATGTCACGGGACAAACCCGTCGATGACGAGGGAGGCGCGTTCATCGCTAGATATCCTGGTTTAGTTTCTTCTTGAGATCTTCGACGCTCTGCTTCGCGCCGGCCAGATGGGGATCAACGCGCAAGGCC
>JAYQVF010000062.1:0-15528 GCA_038148335.1 Alphaproteobacteria bacterium | reverse complement strand
CGCCGCGCGCCTCGGGTGCGTGACATGTATCGAGGGCCAGACATGACACCGATCCAGCCTGCGCCGGATCTCATCGTTGCGGAGGCGCGCCGGTCCCAGGCGCCGGTGTCATCCTTCCTGCGCGAGGAAGCGCTTGACGCGCAGCGCCAACGCGCGGTGCCCGGCGCCGGCGCTCCGCCCCGCGGCGGCGAAACCCAGGTCGCGGCCCGCGCCACTGATACGGCGCCCGACGCGACCACCCCGGCGAAGCGCTATGGCGAAACCGCAGAGGACCGTCGCGCCGTCGATGCCGGTGTCGCCGCCTACCTCGGGCGCGATTACGAAAAGTCCCTGTCGTTTTGGCAGACGGCCGCGACACGCGGCAATCCGGACGCGCAGTTTTTCGACGCCGGCCTCCATCTCGACGGCAACGGTGTGCCGCGCGATCTGATCTCGGCGCATGTCTGGTTCGCGCGCTCGGCCGATCAGGGCCACGCCCGCGCCGCCGAGCAGCTCGGGCTCCTGCGCAAGATCATGACCCAGGACCAGTTCGCCGAGGCTGAGCGGCGCCGCCGCGCGGACTAGACAGCCGGCGTCGGGCGCCGTGTTGCGCGGCCTCGCGAATTCGGGCACACCACAACGACCGCAGAAAACAATGACGGCAGGGCGACCGGGAGAACGGGTATGAAGACGTTGCATCATCACATCGGCGGCAGGCGGGTCGAGGGACGTTCGAGCCGGTTCGGCGACGTGTTCAATCCGGCGACCGGCGAACAAAGCGCCAGGGTCGCCTTTGCCAGCGCTGACGAAACCCGCGACGCCATCGCGACCGCGGCTGCCGCGCTTCCGGCATGGGCCGCCATTCCGCCGGTGCAGCGCGCCCGCGTGATGTTCCGCTTCAAGGATCTGATGGAGAAGAACAAAGACGAGATGGCAAAGCTCGTCACCGCCGAGCACGGCAAGACGGTCGAGGACGCCAAGGGTTCGATCTCGCGCGGTCTCGAGGTCGTCGAGTTTGCCTGCGGCGTGCCCCATCTGCTCAAGGGCGAATTCTCTGAGAACGTCGGCACCAACGTCGATTCGTGGTCGACGCGCCAGCCGGTCGGCGTCTGCGCCGGCATCACGCCGTTCAACTTTCCGGCGATGGTGCCGATGTGGATGTTCCCGCTCGCCATCGCGTGCGGTAACACCTTCGTGCTCAAGCCGTCCGAAAAGGACCCATCCGCGCCGCTGTTCATGGCCGAGCTTCTCAAGGAGGCCGGGCTGCCAGACGGCGTCTTCAACCTCGTCAACGGCGACCGCGAAGCCGTCGAGACGCTGCTCGAGGACGAGCGTGTCGCCGCGATCAGCTTCGTGGGCTCGACCCCGGTCGCCGAACACATCTACCGCACGGGCACCGCGCACGGTAAGCGCGTCCAGGCGCTCGGCGGCGCCAAGAACCACATGGTTGTCATGCCCGACGCCGACATGGAGCAGGCGACCGACGCGCTCATGGGCGCGGCTTTCGGCTCGGCGGGCGAACGCTGCATGGCGGTCTCGGTCGCGGTGGCCGTCGGCAGCGCCGGCGACGCGCTGATCGAACGGCTGGCCCCGCGCATCGCGGCGCTCAAGGTCGGCCCCGGCATGGACCCGGATTCCGAAATGGGTCCATTGGTCACCAAACAGCACCACGACAAGGTGCGCAGCTACATCGATGCCGGCGTCGCCGAAGGGGCCGACCTGCTGGTCGACGGCCGCACCATCAAGCTTCAGGGCTACGAGAACGGCTACTTCGTTGGCGGCACGCTGTTCGACAATGTGACTCCCGACATGCGCATCTATCAGGAAGAGATTTTCGGGCCTGTCCTGTCGGTCGTGCGCGCGCCCGACTTCGACAACGCCAAGGCGCTGATCGACAAGCACGAATACGGCAACGGCGCGGCGATCTTCACCCGCGACGGCGATGCCGCGCGCGAGTTCTCTTCCAGCGTTCAGGCCGGCATGGTGGGGATCAACGTGCCGATCCCGGTGCCGATGGCGTTCCATTCCTTCGGCGGCTGGAAGCGCTCGCTGTTCGGCGCCCATTCGATCCACGGCCCCGAGGGCGTGCACTTCTATACCAAGCTGAAGACCGTTACCTCGCGCTGGCCGACGGGCATCCGCTCCGGCGCCGAGTACGTCTTCCCCTCGATGAGGTAGCCATGGATTTCTGCGCCGTTCCGCGCATCGCGCCGGAAAAGTTTCCCGACCCCGCGCACGATCTCGACGCCGGCGGCGAAGGCGTCGCGGTGCTCGCGGGCGGCTGCTTCTGGTGCGTCGAGGCGGTCTACAAGGAAATCGACGGGGTCCTGCAGGTGACCTCGGGCTACGCCGGCGGCAGCGCCGAAACGGCCGACTACCGCACGGTCTGTTCGGGCCGCACCGACCATGCCGAGGTTGTCATGGTGCGCTTCGATCCGGCGCGCACCAGCTTCGGCCAGTTGCTCAAGGTGTTCTTCTCGGTCGCCCACGATCCGACGCAGATGGACCGCCAGGGCAACGACATCGGCCGCCAGTATCGCTCGGCGATCTTCTATGCCGACGATGCGCAGAAAAAGGTCGCGTCCGACTACATCGCGCAGCTCAATGCCGCGAAGGTCTACGACCAACCGATCGTCACCCGGCTCGAACCGCTCAAGGCGTTCTATGAGGCTGAGGACTATCATCAGAACTACGCCGCGCGGAATCCGGCGCAGCCGTATATCGCGCATATCTCGATGCCCAAGGTCGCGAAGCTGCGCAAGCATTTCGCCGACCGTCTGAAAGACCGCTAACCCCGGGCCAATGACCCGTTCCGGACCGCCCACCAACGCCGACCTTGCCGCGCGCCTGCTGCGCGACATTGCCGGACACTACCGGGTGATCGCACGCGAAAACCCCGAGGTCGCCGACGAGATGGAAGCCAACGCGCGCACTTGCGAGGAGGTCGCCGATCGGGTCGAGCGCGATCCGACCGGCCTCCTGACGGACGCCTAAGCATGGCGGGCCGCGCCATTCTCGTCGCCGGCCTGACGCTCGCCTGGCCGCTTGCCCAGGTCCTCGATCTCGTGCGCCGCTTCGGCGATACCGCGATGATCGACGCCCAGAACGAGATCGGTCCCTATGTTCTGTTCGGCTTTCTCTCGGGCACGTTCCTGAACTACACGCTGCGCCGGGCGGAGACCCGAACGCTGCGCAACGGCGTCATCGCCGGTTTCCTCGTCTCGTTGCCGGTTGCCTGGTGGGCCTGCGGCATCGGCCAGGTGGCGCTGCCGCCCTATCTCGGGGTGCCGCTGGCCGGCCTGATTGCGCAGTTTGCCTGCATCGCGCTGGGCCGCGTTGCCGCCGGGATGGTCGCGGCGCGCTGAGCCTTAGTCCTTGAGCCCGAAGACGGGCTGCGGTGTCGCAATCCCCTTGAAGCGGAAGTCGCCGAGGTGCTCGACGTTGCGCCCGCTGGCGTCGGCAAAGGTGCGCGACAGCAGCAGCGGGCGCGACAGTTCCTTGGTCAGATCCTCCATGCGCGTCACGAGGTTGACGGCCGGCCCGATGACGGTGAAGTCGAGCCGGTCCGGCGCGCCGATGTTGCCGTAGATGACCTCGCCGATGTGCAGCGTGACGCCGAAGTCGAGTGGCTGCTTGCCCTCGCCGGCGCGCCGCGCGTTCAGCGCCGCCATGTTGGCGCGGGCCTCGTCCCAGGCGGCGAGCGCCGTCGCCGCGACGGCGCGGCCGTCCTCGCCGTCTTCCAGCGGCCAGATTGCCAGGATCGCGTCGCCGACGAATTTCATGATCTCGCCGTCGTGCTTCTCGATGGCGCTGCCGACCGCCTCGAAATAGTCGTTGAGCACGCTGATGAGATGCTCCATCGGCAGCTTTTCGGACAGCGGCGTGAAATTGCGCAAGTCGCAGTACCAAAGGACGGCGCGGATCGACTCGCCCGACCCGCGGGTGATGGCGCCGTGCAGGACGCGCTCGCCGGCATGCCGGCCGACATAGGTTTCGAGCAGCGTCACGGCCAGGCTGCGCATCATCATGACCTCGAGCGGCCCGCCCAGGATGCGCGCGGCGCGCAACAGGACGTCGCAGTCGAAATCGGAAAAGCCGCCCGGCTCCCGCGTTGCGAAGGCGAGGCCGTTGACCTGTCCGTCGCTGAACCGGACCGGCACGACGAGGTAGTCGGTTGCGCCGTCGTCGATGAGATCCTGCAATACCGGAAAGTCGAGCACGACGTCGTTGCCGGTCAGGCGGCGGCGGATCGGCTCACCCGTCTCGAACACGATCCGGAACGGGCTGTTGACGAAGCGCTGGTCGGAGGTCTGACCGCGCGGCGGCCGCATCGAGTACATCTCTTCGTCGGTCCGCCACACCCAGAAGGCGACGCGGCTTTGCGGGTGGATCGTCTGCACCATGAAGTTCATGCGCCACAGCGGGATTCCGGCTTCGATCAGGCGTCGGGCAAAGCCGCCGACCAGCGATTCGACGTTCGGCCGGTGCGTGCCCTTGCGCACCACCCAATCCGCCAGCCGGTCGGACACCTCGCGGGCGTCGGGTGCTGCCTTGTCCATGATCCGCCCAAGATGGTGCGCGCATTGCGAACGTGCAAGACGAAACCGGCCACAGGCGCGTGATGGACAGGCCGCGGGCGCGGACCTAAGGTCGTGCGCATGAACGCCGTTCGTGAAAAGAAAATCCGCAAGCTCCTGGTTGCCAATCGCGGCGAGATCGCGATTCGCGTCTTCCGCGCCGCGACCGAGCTTGGCCTGCGCACCGTGGCCATCTACTCGCGCGAAGACCGCTTCGCGCTGCACCGCTTCAAGGCCGACGAGGCCTATCTGGTGGGCGAGGGCAAGGGGCCGGTGCTCGCCTATCTCGACATCGACAGCATTGTCCGGATCGCGCGCGAGGCGAATGTCGACGCGATCCATCCGGGCTACGGTTTCCTGTCCGAGAATCCGGACTTTGCCGAGGCTTGCGCCAAGGCGGGCCTGCGCTTCGTCGGGCCGGCGCCCGACGTTATGCGCGCGCTCGGCAACAAGGTGCAGGCGCGCGCGCTGGCGGCGACCGCTGATGTGCCAATGGTGCCGGCCACGGGCGCCTTGCCGCAAGACGACAAAGAGGTGCGCACGCTCGCCGCCGAGGTCGGCTATCCCGTAATGCTCAAGGCGAGCTGGGGCGGCGGCGGCCGCGGCATGCGCCTGATCCGCGAGGAAAAGGATCTTCTCGAACAGGTCGCGGCCGGCCGCCGCGAAGCGAAGGCCGCCTTCGGCAACGACGAGGTCTTCATCGAGAAGTTCGTCGAGGGCGCCAAGCATGTCGAGGTGCAGATCCTCGGCGATCTTCACGGCAACATCGCGCACCTGTTCGAACGCGACTGCTCGCTGCAGCGGCGCAACCAGAAGGTCATCGAGCGCGCGCCGGCGGCCTACCTGTCGGACCAACAGCGCCGCGACCTCACCGCGGCCGCGGTGCGGCTCGCCGTCGCCGCCGGCTATTCCTGTGCCGGCACGGTCGAGTTCCTGATGGATTCGAAGACCGGTGCGTTCTACTTCATCGAGGTCAACCCGCGCATCCAGGTCGAACACACCGTGACCGAAGAGGTTACCGGCATCGACCTCATCAAGGCCCAGATTCGTGTGATCGAGGGCGAACGCATCGGCGACACGTTGCCGGGCCAGGACGAGATCAAGCTCAATGGCCACGCCCTGCAGTGCCGCATCACCACGGAGGATCCGGAGAACCAGTTCATTCCCGACTACGGCCGCATCACGGCCTACCGCGGCGCGATGGGCTTCGGCATCAGGCTCGACGGCGGCACCGCCTACTCCGGTGCCGTGATCACGCCTTATTACGATTCGCTGCTTGAAAAGGTGACGGCCTGGGCGCCGACGGCCGAGGAGGCCGCGGCCCGCATGGACCGCGCGTTGCGCGAGTTTCGCATCCGCGGCGTCAAGACCAACCTCGTCTTCCTCGAGGAGCTGGTCAGCAACCCGCGCTTCGACGCCTGGGACTACACGACGCGCTTCATCGACGACACGCCGTCGCTGTTCGACTTCAAGCCGCGCCGCGACCGCGCGACGCGCATCCTGTCGTTCCTCGCCAACGTGCTGGTCAACGGCAACCCCGAGGTCAAGGGCCGCCCCCGGCCGGCGAGCTTCCCGCCGCCGCACATGCCCGTGGCGCCCGACATCGATCCGCCAGCGGGCTCGCGCCACCGACTCGACGCGCTCGGGCCGGAAGGCTTCGCGAAATGGATGCTGGACCAGAAGCGGCTCCTGATCACCGACACGACGTTCCGCGATGCGCACCAGTCGCTGCTCGCCACGCGCTTTCGCACCCACGACATGCGGCAGATCGCGCCGGTCTACGCCCGCGCGCTGCCCGAGTTGCTGTCGGTCGAGTGCTGGGGTGGCGCGACGTTCGACGTCGCGATGCGGTTCCTCAAGGAGGATCCGTGGGAACGGCTCGCCGACCTGCGCGAGGCGATGCCCAACATCATGACCCAGATGCTGCTGCGCTCGGCCAACGCGGTGGGCTACACCAACTACCCTGACAACGTGGTGCGCTATTTCATCCAGCAGGCGGCCGATGCCGGGATCGATGTGTTCCGCGTGTTCGATTGCCTCAACTGGGTCGAGAACATGCGCGTCGCGATCGACGAGGTGTGCAAGACCGGCAAGCTGTGCGAAGCCGCGATCTGCTACACCGGCGATCTCTCCAGTCCCGACGAATCGAAGTACACGCTCAAGTACTACGTCACGATGGCGAAGGAGCTGGAGAAGGCGGGCGCCCATATTCTCGGCATCAAGGACATGGCGGGCCTGTGCAAGCCTGCGGCTGCGCGGCAACTGGTGACCGCGCTGAAGCAGGAAGTCGGCATTCCGATCCACTTCCACACCCACGACACGTCGGGCATCGCTGCGGCCAGCGTTCTCGCGGCGGCGGAGGCCGGCGTCGATGCGGCGGATGCCGCGATGGACTCGATGTCGGGTCTCACCTCGCAGCCCAATCTCGGCGCGATCTGCTCGGCGCTCGAAGGCACCGAGCGCGACCCCGGGCTCGACCGCAAGACCCTGCGCGGGCTGGCCAGCTACTGGGAAGGCGTGCGCCGCTACTACGCCGCTTTCGAAAGCGATCTGCGTTCGGGCATGGCCGAGGTCTACGAACACGCCATGCCCGGCGGCCAGTACACCAACCTGCGCGAACAGGCCCGCGCCGTCGGCATCGACGCCTGGCGCTGGCCCGAGGTCGCGCACGCCTACGCCCAGGTCAACGAGATGTTCGGCAACATCGTCAAGGTGACGCCGACGTCAAAGGTCGTCGGCGACATGGCGATCTACATGGTGACCAACGAACTCACGCCCGAAGACGTGCTCGATCCCAACAAGGAAATCGCCTTCCCCGAATCGGTGGTCGAACTGTTCCACGGCGACCTAGGCCAGCCCTATGGCGGGTTCCCGGAGGCGCTGCAGAAAAAGGTGCTCAAGGGCCGCGAACCGCTGAAGGTTCGCCCCGGCGAGGTGCTGGAACCGGTCGATCTCGAAGAGGCGCGCAAGGAAGCGGAGAAAAAGGTCCACCGCCAGGTCGGCGACCGCGACCTCGCGTCCTACCTGATGTATCCCAAGGTCTTCGTCGACTACGCCGACCACCGCCGCCAGTACGCCGACGTCAGCGCGCTTCCGACGCCCGCGTTCTTCTACGGTCCCGAAGAGGGCGACGAACTCTACGTCGACATCGAACGCGGCAAGACCCTCGTGGTGCGCCGCCTCGCCATCGGCGAGCCCAACGAGGAGGGCGAACGCAACGTCTTCTTCGAACTCAACGGCCAGCCGCGCACCGTCAAGGTCGCCGACGAATCGCTCGCCCACGAGGCGCACCAGCACCTCAAGGCCGACGACTCGAACCCGCTGCACATCGCCGCGCCGATGCCGGGCCTCGTCGTCAGCGTGGCGGTGTCCAAGGGCGAAAAGGTCAAGGCGGGCGACCGCCTGCTCACCATCGAGGCGATGAAGATGGAAACGGCCGTCTACACCGACCGCCCCGGCAAGATCGCCGACATCGTCGCCGGCGCCGGCACCCGGGTCGATACCAAGGACCTGCTGATCGTTCTGGAGGACTAGAGGCCGCTACTCGTACCTGAGCGCGTCGATCGGATCGAGGTGCGAGGCCTTGCGTGCCGGGTAGAAGCCGAAGAACACGCCGACCGCGGCCGAGAAGGCGACGGCGATGACCAGCGCCAGCGGCTCGATCAGGACCGGCCAGCCGGCGAGGTTGGCGACCAGCGCCGCGCCGCCGACGCCGGCAATCACGCCGATCACGCCGCCGATGGCCGACAGCGTCACCGCCTCGACAAGGAACTGGAACAGGATGTCGCGCCGCCGCGCGCCGACTGCCATGCGCAGGCCGATCTCGCGCGTCCGTTCCGTCACCGACACCAGCATGATGTTCATGATCCCGATGCCGCCGACCAGCAGCGCGATCGACGCGACGGCGGCGAGCAGCAGCGTCAGGATGCGCTGGCTCTCGGCGCGCGCCTCGGTGATCTCGGACAGGTTGCGCACGCTGAAATCGTCGTCCTCACCGGCGGCGATGCGGTGGCGCTGGCGCAGCAGTTCGTTGACGCCTTCCTCGGCCTCGGTCATGCGCTCGGCGCTGGTCGCCTTGACCAGGATCGCGCCGACCGAATCGGGCCGCGACCGCGCGCTCGACCCGAGCAGCCGGGTGCGCGCCGTCGAGATCGGCACCAGCACCGTGTCGTCCTGGTCCTGGCCGAACGAGTTCTGGCCCTTCGGCGTGAGTACGCCGATCACCTCGAAGGGGACCTTCTTGATGCGGATGGTCTCGCCGACCGGGCTCTGGTCGACGAACAGCTTGTCGACGATGGTCTGGCCGATCACCGCGACCTTGGCCGACCGCCGCACCTCGTCGGGGGTGAAGATGCGGCCGTCGGCGACACCCCACTCGCGCGCGACGAAGTACTCCGCCGTCGTGCCCTGGGTGCCGGTCGACCAGTTGAGGTTGCCGTAGACCAGCTGGGTTGTGCCGCGCACGGTCGGCGCCGCGACGTCGACGGCGTCGAGTTCCGCCTGCAGCGCCCGCGCGTCCTCCAGTGTCAGGCTGAGCCCGGTGCCGGCGCCGAGGCGGGCGCCGCCCTGCCGGCTCGAGTTGTTGAACACGATGAGCAGGTTGGCGCCGAGGCTCTCGATCTGTCGGCTCACGCGGTCCTGCGCGCCGGCGCCCACCGCCACCATGGCGATCACGGCCGCCACGCCGATGACGATGCCCAGCATCGTCAGGGCGCTGCGCATCGCGTTGACCCGCAGCGCGCGCAACGCCACCGCGAAGGTCGCCAGCAGGTTCACTGCGCTGCCTCCGCCGGGTTCTCCCAGGTCGCCAGGACATCCCGCGCCGTCGTGCGGTCCGCCACCGGCTCGTCCTGCAGCACCACGCCGTCGCGAAAGGTAACGATGCGCTGGGCGTAGCGCGCGATGTCCGGCTCGTGGGTGACGATGACGATGGTGATCCCAGCGTCGTTGAGCGCCTGGAAGATCGCCATGATCTCCACCCCGGTGCGTGAATCCAGCGCGCCCGTCGGTTCGTCGGCCAGCACCAGCAGCGGGTCGTTGACCAGCGCGCGGGCGATGGCGACGCGTTGTTGCTGCCCGCCGGAAAGCTGGCTCGGTGTGTGGTCCATGCGGTCGGCGAGCCCGACCTCGCGCAGCCGCGCCGCGGCGCGGTTGCGGCGTTCGGCCGCCGCTACGCCGCTATAGAGTAGCGGCATCTCGACGTTCTGCAGCGCCGTCGTCCGCGCCAGAAGGTTGAAGGTCTGGAACACGAAGCCGATCTTGCGGTTGCGGATCGCGGCCAGCGCATCGCTGTCGAGGTGGGCGACGTTCTCGCCCGCAAGTTCGTAGACCCCGCCGGTCGGGCGGTCGAGACAGCCGATCAGGTTCATGAAGGTCGACTTGCCGGAACCCGACGGCCCCATCACCGCGACGAACTCGCCCCGGCCGATCTCGATCGACACGCCGCGCAGCGCGGGCACCACGTTGTCGCCCATCGTGTAGTGACGGCTCAGGTCGCGGGTGCGGATGAGGGCGTCGCGCATGATGCCGGCTAGAAGCGAATTCCCGTCAGGCCGCGGCTTTCGGCCGGCGCCACCGCGCCGACGATGATGCGGTCGCCGGCGGCGATCTCGCCGTCGACGATCTCCGTCATGCTGCCGTCGGTGATGCCGTAGCGCACCGATACCGCCTTCGGTTCGCCCGACTCGCCCAGTACCCAAAGCCGGCCCTCGCGCACCGTGCCGGCCGCGGCCTCGCGGCGTTCGGCGATGAGCGCGTCATAGCGCTGCTTCTGCTCCGGCGTCAGGATGCTCACGAGCTGTTCGTTGAAGCGTTGCCGGCCCTCGCGCGCGGCCTGGACGAAGGCCTCGCGGTCGCCGCCCTGGGCGCCCACGTCGCGCATGCGCTGGCGCAATTCCTGGCCGAACTGCTGGGCCTGCTCCTGTTGCGTCGGCGTCAGTTCCAGCGATTGGACCAGGCGCTGGAACTGCTCCTGCGGGTTGCCGCCCGGTCCGCGCGGCGGACCGCCGCCGCCCGCCGGCGCACCGGCCTGCGGTGGCGCGCTGCCTGCGTTCGCCGGCTGAAAGCGCAGCGCGGCGTTGGGCACGCGTAGTACCTCGCTGCGCCGGTCGAGCACCACGTTGACGTTGGCCGTCATGCCGGGCAGCAGCAGTTGCTGCGAATTGTCGGCCGACACGATCACCGTGTAGGTGACGACGTTCTGGACTACCTCCGGCGCCTGGCGCACCTGTCCGATGCGGCCGCGGAACGTGCGCCCGGGATAGGCGTCCACCGTGAAGGTCACTTCCTGGCCGGCGCGGATTTGGCCGATGTCGGCCTCGTCGATGTTGGCTTCGACCTGCATCTGGCGCAGGTCCTGCGCGATGGTGAACAGCACCGGCGCGTTGAGGCTCGCCGCCACGGTCTGGCCGAGGCTGACCTGGCGGTTGATCACCACGCCGTTGACCGGCGCCCGGATGAAGGTGCGCTCGAGGTCGATCTTCGCCTGTTCGAGGCTCGCCTCGCGCTGCTTGACCGGGGCCAGCGCATTTTCGATCTGCGCCCTAGCGACCTCGACCTGGGCGCGTGCCGAATCGAGTGCCGCATCGGACGCCCGGGTCTGGGCAACCGCGGCCTCGGCCTGGGCGCGGGCCTGGGAGACGTCGCGGGTCGCGGCGACGCCGCGGGCGAGCAGGTCTTCCTTGCGCTTCAGTTCGCGCTCGGCCTCGGCGCTGGTGGCGAGACGGTTCTCGAGGTTCGCCTCGGCCGAGGCGAGATCGGCCTGCGCGCGGGCCAGGGCGGCGCGCTGCATCGACACGTTGGCGCGCGCGATCGCCAGATCGGCGTCGGCCTGGCGCACCCGCGATTCGAACGTCTGCGGGTCGATCCGCGCGATGAGCTGGCCTTCGGTGACCTCGGTATTGAAATCGGCGTGCAGTTCGGCGACCTGTCCGGAGACCTGCGTACCGACGTCGACGGTAACGACGGCGCTCAGGCTGCCCGACGTCGCAATCGAACTGACGATGTCGCCGCGGTCGGCGCTGCCGAAACGGTAGTCGACGTCGCCGTCGCCGTTACCCCCGACGGCGAAGACCAGCACGGCGACGACGATGATGACGGCGGCCAGCGCATAGATGCCGCGTCGGCGAAACTGGTTCATGGGTGTCTATCCGGCCGGGGAATGGGGCGGTCGATGGCTTTCGGCAAGCGGGATGCGGTGCGACGGTCCCCGGAAGATCATCCGGCTGAGCCGCTCGCGCTCATCTTCGCTGAGGTTGCTTCCAAGATCGACGAGATAGTTGTGCAGCAGCGATTGAACGGCGTCGCCGCGCGCGCGCAATTCCGCCAGGGCCGTGCGCGCCGCCGCCGGGTCGAACGGCTCGGCGCCCATCGCCCGCACCACCGCACGCTGGGCGCGGCGCAGCGCGCGGGTCTCCTCGCGCAACTGGTCCTCCGTCTCCTGGAACATCTCGATCGCCATCTGCCGCGTCGCCGGTTCCAGCATCATGAACGCTGGCGAGGCCTGCAGGTTCGGACCGAAAGTTTCGCCGCGGGGCCACGGGCCGCCGCCGACGACGACAACCCCGATGAAGATCCCGATCGCGAACAGGTTTACCGCCAGCGAAATCGTGAGCAATACGCCGAGCAGGCGGCGTCTTCCGATGGCCATAACCTACTCCTCCAGAAGGTCGACGTAGCCGAGGGTGTCGCCGCCGCCCGCGACCGTCGTCAGGTCGAACGACGGGTCGCCGACTGCCAGCGCCGTCGGCAACGCCGCGGCACCGAGATAGACGCCGCCCAGCATTGCGGCGGCGAGCAACGCCGGGCGCCAAACGGGCCGCGCCACCAGCATCCAGATCCAGTGTGCGTCGGTCTCGGCCTGGGCCATGGCCAGCACCCGCGCCTCGAGGGCCTCGCTCGGGCGCGGCGCCGGGAGAACGTCGAGCAGGCGCTCCAGACGCGTGGCGTCGCGCAGCATGCATTGCGCCGTGTCGTCGCGTGCCGCCAGGGCGCGGGCCGCATCACGCCTGTCGAGCGGCCACACCGAAGGGTCGGCGCCGAAGCGGTCGGCCAGTGCCTCGAATTCGGCGAGGGTCATCGCCGCCGGTCTGTCGTTCATCACCATTCCTCCAGCAGGTCGTCTGCCAGATCCTTGAGATCGTTCTTGAGCGTGCGCCGGGCGCGGGCCAGCAGTGATTCGACCGCCTCGACGCTGACGTCGAGCGCCGCCGCCGCCTCCTGTTGGCTGAACCCCTGATAGTGCACGAGCGTCAGGGCCTGTTTCTGTCGCGCGGGCAGCGCATCGACGACGCTACCGACGGCGCGGCGCAGCGCGTGGTCGCGCGCGATCGTGTCGCCGCCGCCGGCCGGGTCGCCCTGTTCGGCAAGCAGGTCGAGCGACGACGTGCGCCGCGCCCGCTGCCGGTCGATGCACAGGTTGATGGCGACCCGGTAAAGCCAGGTCTTCACTTGGGCACCGCCGGGCTCCCACGTCTCGGCCTTGCGCATCAGCCGCACCATCGTTTCCTGGGCGACGTCTTCGGCCTCGGCCCGGTCGCGCAGCATGTGCCAGGCGTAGCCGACGAGACCGCCGAGATGCCGCCGGGTCAGGTCGCGCCAGGCGCGCTGGTCGCCGTCGGCGATCCGCGCGACCAGCGCGTCGTCGTCGGCGGCCGTCGCACGCCGTTTGGTCTCCGGCGCATCCGAGGCCATCCAGACGGCGGCTCTAGCGGCGACTGCGGTGTCCACCGTCGTCGTCCGACGACACCTCGTCGGCGCTCATTGTGCCGTCGCCGTCGGCGTCGTACCGCGAGAACCAGCGTTGCGACGGGCGGTTCAACTCGTCGGCCGACAGCATCTTGTCGCCGTCGCTGTCGAGCATGTCGAACAGCGTCGCCGTGCCGAGGCTCTGGAACAGACGGCCGCGGCGGCGGAACTCGTCGACCGACAGGCTGCCGTCGCCGTCGATGTCGGCGGCCCGGAACAGGCGCTGGTGCTCGGCGAAGATCTCCTCGAGGCTGACCGTGCCGTTGCCGTCGGAGTCGAGCAGTTCGATGAAGCGCTCGGCCCGGAAATCCCGGTCCCGGTCGCGCTCCCGGTCCTGGGCGACGGCCGGTACGGCCACGAGGGCCGCCACGAGGGCCGCAATCGGTCCGGTCAGGTGCCGCATGGAAATAGCCTCATGACGCAGTGGTCCTCCATCTTATACGGCTTGGCCCGGGCGAATCCGTCGCCGTTTGCGCCCGCCGCGGCGGGCGCGCGATACTGGCGAAAACCGGGAGGCTGACATGACGCGCGAACACCTCGAATTTATCCAGACCCAGGTTTTGCCCTGGAAGACCCTGCCCGAGACCGCCGCGCGGCCCGGGGTCGGCTGCAAGGTGCTTTCCCGCGATGCCGGGTCGGGCGCCGTCAGCGTCATCCTGAAATACCCCGCCGGCTTCGCCATCGACGCGCCGCACTATCTCGACAACGACGAGGAGTTCTTCGTCCTCGACGGCGAACTCAGGATCGGCGACCGGGTCTACGGCCCGTGGAGCTACGCCTACCTGCCGGACGGCTACCCGCGCGGCGGCATGACGGCGCCGAACGGCGCCACGGTGCTGACCTTCTTCGAAGGGTCGCACAAGAACGTCTTCGGCGAAACCCGGGACTATGACCCGGGCAAGCTCGTCGAGGGCATCGATGCCGGCGCGCGCGACTGGGGCGACGGCGTCGATCCCAAGGTCGTCGGTGCGGGTCTGTCCAAGCTGCTGCTGCGTCTCGACGAGGCGACCGGTGAGCGGACCTGGGTGCTCAAGATGGGGCCGAGCGATCCCGAGAAGATCTCTGCCGCGCCGCTCGAGACCCATCCGCATGTCGAGGAACTGTTCCTGCTCGACGGCGCGATCTCGATGCCCCAGGGCGTGCTGCGTCGCGGCGCCTATTTCTGGCGGCCGGGCGGCATCCAGCACGGCCCGATCGGCACGCTGCCGGGATGCATCTGCTTCTTCCGCTGCAAGGAGGGGCCGTTCAGCACCGACTGGACCAGCCATGCCGAGACGATCGAGTGGGATGCGCCCTACCGGCCGACCCTGCCCGAGGCCCTCGCCGAATACGCCGACAAGGCGTACCGCGGCAACGAGCCGTACTGACCATGGCCCGGCCGCACATCGAGTACATTCAGGCGCAGGTCCTGCCATGGGCGGAGATGGATGCAGCTTCGCTGCGCCCCGGCGCCGCGCGCAAGCTGCTCAGCGAAGACGGCGACACCGGCGCGTTCACCGCGATCGTCCGTTACCCCAGGGGCTGGAATTTCGCCCATCGGCATCATCTTGCGGCGGACGAAGAGTTCTTCGTTCTCGACGGCTGCCTGGAAATCAACGGGGTGTCCTATTCGAAGTACGGCTACGGCTACCTGCCCGCGGGAACGACGCACGACGTGCTGAAAAGCGACGCGGGCGCCGCCGTTCTCACGTTCATCAACGGTTCGCCTGCGCGTCATGACGGGGCGGGCGCGCCGGACGACTCGCTGCGGATCGAGAATCCCGACGGCTCTGCCGCGTCGTTCACCTCGGATTTCGCCCACAGCCTCGCGGGCTCCGGGCTCGCCATCAAGTTCCTGCGCAACGATCCGGTGTCGGGCGCGCGCACCTGGCTTCTCAAGCGGGGCGGCGACCGGCGCGAGGACCTGCCGCCGACCGGCCGTCTCGAAACCCATCCCTGCGTCGAGGAATTCTTCCTGCTCGAAGGGACGCTGGGTTGGCCCCAGGGCCTGATGCGGCCCGGCGCCTATTTCTGGCGCCCGCCGGGAATCCAGCACGGGCCCGGGTCGTCGCTCACCGGCTGTCTCCTGCTGTTCCGCTCGCTCGGGGCGCCGTTCTCGACGGACTGGTCCGAGAACGAGGTGCCGCGTCCGTTCGAGCCGATTCCTTACGCGCCGACGCTGCCGCCGCATCTGCAGGCATTCGCCGCCACGCCATATCGGGGCTCGGAGCCCTATTGAGCCATGGCC
>JAYQVF010000061.1:0-15859 GCA_038148335.1 Alphaproteobacteria bacterium | reverse complement strand
CAGCAACGGCAACCCTGTGTCACTTGCCGACATCGCGGATCGCCAGGACATTTCTCTCTCTTATCTGGAGCAGTTGTTCGGACGACTTCGCCGTGGCGGCGTGGTTCGGAGCGTACGTGGTCCGGGCGGAGGCTACCTGTTGCAAAGAGGCGCCGCGCACACGCGCATTGCGGATATCGTTCTTGCTGTTGATGAAAACCTCCGAGCTACGAGATGCAAGCCGGGATCGTCGAGAGGTTGCGCCCGTGACAGCAGTCGCTGCCTGACCCACGACCTTTGGGAAGAACTTGGCAACCAGCTCTATCTGTTTCTCAGCACGATCACAGTCCAGGACGTACTCGAACGTCGGGTGTTGGGTGCCAGTCGCTCGCATCGAGAAGCGGAGCTAGCGCTGCAGATGGAAACGATCGCCCACTAGTCGTTGCCGCTGTGATGGGGGCCTCGATCTACCTAGACTACAACGCCACGGCGCCGGTATGCCCCGCCGCGCGCGAAGCGGTGACCGCAGCGCTGAGCCTCGTTGGAAATCCTTCATCAGTGCATCGCGCAGGCAACGCTGCACGGCGGCTATTGGAAGGTGCGCGCGACGCGGTCCGCACCCTGGTGCGGTTGCCGACCGCCGATATCGTCTTCACCAGCGGGGGGACGGAAGCGAATAATCTGAGCTTGCTGGGACTCGACAGAGACCTGATTGTTTCTGACATCGAGCACGAGTCCGTCCTGGGCGCGGCGAGGTTACGCCAGAGAACGAAACGTATCGGGGTTGATTCCCAAGGTCGGATCGATTTGCAATCGCTGAAGCGAACGCTTGAGGACGTCCGAAGCCCGGCCATCCTGTCGGTCATGCTCGCCAACAACGAGACTGGGGTGATCCAGCCGGTTAAGGAGGCAGCGCAACTGGCACGGGACCATGGCGTGCTTGTCCATTGCGATGCCGTACAGGGGCCGGGGAAGATCCCCCTAGACATGGAAGAATTGGGCGTCGACCTCCTTTCGCTGTCAGCCCACAAATTCGGCGGACCCATGGGGGTTGGCGCTTTGGTGGTACGTGAGGGCGCGCCTGTTTCCCCGCGTCAGGTCGGTGGCGGACAGGAAGGTTTCCGCCGGGCCGGCACCCAAAATGTGCCTGGTATCGCAGGATTCTGTGCCGCCATCGAGGCGCTTTCCATCGATGCCGAGATGCAGCAGCGTCGTGACGAACTCGAGGAAAGATGTCGGGCCCTTGGTGCGGTCGTCATCGCGGATCGCGTGCTCAGACTACCGAATACGTCATGCCTATCGATGCCGGGTGTGCCTAGCAAGACTCAGGTGATGGCCTTTGACCTTTCGGGGATCGCGGTGAGCGCTGGCGCCGCTTGTTCTTCCGGAAAAGTGGAAACCTCTCACGTGTTGATCGCGATGGGCGTGCCGCCGGAGATCGCAAGCACCGCCATCCGTGTGTCTCTCGGACCGGCAACCGGAGAGCACGACATTGGCGCCTTCGTCGATACATGGGCTCGCATTAATGACAGGGCAGGGCGGGAGCGAGCCGGATGGCCGCGTCCGAACGTGGCGTGAGCACGATTCGTGTCACGTTCGTCATGCCGAGTGGCGAGCGCCGGGAGGTTGATGCACGAGTCGGCGAGACACTTCTGATGGTGGCGCAAACAAACAACATTGCGGAATTGGAAGGCGCGTGTGAAAGCTCCATGGCTTGCTCTACGTGCCATGTTGTCGTGGATGCGGCATTCTATGGGTTGATTCCTCCTCCAAGTGAGGAAGAGGACGATATGCTCGACTTTGCCTATGGTTTGACGCTGACCTCCAGGCTCGGATGTCAGGTTGTGATGACGGAGAAACTGAACGGCTTGATCGTACGCGTGCCAGCAGAACGCAACAATGCGTTGCTCGAGTGATGGCCGTCAGCCCCGAGTACCGGGACTACGTCCTGGATCAGCTATCCCAGGTGAGATTCGATCGTCGACCAATGTTTGGTGGTGTTGGCCTCTTCTTCGAAGGCCTTATGTTCGGAATCATCTCGCGCTCAGACTCCTTCTATCTGAAGACCGACGAAGAGACGGTGGGATGCTACGAACGCAGGGGATCTAGTCCTTTCATGGTCGCGCGTGGCGGTGTGTCGCGCCCGATGGGAGGGTACTACGAGGTCCCGGCCGAAGTTTTGGACGATACCGAACTTGTCGCCATTTGGGCCGCCCATGCCATCGACGCCGCCAGGCGAACAGCGGCTGGAGACAGGGCGCGACATGGCATGGGCAGGGAGAGGCGTCACACGAAGAATGTAACTTGACCACATCCACCGACCGTGGCGTACAGAGACGATGACATTGACATGGCCCTGGATACGCAGTTCGTTGCGATTGGTCTTTTCCGCCTTAGCTCTCCACCTCGGGATATTCGGCGCCGCTGCGGCAATCGCCCAGGAAGGGCCGGTTGGCGCGATGTCGAACAGTCGCGCTATTCCGGCGCCATGGATCGAATCGATCGGCGCACAGCTCTACGACGACTGGCCTCGTGCGTTACGGTTGGCGGGACCGTTCCAGCGCCATCCGCTTTGGTCCGGAAGTTCCAACGTGCGCCCGCAGGAAACGTGGCGGTGCGTGAACTGCCATGGGTGGGACTTCCTGGGAAGCGCGGGTGTCGGCGGCGATCTGGGTGTGGTCGACGGCGTCCCAGGCCTTCGTCATCTGGTGGGGGTGGGCAGGAACGACATCCGAGCCATGATTCGCGCCGACAGCCATGGATATTCGAGTGCCCCGCTGAACCCCGAAGCCCTTAGCTACCTCGCCGGATTTCTCGCCAAAGGGCAGACCGCAACCGTTGAACTCGTCGGAAGGGCCAGGACTCTCGGCGTTGATCGGGCTGCCGGCGGTGAGCGATACGCCAGTGTTTGCCAGATATGTCACGGGGCCAACGGTGATGCTTTGAACCTGGGCACCGAGCGGGCGCCAGAAACTTTGTCGACTCTAGCGCGCCGGCTGCCGTGGAGATTCCTGCATACCGTTCGGTTTGGGCACGGCGGCATCATGCCTTCGTTTGCAACGCTTGAAGAGCAAGAGTTCCTGAACCTGCTCATATATGCCGCGAGGGACTTGCGATGATCTTGCTGCCCGCCTCCGTGCTGCATTGCAGCATGGCGTACCGGTAGGCCAAAGCCTTGGGGTGGGGAGTAAGTTGAGGTACTAGGGATGGGAGGGAGTCACGGCGCTCCTTGAGATGAACAAATCTGGTTGCTTTCTAAAACAACGGCTCCGATATTAGATGTTCAGACTGCGAAACCTCTGGCGTATCTCTCTTCGTCACGCCGACTAAGACGTCATACTCCCCGGACTTCGTTGACCTGAAATCCGCCTAGACGCGTGCTGGGCGAACCGCTGTTACAAATTAGACTGGAAGATGCGACATGAAAGGAACCGTCAAGTGGTTCAACCCCACAAAGGGATATGGCTTCATTAGCCCGGAGTCGGGCGGGAAGGATTCCTTTGTCCACATTTCGGCCGTCGAGCGTGCTGGGTTGTCGACGCTGACCGAGGGCCAAGTGGTCGAGTATGAACTCGAATCCGGTCGCGACGGCAAGATGTCGGCTGCCAATCTCAAGGTTGTTGGCTAGGCACCTGTCGATACCGACAAGAAAAAGGGGCCCTCTGGGCCCCTTTTTTTTCTGGCGTGGATTTGCCACGGCGCACTCTAGCCAAGGGCGCCTGATCGCCACTGTGAAGACGACTTGCATTGACGGCACACGCGCTCGCCAGCCCAAGTGCTCTCGAACTCGGTATGGCACATCAGACAACGCCGCTTCTTTGGCGTATGCGCAATGTCCTCCTCGATGTCGTCTATCTGGCTATGGGCCTGGACTTCCTTAGTCGTGACGCGCAACTTCGTTTCCTCCGCTTAGCGGTTTCTTGGGCCCGGTCTTTGCAAGACTTCACGCGTGCGCTGCCGGTCGATCAGCAGCAGCCGCGTTCAAGGCCAGTATCTTCGGCTTCTGGCGGGCTCGAGCGTGCGCGACGGAAAGTTGCTTCACGTCTCTCGGCACAAGCCACTGCGTATAGATGGACCGAGCCTTATCGATTTACAAGAAGATTCGAAAAAACGGCAGATTTCAGACAGTATTTTAGGGAAGCCAAATTTACGTGCGCGTCAATTGCGCGCCATAAGGGGTAACCTAGTCGCTGGATGCACTGTCGAGGCGAACGACATTGCCGGTGGTCCCGCGCATCAAACCGCTCAGTGCATCACCGCTCATGGGGCGGGCAAATAGGAATCCCTGACCGCGTGTCACGCCGACCTTGAGGAGCAGGTCCCGTTGCTGCTCGGTTTCGATGCCTTCGGCGACGAGTTCAAGGCCCAGCCCGTCCGCCATCGCAGCCGCGGCACGCACGATGCTCAGGGTTCGGCTGTTCGGCGCCAGTCCTTCAACGAAGGTCCGATCGATCTTGAGTTTGTCGACGGGGAAGTCCTTGAAATAGCTAAGTGTAGAATAACCCGTTCCGAAGTCGTCGACGGCAAGGCGTACCCCAAGGGCTCGAAGCGCCCAAAGCAGGCTTGTAACGTCCTCCGTGTCACGAAACAGCGCCGATTCCGTCAACTCCAGTTCGAGTCTGTTCGGCGGGAGGCCGGTTTCGTCCAGAGCATCCCTAATCAAATCGAACAAGCCGCCACGCCGAAGTTGAACGGCCGAAACGTTCACGGCCACCACCAGGTCTTCGTCGGACCAGGTTGCCGCCGTTCGACAGGCCTCACGAAGCACCCAGGCGCCAAGCGGCACGATCAGACCGGTCTGCTCGGCGATTTCGATGAACTCACTTGGAGCCTGCGCGCCGCGATCCGGATCGGTCCAACGCACCAAAGCCTCTGCTCCCAGCATTCTCCCGCTCTTCAGGTCGATCTGTGGTTGAAAGACGAGGGTGAGGGCACCCATCCGGACCGCGCGCGCCAGAGACTCCTGTACCTCCATCTTCCGCCGAACCCTGTCTCCATGATGGTCGGCATAGATGCTATGTCTCTGACGACCAGCGGTCTTCGCGGCGTACATCGCAATATCCGCACGCTGAAGAAGGGTGCGTGCGGCCTCCTCCTGCCCCAATTCCTCGGCCTCCGAAACGCTCATGACAGCGGTGCCGATACTGACGCTCGCGGAGACCTCGCGTCCTTCGATTCGAAACGGGGCGCTCAGACGTGCCAGGATTCGCTCGGCCAACTGCGACGCGTCGCCCTCATCGGCAACCTTGCTCTGGATGATGCCGAACTCGTCGCCGCCAAGGCGGCCAACGACATCCTGCCGGCGTACGACCTCGCTTACACGCGCGGCAACATCCTGAAGGAGACGGTCGCCCGCGCGATGGCCGAAACTGTCGTTCACGTCCTTGAAGTGGTCCAGGTCGAGATAGTGAAAAGCTAACGGCGAGCCATCGGCCACGCTCTTGCCTATGGCGGCGATCAGGCGCTCCTCAAGCAACGAACGGTTTGGTAGGTCAACGAGAGGATCGAAGTAGGCCAAATGGTAGAGGCGGTCCTCCGCCTCCTTCTTGTCGCTGATGTCACGTGCGCTGACGGTTGCTCCGATAATGTTTCCGCCTGTGTCATAGATCGGAGAACTGTTCACCGCCACAGCGACGAGGCTGCCGTCTTTTCTGCGGCGGATGGTATCGGGGGCGTCGTAGAACGAACCGGCTGCGTTCATTCCGTCCATGACCCGGGTCAGTTCGTCGGCCTGATCCGGGGGCCACAAGAGGCCAATGTGCCGTCCGATGATCTCTTCCGAAGCATAGCCAAAAAGCGCCTCAGCGCCTTTGTTCCAACTGATGATCCGTCCATCGAGGCCGCGGCTCCAGATGGCCTCGCCCGACGATTCGACAATCATTGCAAGCCATCGTTGACGGCGCTGCGACCGGACCACCAATCGTCCCAGAATCACAAACGACGCCGCCAAAACCACAAGCACCGCCGCAAAGAACCGAACGCTGCTCCACCAGGGCGCAAAAACCGTCTGGGCATCGAGCGCCGAAAAAACCACGATCGGAAGGTCCGGTAGCCGCTTGTAGGCCTGGAACCGCTGGACGCCGTCTATGGTCACAATCGATGCTGCTGCGCTTTCGTTTCCCAGAGTCACCTGGATCGTCGTCAGTCCGGGCATCGCATGGCTGTTTCGGACCGCGACGTCGCCGCTGGGAAGAACCAGACCGATGTCGCTACCTGCGCGGATATTGATCGTCGCATAGAAATCTTCGAAGTAGCTGCGGGGAATGGCGCCGCGCACAACACCTCCCGTGTTTTCCCTTGCGCCGCGGAATAGGACGTCGACCATGAGATAGGACTCGTTCGACCGAAGGGCGAAGAGCATGCCGGGCTCGACGGTAGGTGGGGTGCCGGGCAGCGTGGTGTTGATGCCCGCACGATCTCCGGCGATGATCTTGCCGTCGCCGGCAATGATCGCTACGCGTTCGATCCGCGGCGACGAGGCGCGAATGCGGTCGACGAAGGAATCAAGTCGGCCGTCTTGTCCTGCCAGGTCTGCCGTTTCCAGAAACCCGGTCGCAACCCGAAGCGAGTCGATGACTTCGCTGATGGCGAGCCTCGCATGCTCCTCGGCGATTCGCGCATGGTTCTCAACGTAGACCAGGGCGTCTCGGTGGGCCGCAACGCGGCTGTTCCACAGGACAACAGCGACAACAAGGGTCACGCCGCCAAGTGCGATGGCCGCAAGAAAAATGGGTGAGATAAGAAGGGCCAAACGCGCACGCCAGCGCGGCGCAGTCAGATTTCGCGAAGCTTTCATCACCAATCTGGTCGCAGCACTGGCCCACTTGCTGCGACGCTACTCAAATCAAAGACCCAACCGTCGCTGCTCTGCGAGACGGATTAGGGACTACTTTACAGCAATTCTAGGGTTTTGCGCCAAGGACGTGGGGTCTGATCCTATGTGCTTCGCCAGGATGGGGCACGTTTTTCTAGGAAAGCGGCAATTCCCTCGGCCTTATCCTCGCTTGGGTAGAGCGTGAGATTCGCTTTCCGCTCGTAAGCTAATCCAGCGGTCAGGTGGCTTTCGTAGGACTGGAGGATCGTTTCCTTGGCGACACGAGCGGCGAGGGGAGGCATCGCCGCGATCTTGCCAGCCAATTCAAGGGCGCGATCGATCGTGCGCTCGGGCGGGACCACCTCGGCGACAAGCCCGCATCGGAGCGCTTCGTCAGCATCCATGAATTCGGCCGCGAGGATCACTTTCATCGCTGCCGACTTACCGACCTGGCGGATGAACCGCTGCGTTCCGCCGAGTCCAGGGAACAGGCCAAGCTTCAACTCCGGTAGCCCGAATTTCGCGGAATTGCCCGCAATAATGATGTCGGCCAGCATGGCGAGTTCGCAGCCGCCACCGAGGGCATATCCATTGACGGCCGCGAGAAGCGGTTTGGGGAAGCGTTCCATCGCGTCCCAGTTGGCGAAGCGCTCGTCTGCGACGCCGCCATACATCGGTCGAGTCTGAAGCTGGGAAATATCCGAACCGGCAGCAAAAACCTCAGCCCCGCCCGTAACAACGACGCAACGCGTCCCGTCATTGCGGCTCGCATCATCCAAGAGCTGCCGCAACGTCGCCAGCAGTGAATTCGAGAACGCGTTGCGGACCTTGGGCCGGTTGAGCGTTAGCAAAACGACGCCCTCCGCCGGGCGATCCACAAGAATTTCCTGCTCGGCTGGCGAGGTCATGATTTCCGCCTACGAGGAGGTTTCTCGGTCTCTTGTTCCGTATCTCCTGGCATGCGTGTCAGGAGAAAAGCGGGGACATGATCACCCAGTCCAACCACCGGGCTATCGCTCTTCTGCTCGGCCTTGCTTTCCGCCCTGGCGTTCCCGGGGCTATCGGACGAACGTCGACGGCGTCTCGGCTTGGGCGCCTGAGCGACATCGCCTTCACTTTCTTCTTTTGGTCGCGACGTGGGTTCTTCTTTTGGTCGCGCCTCGGGTCGTGTTGCGGCTGAATTCCGGTTCTTGTCACTGGTCTTGCGCCGCCGCGAGCCAGCCTTTTCACTCTCGTCGGGCTCTTCCTCGCTGAGCCCCGCCACGGTACCAAGCGGGATCTCCCGACCTATCAATCTCTCGATATCACCGACGTACCTGGCCTCTGGCTTCGTGGCGAGGGTAATCGCACGCCCTACCATGCCCGCACGTCCCGTTCGTCCGATCCGATGGACATAGTCCTCCGAGTGGGTCGGGACATCGAAGAGGAAGACGAAGGGGAGCCCCTGGATATCGATCCCCCTAGCAGCGACGTCGCTACAGACAAGGAACTTGGTATCACCGCGCCTAAAGCTCTCAAGGGTTTCCGTGCGCGCCGGCTGTGACATGTCGCCGTGCAACTCGCCGGCATTCCAGCCATGTCGGACCAGCGAACGCGTAAGAACGCCGATGTCCCGCTTTCTGTTGCAAAAGATGAACGCGCTGCTCACCTCGTGCTGCTTGAGAAGCGCACGAAGCGCGGGACGCTTGTTCCCGGCGTCCACATAGATCACCTGCTGATCCACGGTTTCGGCCGGTGAGGCCGGCGGCGCGACCGACACCTCTTTGGGATTGTGCAGAAAGCGATCCGCCAGGCGTCGGATTTCCTTCGGCATGGTGGCGGAGAAAAACAGCGTCTGCCGCAAAGGAGGGGCAAGTTTGACTAATTTCTCGACATCGGGAATGAACCCCATGTCCAGCATCCGGTCCGCCTCATCGATGACAAGAACCTTCAGTCCGCCGAGAAGAAGTCCCCCATGCTGGGCGTGGTCCAGTAATCGGCCAGGCGTGGCGATCAAGACGTCGACCCCGCGGTCGATCAGCCGTTCCTGTTCTTCCATGCGGACACCCCCGATGAGGAGGGCAACCGTCAGCTTGTGGTACTTTCCATAGACTTTGAAGCTCTCCTGAACCTGTGCCGCAAGTTCGCGCGTGGGCTCCAGGATGAGCGAGCGCGGCATGCGCGCTTTCGCACGGCCCGCCGCCAAGATGTCGATCATCGGCAGGGTGAAGGAAGCGGTCTTCCCGGTTCCGGTTTGGGCCGTTCCGAGAACGTCCCGTCCCTGCAGAACAACCGGAATTGCCTGTTCTTGAATTGGTGTCGGCTGGTGGTAGCCCGCGTCGGCGACCGCTCGCAGGGCTTCTTCGCTAAGCCCGAGTTCGGAAAAACCCATGCAATCCGATAACTTAGAAGTTCGGCCTGATAGAAGGCCTCATTACGGGAGCGATACCCGAAATAGGCCGTCGGGTCAAATCGTGTGGCGCCGGCTGTACGGCCGACACGTGTAGGCGTGATAGAACCGGCCCATGCCGCATCTTGTTCTTGTTCCCGGTCTCTTGTGCAACGGTGAACTCTGGGCCCACCAGAGGGCGCATCTCGCCCATTTGGCCGAGGTTCTTGTCGCCGATGTATCCCGTGACGACTCCATTGCGGCTATGGCCCGGCGGGTCCTCGACGAGGCGCCGCCTCGGTTTTCCCTGGCGGGGTTGTCGATGGGAGGCTATGTCGCCCTGGAGATCATGCGGCTGGCGCCCAGCCGAGTGGAACGATTGGCGCTCCTCGACACGTCCGCCAGGCCGGATACCGAGGACCAGAAAAGCCGGCGGCGCGGGTTGATTGAACTGTCGCGCAAGGGGCAGTTCAAAGGAGTCACACCGCGTCTTCTACCCCTTCTGATCCATCCCGATCGCCTGGACGATACGCTCCTGGTGGCGCGAATTACCGCCATGGCCGAGGATGTCGGCCAGGCAGGCTTCGTTCGACAGCAGACCGCCATCATGAATCGGGCCGACAGCAGACCAAGCCTGTCGGCCATCCGATGCGAAACACTTGTCGTTGGCGGCGAGGACGATTTGATCACACCGCCGGATATCATGGGCGAAATCGCCGGGCTGATTCGGAGAGCTTCCCTCCACCTGCTCCCGCGCTGCGGTCACCTGTCCAGCATGGAAGAACCGGAAGCAGTCACGCGTTTGCTGGGGGACTGGCTGACCCGCTAGCGACGAAGAATGGGACCGGATTACTGCGGGCAGCTGGCCCGGCCTTCTTCCCGACATGCTGGAAGGGGTTCACGGTAGGGCATGATTCTCAGGAGTAGGTGACCGAGTAGCTGATCGAACTCCGGTTCGGCGTAGTCCTCGAGCCGCTGCACTTCGACGAACGATGCGCTGATCGGAACGTCACCCAAACACAGAGCCCCCCGAATCAGCAGTCGCTCCTCGAGAAGCCTCGGAGAAATCGGGGATAGACGTCGACTGCGAACGGACTCGAGCCGGTTCAGGGGCAAAGGCGGATAGGGGGCACCTTCGCTTACGACGATATCACCTCTGCACATCGCGAGGTCGTATCTGGCAGGCGAATCCGATTTAGCCACAGGTTGGCCTGCCGGGCTGTTGGCGCCGTCAAGCTTTGGGTTGAACACGAGAACCAGACGGTAGCTGTGATCGACCTGAGAGTCGGAGCTGGGGCCGAAGCGACTCGTTCCCCAGACAGCGGGAGCCCGCAATCGTTCCAGTACGAGGCGCTCGAATGCAGATCGCTCCAAATTGGAAGGATTGCCGTGAATCTCCGTCGGCACGGGCCCTGCGCCTAGAATGCGATCGGCGACGGCTCTGCTGTAGTTCGGCCCGGGTCCGTCAAGATTGCCGTCGGTAACCGTAGGAACAACCGCGACGCATCCACTGAGGAACAAGATCGTAAACGTGATGGGCAAAAAGAAGCGTGCCACCGCCATGTCACGAACAGTTGGTGGGAGGTGGGCAGCTTTCGTCGATGTTACGCTTGCCCTCCGGCGGGAGCATTTCGAGGATCAATTGATCGAGGAGTCGCTGGACGATGGGGTCGTCGAAAGTCGATGGCAAGTTCGCGAGGGCGGTATTGCCGGACATTGCTTTGTCTCGGTCGCAGAATGCGCCCGCTACGTAGAGCGCGGCACCCGGCTTCACGTTTGTTGGCAGGTCGCGCCGGCAAATTCGGCCGGGGTCGACGCGTGACACGGTTGTGCTGAACAAAAGCACAACGCGGAACGAATGGGCATTGCGCATCTGGGCTTGAGTGCGAAAGGCCAAAGATCCAAAGAACGGGTCAATCTTGAGTCTGGATTCGACAAGTTCGACAAATGAACGGTCAGGCAAGTTAGAAGGGTTCCCGTGAACCTCCAGAGGCATGTCACCCTGAGACATGACGTACCGGACAATACTGGGGTCGTAAGGAAGACCTCGCGAGCCGGTCCCGGAGATCACGATGTCGTCGGCTGAGCAGGCCGCAGCGAGCAGGCACGTTGCGAACACCAGAAAGATCGGACCGCGACGTTTCATATGTGTGCGTCGATCGACTGCCTTGGCCAGGGCGATCCCCGATCCTAGCGCTCGCGTGCCCGGTCGACGAAGGGCAGCGCAATCGAGGTCATCGTACTTAGCGCGCCCGTGAACGCCGGGTTTGTTGGATCTGGCGACGGGGCCGTCCGAAGCGTGACGTCCGTCATGGTTTGGGCATTGTCGCAGAACGCAACGCGCAACGTGATCTGGTTGGTCGGACCAGCAAACCCGATCCCCTGCAGGTCGCCGCATATTGCGCGAAAATCGACGTTCTGGACTGGGTTCAGAAGCACCACGAGGCGAAGGCCGCGCCCGGCCTCGGCGTTGTCGTTTCGGACGAACTGTGCTCTGGGCGCCCACCCGGGCGTTGGAATTTCTTGGTGAAGAGTTTGCTCGAGTTGGGCTTGGGGAACACCCGCAAATGGATTCCCTCTGAGGACCATGGGGAACCGTCCGTCCTGCGCGACGTAGCTCACCAGGGAGGGGCTATAGAAGGGCGAAACGTATTCGCCCCCAACCCCGCCGACGACCGCACCGCCGCCACAAGACGCGAGAAACATGCAGGACAGCGCTGCTATCGACATTCGTCTCATGACCGTTTTCTCCCGAAGTGAACCCATCGCGGCTAAACGTCGAGTTGCGCCACTTCTGCCGCGTGTTCCTGTATAAACGAAAGCCTATTTTCCGGTTTGCGCCCCATCAAGTTCTCTACGAATTTGTCGGTCTTGCGGCGCTCCGCGTCTCCAACAACGACGCGCAGCAACGTTCGTTTGGCTGGATCCATGGTCGTATCCCGCAACTGGGCCGTAGGCATCTCTCCCAGCCCCTTGAAGCGGCTGATTTCCACCTTGCCGCGCCCTCCAAACTCGGTACGCATCAGTTCTTCCCGGTGCCCGTCGTCCCGCGCATAGAAGACCTTTCCACCCTGGGCAAGACGATAAAGGGGAGGTTGAGCCAGATAGAGGTGTCCATCCTGGATCAGCTGGGGCATTGCGCGAAAGAAGAAGGTGATAAGGAGAGAAGCGATATGCGCGCCATCCACGTCAGCGTCGGTCATCACTATGACACGGTCGTATCGCAGCGAATTCTCGCTGTATTTGTCTCCGAGGCCGCAGCCGAGCGCCTGAACGATGTTGGCGATCTCCTGATTCTCCTGAAGCTTGCCGGCACCGGCACTCGCCACGTTCAGAATCTTTCCTCTGAGTGGAAGGACCGCCTGGAGACGCCGGTCGCGCGCCTGTTTGGCCGACCCGCCAGCCGAGTCACCCTCGACCAGAAATATCTCCGTACCCTCGGCCTGCCCAGCCGTGCAGTCGGCGAGCTTGCCCGGCAAACGCAGCTTCCGCTTGGCGCTCTGGCGCGAAACGTCCTTCTCTTGTCGGCGCCGCAAGCGTTCGTCCGCACGATCCGAGACGTAGTCGAGAAGTTCATTGGCGGCGTCCGGATTTCCTGTGAGCCAGTGGTCGAAATGATCCTTGACCGCAGCTTCGACCAGCTTTGCCGCTTCGGCGCTGACGAGTTTTTCTTTGGTTTGCCCCTGAAACTGGGGTTCCGGAATAAAGATCGAGACGATGAGAGCGGCACTGCCGCTGATGTCTTCTGTCGTGAACTGCGTCGCGCCCCGCCGTTTGACCATTGCGCCGTACGCCTTGAGTCCTCTTGCGAGGGCCGTTCTCATGCCGGCTTCGTGCGTGCCGCCCAATGGAGTAGGGACCGTATTGCAATAGGTGCTGACGAAACCCTGGCCGTCATCCGGCCAGGCAATGGCCCACTCGACGCGTCCCGAGCCGTTGAACGAACTCTCCCCGGCAAAAGGTTGAGGAGTGACCGTCTCGCGGCTACCCAGTTCCTCAGCCAGGGCATCGACCAGTCCGCCCGGAAAGTGAAAAACCGCTTCGCTTGGAATGTCCGTGTTCGCGGCCAGTTCAGGGGGGCATTTCCAGCGAATTTCGGCGCCCCGAAAAAGATAGGCCTTCGATCGTGCAAGTTTGTAGAGCCGCGCCGGCCTGAAGATTGCTTCTTCACCGAAGATTTTCGGATCGGGATGAAATGAGACCGAGGTGCCACGGCGGTTGTTTACGGGCTTCGATGTCAGTTTGTTCTTCGGCTTGCCGCGCAAATAAGACTGCTTCCAGAGCTTCTTGTCCCGCGCAACCTCCACCTCCAACCAGTCGGACAGGGCATTGACCACCGAGAGCCCGACGCCGTGCAGCCCTCCCGACGTTTCGTAGGCTTTTTGGCTGAACTTGCCACCGGAATGCAGGGTCGTGAGAATGACCTCCAGTGCCGACTTCTTTTTGAATTTCGGGTGGGCGTCGACGGGAATCCCGCGGCCGTTGTCACCGACGGTCACCGATCCGTCGGCACCTAGCTCGAGTTCAATCCTGGTCGCCGCGCCGGCGACGACCTCATCCATGGCGTTGTCGAGAACCTCAGCCACCAAGTGGTGGAGCCCGTCCTCGCCGGTCCCGCCAATATACATCGCCGGGCGCCGCCTGACCGGTTCCAGTCCCTCGAGGACCTCAATGTCCTTTGCCGAGTATGATTTGCCTCGGGCCTTGCCCGATTCTTCGAACAGGTCGGTCATGAAGTTGCGTGATTTACCATTTGGACGGGGCTGGAGCGCATAATGGAGCGCATAATAGAGTATGTTGTTTTGTAGGGGTAACAAGATATAGCGCTTTGCCGCAATGAATTCTGAAAGACACGATCCCGCGATCCGTGCAGTCGCGATGCCGGCCGATGCCAACGCCAACGGTGACATCTTCGGCGGATGGGTCCTTTCCCAGATGGATCTGGCCGGAGGTGCCGTCGCCGCCAAGATATGCCAGGGGCGCTGTGCCACCGTAGCGATCGAGGCCATGACGTTTCACAAACCGGTATTCATTGGCGATCTGGTGAGTTGCTACGCCGAGCCGATTCGTACCGGACGAACCTCGATAGCGATCAAGATCGACACCTACGCAACGCGACGAATGACCGGAGAGGAAGTCCGTGTGACGGAAGGTACGTTCGTCTACGTTGCGATCGACGATGCAGGCAGGCCCCGTCCTGTCCCAGCCTCCTAAAGGAGGCTGCCGTTGGCCTCTGCCTATAGCCACAGCGATGTTCTTCTTGTGAAGAATCTGAGTGAACGAAATGAACGATGAGATTGAGGTAATCGTCCGAAATATCCTGGAAATCGTGTCCGGCTATGGCCTCACGGTGATCGGTGCCATTGCGATCCTACTGATCGGTCTCTGGCTGTCGGCCCGTGTCGCCGCGATTGTGAAGAGAGCCCTTATTCGAAACCGGCGCATCGATGAGATGGTCGCCGTCTTCCTAGGCAGTCTCACGCGCTACACGCTGATTGCCGTCACACTTATTGCTGTCCTCAATCAATTTGGCGTTGAGACGACCAGTCTGGTAGCGGTTCTGGGTGCGGCTTCGTTGGCCATTGGCTTGGCGCTGCAGGGCACGCTCAGTAACGTCGCGGCCGGGGTCATGCTGCTGCTGTTCAGACCCTTCAAGGTGGGTGACTACGTCGAAATCGGGGGGACTGCGGGAACCGTCAAGTCCGTGACCTTGTTCCTTACGGAGTTGGCGACTCCGGACAACATCGAAATCATGGTGCCAAACGGCCAAGTCTGGGGCGCCATCATCAAGAACTACAACCACAACCCGACGCGGCGTTGCGATATCAATGTAGGAATCAGCTACGACGACGATATCGATGCGGCAAGAGCCGCGGTGCTCGAGTGCGTCACGTTGGACGCAAGGGCGCTCAAGGATCCGGCGCCGGCGGTTGTGCCCATAGGATTCGGTGCGAGTTCCGTCGATTTGCAGGTGCGGGTCTGGTGCAACACCGCCGATTTCTGGGAGATGCGGTGGGATCTCACGCAGGCAATCAAGTCGAAGTTCGACCAGCGCGGGATCACTATTCCATTCCCGATCAGGACCATCATTCAGCAACCAGCGGGAAAAGGGTAGGCAGGCCCGAGTACTCCTCCCGCTATTCGAACCCTCCGGACAAACCGCGTCCCGGTTGCTCCATTTGGGTTAGTACTGAAAGGGAAAAGCTATGGCTCTTGAGATTACGCCTGTCTATCTCGGAATTCTGACGCTCATGATGCTGGTTCTGGGCGCGCGCGTTTCGTTGTTGCGCCAAAAACACCGGGTGTCGATGGGCACCGACGATCGCCCCGAACTGCAGCGAGCCGTGCGCGCCTTCGGCAATTTTACCGAATGGCTGCCGATGATTCTGGTGGCGTTGATGGCTTGCGAATGGATCGGGGCGCCACAGATATTGCTTCACGTGATCGGCATCGCTCTGGTCGCTGGGCGCATTTTGCATCCTTTTGGATTGCACGCCGACCGCACGACGACCGCCCGGACTGTCGCAGTCCTCCTTACGTGGCTCAGTTCGCTGGCAACAGGTGGCTATCTCGTCTACGCGACAATCGTCTAACGAGCCGGCTAGACCACGCGGATAACGATGTCTTCGTTCTCGTCCCAACGAGCCTTGAACCCGTCGAGATCCCGGTCGAGCAACCCATAGTGGAGAGTGGTACCC
>JAYQVF010000060.1:0-15860 GCA_038148335.1 Alphaproteobacteria bacterium | reverse complement strand
CTTCATTGGCACGGCGCCGCTCACCATGCAACACATGCTGGCCCGGTTCCCGGCGCACACCTGGAAGGAAGGCGACGTCGTCGTTACCAACGATCCCTGGCTCGGTACCGGCCACACGCCCGACATCTGCATCGCACGGCCAGCGTTCAAGAACGGCCGGCTGGTCGGCTTCGTCATGACCATCTCTCACCTGCCCGACATCGGCGGGATCGGCCTGTCGGTGACCAACACCGAGGTCTACCAGGAAGGACTGATGCTACCGGTATGCAAGCTGTACGAGGCGGGCGAGCCGGTCGGTTTCCTGCACGACCTGATCCGCAGCAACGTGCGCACGCCGGAACAGGTCTTCGGCGACATCATGGCCGACATCGCGGGCTGCACCGTGGGCGAACGCCTGATAGGCGAGTTCATGGACGAGTACGCCATCGACGATCTGGTCGCGCTGTCCGACGGCATCATCGGCCAGTCGCAGACGGCGATCCGCAAGGAAATCGCGGCAATCCCCGACGGCACCTACCGCAACGAAATCGAGGTCGAGACGGTCACCGACTCGGTGACGCTGAAATGCGCCATGACGGTCAGCGGCGATTCGATTGCGATCGACTTCGCCGGCACAGGTCCTGCGGCGAAGTTCGCGATCAACGTACCGTTCTGCTACACGCGTGCCTTCGCGACCTACGCGATCAAGTCGCTGACGACGCCGACCATTCCCAACAACCTCGGCGCGCTCCTGCCCATTGAGGTACGCGCGCCCGAAGGCTGCATCCTCAGCGCGCAGCGCCCCTCGCCCACCGGCGGCCGCCATTCCATTGGCTGGTTCATCGTGCCGCTGATCATGGGCGCGCTTGCCGAAGCGATGCCCGAGCGCGTGCAGGCCGACTCCGGCATGGCGTCGCTATTCATCTGCCATACACGCGCCGCCGGCGGCGAAGCCGGCTCGACGCAATACTTCCTTGCCGGCGGTGTCGGCGCCATGAAGGGCCTCGACGGCCATCACACGACGCCCTCGCCGACCAACAATGCGGTCGTGGCGAGCGAGATCTGGGAGAACGAAACCGGTGTGCGGATCAATTACCGCCGCCTCCTGCCCGACTCGGGCGGCCCCGGCGAATTCCGCGGCGGCCTCGGCCAGGTCGCCTCGCTGACCAATACGCGCGACGAGCCGGTGGCGATCTTCATGTTCGGCATGCGCACCGAGTTCCCCGCGCGCGGCTATCTCGGCGGCAAGCCGGGCGCGAAACGCGTCTTCCTGGTGGACGGCAAGCCGATCCCGCCCAAGGGCCGGCTCGAGCTCAAGCCCGGCGAAACCTTCACCATCAGCGAAGCCGGCGGCGGCGGCTACGGCGATCCGCTGAAGCGCGATCCCGCCCGCGTGCTCGGCGACGTGCGCACCGGTGCCGTCACCATCGAGGGGGCGTTGCGCGACTATGGCGTGACGGTCGATCTAGCGAAGGGCTCGGCGGTACGCGCCTGACCCTTCTTTCCTCCGCAACCATCACCGCATCCTGTGTCTACCTGGCTCCCCGGAGGAGGTGGCGCTCGCCTACCGCCCCTGCCTGATCTCGGCCAGCGCGCCCAGGAACTGACGCACCTCTTCCGGCGAATTGTAGTGGCACATCGAGACGCGCAGGCAGTCGTCGAGGCCGAGCGCGCCGAGGATGTGGCCGGAATAGCCGTCCGAGACGCGCGCGTGCACGCGGATACCCCGTTTCGCGAACTCCTGGACCAGATCGGGCGAGGCCATGCCGTCGAGGTTGAACGAGACGATGCCCTCGCGGCCCTCGAGCGTCAGCGGACCGATGATCTTCACGTCGTCGAAGCTTTTCAGGCCCGGCGTCGTCGCGTCGCCGTTGATCAGCAGGTCGATGAGCGCAGCCTCGTGGCGTTCCATCGCGGCGGTGCCGGCGCGCATCGCGGCGTTTCGGTCGGTCGCGTTGGTGTAGTGGCTACCCAGCCAGCAGAAATAATCCACCACCTTCGACTGCGCGGCATAGAACGCGGGATCGCGCGAGCCGAGCTCCCAGTCTTCGCTCGACTTGCCGAGCATGTGTTCGTGCGGCACGGCGTGGATGCGATCGTTGATCCAGGCGAAGCCGAGCGACAGGCGCGAGAACGCCTTGTAGGGCGAGAAGACGTAGGCATCGACGCCGTAGGACGCGACGTCCATCGTGCCGTGCGGCGCGTGCTGGATGCCGTCGACCACGATGAAGCACTCCGGCGCGACGGCGCGGATCGCTTTCGCGACCGCAGCGATGTCGACGACGAAGCCGGTCAGCATGCTGGTGTGGATGATGGTGGCGAGCCGCGTGTCGGGCGTGACGGCAGCCGCGTAGTTCTCGGCGCTGACCGTGCCGCTCAGCGGATCGAACGGCACTTCGATCCAGTCGCGCCCGGTATTCGCCGCCCACTGCTTGGCCGCATCGAGGCTTGCCGGATGCTCAAGGGTCGACGAGATCACCGGGCCCGCCGGCGCGCCTAGCGCGATGGTGCGGATCAGACGGTAGAGCAGCCGCGTGCCGGTCTCACCGGAAATGACCTGGCCGCGCTCCTTGCCCAGCGCGGCCGAGCCGAACTGCAGGTGCAGGTCCTCGCGGCCGGCGTTTAGCAGATCGGACAGGTAGGCCGACGCCGGGTTCTTGCGGCCTTCCTGGTCAGGCAGCGCCTCGACCTCGGCGGCGGCGGCGATGGCGTCCTTGAGCTTGAGCGAACCGCCGCCGTTTTCGAAGAACACGCGCGGCGCCTTGACGATCGGGCACCAGTCGGTGTGGTGAAATCGGTCCCTGATTTCGCGCATCAGGTCGGCGGAAAAGAATTCGGGATGTGCACCCATCGTGGCTCTCCTGGCGGCCGCTGGCCTTGGGGCGGAGATCATATATCATCCGCCGCATGTCGATAGCGGCCACGCGGGGCACGGCGATTCATGGCTGAACGGTCCTTCAAGCGCGAAGTCGAAGCGCTGCGCCTCGGCGACGGCGAGACCTTTCACGGCGAAGGAATCCTGGCCGTGACGAAGGCGTTGCTGCAGTCCGGCGTGTCCTACGTCGGCGGCTACCAGGGCGCGCCAGTATCGCACATGATGGACGTCCTCGACGACGCGCGGCCCATCCTCGACGAGCTCGGCGTGCACTACGAGGGCAACGCCAGCGAGGCCGCGGCGGCGGCCATGCTCGGCGCCTCGATCAACTACCCGATGCGCGGCGCGGTCACCTGGAAATCGACCGTCGGCACCAACGTCGCCTCCGACGCCCTGTCGAACCTCGCCTCGGCGGGGGTCGTCGGTGGCGCCCTGATCGTCCTCGGCGAGGACTACGGCGACGGCGCCAGCATCATCCAGGAACGCACCCATGCCTTCGCCATGAAGTCGCAGATGTGGCTGCTCGATCCGCGGCCCAACTTGCCGACCATCGTGCGCATGGTGGAAAAGGGCTTCGAGCTCAGCGAAGCCAGCAGCACGCCGGTGATGCTGGAACTGCGCATCCGCGCCTGCCACGTCTACGGCAGTTTCCCGACCCGCGACAACGTATCGCCCGCGATCTCGCGCAAGAAACCGCTGCACGACCAGGTCTTCAACCACGACCGGATCGCCCTGCCGCCCTCCACCTACCTGCAGGAACGCCTGAAGATCGACGTGCGGCTGCCCGCGGCCGTGAAATTCATCCGCGACAACGGCCTCAACGAGCGCTTCGACGGCGAGTTGGCCGATCTCGGCATCGTCTTGCAGGGCGGCATGTACAACACGGTCATGCGCTCGCTGCAGCAGCTCGGCCTGGCCGACGCCTTCGGCGCATCGCGCATCCCGCTCTACGTGATGAACGTGACCTACCCGCTCGTCCCCGACGAACTGACCGCCTTCTGCGCGAAAAAGCGCGCGGTGCTGGTCGTCGAGGAAGGCCAGCCGGACTATCTCGAACAGGCGATCCACGCCGTGCTGCGGCGCGCCGATCTCAACACGAAACTGCACGGCAAGGACGTGCTGCCGATGGCCGGCGAATACACGGGCGAGGTCGTGCTGCGCGGCATCGCCCGCTTTGCCGAAACGGTGGGTCACGCCACGGCGGCCTTCGCCGAGACCGGCAAGACGATCGAGACTCTGGACCGCATCACGGGCAAGGCGCGCGAGATTCTTGGGGCCGCGATCCCGGCGCGGCCGCCCGGCTTTTGTGTCGGCTGCCCGGAACGACCGGTGTTCTCGGCAATGAAGCTTGCGCGCAAGGACCTCGGCGAGTTTCACATCGCGTCGGACATCGGCTGCCACACGTTTTCCACGCTGGCGCCGTTCAACATGGGCAACACCGTGCTGGGCTACGGACTGTCGCTGGCCTCTTCGACCGCCGTCGGTCCCAATTTCGACAAGCGCGTCGTCAGCGTCATGGGCGACGGCGGGTTCTGGCACAACGGGCTGACATCGGGCCTGGCGGAATCGGTGTTCAACCGAAACGACGGTGTCCTGATCGTCATGGACAACGGCTACACGTCTGCGACCGGCGCACAGTACATCCCATCGAGCCGCGCCGGCGATCGGCACGCGCGGGTGTCGATCGAGGACACTATGCGCGGCTTCGGCGTGAAGTGGGTGCGCACCGTACGCACCTATTCGATCGCGAAAATGATCGAAACGCTCCGCGAGGCGATGACCACCAGGGAGACGGGCCTCAAGGTGATCGTGGCGGCAGGCGAATGCATGCTCGCCGTACAACGCCGTCTGAAGCCGCTCAACCGCGACAAGATCGCGCGCGGCGAGCGCGTGGTGCAGCCGCGCTTCGGCGTCGACGACGAAGTGTGCACCGGCGATCATTCCTGCATCCGCCTGTCGGGCTGCCCGTCGCTGACGATCAAGCCGAACCCTGATCCGCTGCGCGACGATCCGGTGGCGCATGTCGACAACAACTGCGTCGGGTGCGGCGTCTGCGGCGAGGTCGCGCATGCCGCTGTCCTGTGCCCGTCGTTCTACAAGGCCGATATCGTGCACAACCCCAATGCCTGGGACCGGCTGGTCGCGGGCGTGCGCCGCGCGGTGATCGGCGCGCTGCAGGGTCTCGTCGCAAAACCACCCGCCGTCGCGCCGGGCGAATAGATGGCCGATACGAAACCCATTTGCCTGCTGATCGGCGCGCTGGGCGGCGAAGGCGGCGGCGTGCTCGCCGACTGGATCACCGAGGCGGCGACGGCGGAGGGCTATCCGGTGCAGCGCACGTCCGTGCCCGGCGTCGCCCAACGCACCGGCGCCACCACCTACTACATCGAGATTCTACCGGCGAAACGCGATGAACTCGGCGGCCGGCAGCCGGTCTTCGCGCTGTTTCCCAACCCGGGCACGCTCGATCTCGTCGTCGCCACGGAGGTGCTCGAAGCCGGCCGCGCCATGGAACGCGGCTTCGTCACGCCCGACCGCACCACGCTGATCGGTTCGACCCACCGGATCTACGCCATCGCCGAGAAGAGCGTACCGTCCGACGGCCGCTACGACAGCGACCGCATCGTCGCCGCCGCCAGAGAACTCGCCAAGCGGCCGATCCTGTTCGACATGAACGCCTTCGTCCTCGAACACCGCGTGTCGCTGAACGCGGTTCTGCTCGGGATGATAGCAGGCTGTGGCGTGCTGCCGTTCGCGCCGGAGATATTCGGCGATGCCGTGCGTGCCGCCGGCAAGGCCGTCGATCAAAACCTCAAGGGCTTCGAACTCGGCCTCGAAGCGGTGCGCCAGCCGCCGCAACCGGCAGCCGCATCGGCGAAACGCCGGACCGCCGAATCCTCGCCCCTGATGGCCCGGGCACACCGCGACCTCCCGGCGGCGGTGCATGCGATCGCCGCGGAAGCCCTGCCCCGCCTGACGCATTTTCAGAACCGCGCCTATGCCGAACGCTGGATCACGCGGATTGCCGACCTTGCGGCGGCGGAACAGGCCGCCGGACTGTCCCCCGGAGAGGTCTCCGTCGCGGCCGCCAAGCAACTCGCCGTGTGGATGAGTTTCGAGGACATCATCCGCGTCGCCGACGTGAAGACCCGCAGCACGCGGCGCCAGTACGTGATGAACGAGATCGGCGCGCGAGCCGGACAGGTGATCCAAATCACCGAGTTCCTCAAGCCCGGCATTCCCGAATGGGCCGACCTGCTGCCGCCCGGCATGGGCCGGCGCCTTCGCGGCTGGGCGGAACGGCGCGGCACGGCGGCCAATATCGGCCTGCACATCCGCTCCGATACGGTCTTCGGCTTCCTGCTGCTGTTCCTGCTGGCCCGTTTGCGCTGGTGGCGGCCGCGGACCCTGCGCTTCGCCGAGGAAAGCGCGGATATCGATTCCTGGCTTGCAGCGCTCAGGGCGGCGATAGCTCGCGACTCCGCGCTCGCCCGCGAGATCGCCGAGTTGCCGCGTCTGCGCAAGGGCTACGGCGATACGCGGACGCGCGGTGTCGGCAAGTATGCAAGACTCATGGCCGACCTCGTTACGCCCTGGCTGGCCGGCACGCCCCCCGCTGACGCTACGGCACGGCTGCAGTCGCTGCGCCGGCTAGCCATGGCCGATGCCGACGACAAGAAGTTCGAGTCATTGATCCAACAGATGCGCGGCGAAGATTCGCCCGCCCGGGTGAAGGCCGCCGCCGAATAGTGACCGTCGTTCTTTTCGATCTCGGCAATGTGCTGGTCGAGGTTGTCGGGTTTCGCAAGATTGCCGAATGGCTCGGCGAGAGCGATCACGACGCCGTCGTAGAGCACTGGATTGCCTCGCCCATCGTCAAGCGCTTCGAACGCGGCTAGTGCGCGCCGGACGAATTTTCTGCAGCGATCGTCGCCGAGTACGGCCTCACCATCTCGCCGACGGCGTTCCTCGACGACTTCGCGCATTGGCCGCAAGGATTGGCACCAGGCGCCGCCGAGCTCGTCACCGAAGTCCGCGGCAAGGCGCGTACTGCCTGCTTCAGCAACAGCAACGTCATCCACTGGTACAGCCAGCGGGACCACGCGGCGATCAAGGCGCTGTTCGACGTCGCGTTCTCGTCCCACGAGATCGGCGAAGTGAAACCCGACCGGGCCGCCTTCGAACACGTCGTGCGTGAGCTGCGGGTCGATCCCGGCGAGATCGTGTTCCTTGACGATTCGGAATCCAACACGCGTTCGGCGCGGTCGCTGGGGATCGACGCCCATCGGGTACGCGGCGTCGCCGAGGCTCGCGCGAGCCTAGCGGCGCTGGGTCTGGCCGCGCCCTAGGGCCGGCCCCACCACCAGCTTGCGCGATGCCGCTGGCCGGTTGCAAGGCGCCGATGCAGCCATAAGGCAATGTGCCGCAGGCCGGATCCCGCCAGTGCGCGCCAGGCGCGGTGCCGCGCCTTGCCGAAGTCGCGGTTGTAGGGACAGACGCGCACGCAAATGGAGCAATCGCTGTTCTGCGCTGCCCAGAAGCCAAAACACTTCTCGGCGTCCGTCGACCATTTCACCACCCCTTTCAGATTGGAGCGATTGTGCCGTTGGTCGCTGGGCGGACCGGATGGAATGGCCTTCGGCGGGCATGCCGTTGCGCATTCCCGGCAGACGTCGCAAAACGCCCGCACCCCGAAATTTTTTGGCGCATCGGCGACGAGCGGCATGTCGGTGAACACCTTGCCGAGCCGCACGCGGGGGCCGAATTCCTCGGTGATCAACAGGCTGTGGCGCCCGACTTCGCCGAGGCCCGCCTGCGCCGCCATCGGAATCGCCATCGCCGTGTCGTTCATGCTGGCGTAGGCGCGGTAGCCGAGGTTGCGGATGAACTGCGCCAGCGTGATGAGGGTCGAGGCGTCGTTCATGTAGCCCGCACCGGTGGCGACGCCCGAGAGCGCCGACGGCACCGTGCGGATCAGGTCGCGGTCCATGGCGGTAGCGACCATCACCACCCACGGCAGATCGTCGGGCAGCTCGACGGAGGCGCCTTCTCCTGTCTTCGAGTCGAAACGCTCACGGTAGATCCAGCGCTCGTCGTTGGCGCAAATCCCGACGAGGTCCGCGCCGAACACCTTGGCCACGCGCTTGACGTCGCGCGCCGCCTCGCCCGGATCGGCATAGGGAAATGCCTGGGGCCATCCCTCGCCGTGCAGGGAGAACAGGTTGAGAAACCCCTCGCTGCGGCCGTCGCCGGTCTGGCGCGGGTCGCGCAACGCGTGCGTGAGATGCCACGACGCGTTGCGCAGCGCATAGTCGCGCTGGCCGAAACCGTCGGCGCCGCGCGCCTTGGCATGGGGCATGTCGTGGCCGCGGTAAAACGCGTCGACCTTGTCCGATTTGACGGCCGGATCCCAGGACGATCGGCAGAACACGTCGTCGCGCTGCGCGAAACGCTCGAAATCGTCGGTCACGACAAAGCCCGTGCCCGCGTCGATCGGTTTGCGCCATGGCCGGTTGTGACCGGGGGCCGGCGGTTTCTGGTCAGCCGTCATGGTAGTCTTGTCCGCCACACCGCAACCGTTCGTCAACAAAGGTTCACGCCATGGCGCAGAACAAGGACCTCACCCGCCAACGCCTCGCCGACGAGTCCTACCACACCGACTTCGACAAGGGCATGGCCTACGGCGACTACCTCGGCCTGCAGAACTTGCTGTCGGCGCAGCACCTGCGCTCGGATGCCCACGACGAGATGCTGTTCATCATCATGCATCAGGCAAGTGAACTGTGGATGAAACTGATGATCCACGAACTGATGGCGGCGCTCGACCACCTGAAGAACGACGAGCTGCGACCCGCATTCAAGATGACCGCACGCGTCAGCCAGATCCAGGAACAGCTCACCCAGTCATGGGGCATCCTCGCGACGATGACACCGACCGATTACCTGACATTCCGCGACACGCTGGGCGCCGCGTCGGGCTTTCAGTCGTTCCAGTACCGCACGCTCGAATTCATGATGGGCAACAAGGACCGCAAGTTTCTCGCGCCCCACAAGGACCGGCCCGAGTGGCATGCAGCGCTGGACCAGGTTCTCAACGCCCCGAGCCTCTACGACGAGACGATCTGCCTGCTCGCACGCAAGGGATTCGCGATCGATGCCAGCGAAACCGCGCGCGACTGGAGCGAACCGCGCGACGCCAACGATAGCGTCCTGGCCGCCTGGGTCGAGGTCTACCGCAACGCGGAGAAGTACTGGGATCTCTACGAGTGGGCGGAAGAACTCATCGATCTGGAAGACGCGTTCCAGACCTGGCGCTTCCGCCACCGCACCACGGTCGAACGCGTGATCGGCCACAAGCGGGGCACCGGCGGCACCTCGGGCGTCGGCTACCTCAAGCGGGCGCTGGAGATCCGCTTCTTCCCCGAATTGTGGGACGCGCGCACGGCACTATGAACGCGGCAGCTCGGCCGTCGCTTCGATCTCGACCTTGGCGCCCGGCTCGACCAGAGCGCTGACGGCGACCACGGCCATCGCGGGAAACACCTTGCCCAGGGTCTCGCGATAGACCTGACCCACTTCGGCAACGTGATCGCGGTAGTCGGCGATGTCGGTGACGTACCAGGTCAGCCGCACCAGTGCCCCGGGTCCGGTACCGGCGGTTTCGAGAAGCGTGCGGATGTTGCGCAGCGCCTGGCGCAACTGGTCGATGAAGTCGTCGCCCACGAGTTGCTGGTTCGCGTCCCAGCCGATCTGGCCGGCGATGAACATAAAGCGGCCCTCGGCGACGATGGCGTTGCTGTAGCCGCGCGGCCGCGCCCACCCTTCCGGTTGCACGATGTCCATGACCGCCCCCGATTGCCTCTCCAAGCGAACTATTTTAGACTTAAAACATTGACCGGGGGAAGGCGGACGCCTTGAGTTCAGGCCTGAAGGGACAGCACGCGATCGTCACCGGCGCCAGCCGCGGCATCGGCGCCGCCGTCGCCGAAGCGCTCGCCGCCGCCGGCTGCAACCTCACCCTCCTGGCACGCGGACGCGATACCGTCGCCGAGGTCGCGAATGATCTCGTCCAACGCTACGGGGTGGACGCGGCCGGAATTGCGGGCGACGCGATCGACGCCGAAGCCGTCGGCCGCGCCGTGCGCGGGGGCACCGATCAACATGGCGTACCGGCGATCCTGATAAACAACGCCGGCGGCGCGACCAGCGTTCCCTTCGTCAAGGAAAGCCGGACGCACTGGGACGAGACGCTGACCGCCAACCTGACCAGCACCTTCATCGTAACCCAGGCGGTCCTGCCGGCGATGCTGAAGGAAGGCTACGGCCGCATCGTCAACGTCGCCTCGACCGCCGGTCTCAAGGGCTACGCCTACGTCGCCGCCTATTGCGCGGCCAAACACGGCGTCATCGGCCTGACCCGGGCGCTGGCGTTGGAGACCGCGCGCAAGGGCGTTACCGTCAATGCCGTCTGCCCCGGCTACACCGACACGCCGATGCTGGCCGGCGCCATCGATACCATCATGGAAAAGACCGGCATGCCGCGAGAGCAAGCGATCGAGAGCCTCGCCGCCGGCAACCCGCAAGGACGCCTGATCACGCCGCAGGAAGTTGCCGACACCGTCCTGTGGCTGGTGCAGCCCGGCTCGGCGTCGATCAACGGCCAGGCCGTCGCGGTCGCCGGCGGAGAAGTGATGTGAACGTCGACCCCGGGCCGCTCGACTACGAGGCTGCCGCCGCGCAGGACGACAAGATCGACCTGCGCGTCTGGCTGCGTCTGTTGTCCTGTGCCAACCTGATCGAAGCCGAAATCCGCCGCCGCTTGCGCCGCGAGTTCGACGTGACGCTGCCGTGGTTCGACGCCATGGCGCAGCTTTATCGCGAACCCGAAGGCCTGACGATGTCGGAACTGTCGCGCCGGCTGATGGTGACCAACGGCAACGTCACCAGTCTGATCGACCGCATGGTCGGCGAAGGTCACGCGACGCGGCGCGCGGAACCGCGCGACCAGCGCGTCCAGCGGGCGCGACTTACGCGTAAAGGGCGCGCAGCGTTCGAAAGGATGTATCCGGCGCACCGGCGCTGGATCAGCGAACTGATGGGCGCCGCGACGCAGCGCGATCTGGGCGAACTGCACCAGTCGCTGGGCCAGCTCAAGTCGGCGCTCGCATCCGCCCTCGACACCAAGTCTCCGGTAGAAAGGCACGTCCCATGAAAACGACGAAGGCCGCAGATTTCAGACCCGAAAACTTCGGGTGGCAGGTCGACGGCGCGGTCGCCACCATCACCCTCAACCGGCCCGACCGCAAGAACCCGCTGACGTTCGAAAGTTACGCCGAACTGCGCAACACCTTTACCGACCTGGCGCAGGTCGACGATGTGCGGACCGTTGTCGTCACCGGCGCCGGCGGCAACTTCTCCTCGGGCGGCGACGTGCACGAGATCATTGGACCGCTGACCAGGATGGCCATGCCGGAGCTGCTGCGCTTCACACGCATGACCGGCGACCTGGTCAAAGCGATGCGCGCCTGCCCCCAAGTAATCGTCGCCGCCGTCGACGGCATCTGCGCCGGCGCCGGTGCGTGCATCACGATGGCTGCCGACCTCCGCTACGGCACCGAAACATGCAAGGTCGGCTTCCTGTTCACCCGCGTCGGGCTCGCCGGGGCCGACATGGGCGCCTGCGCGATCCTGCCGCGCATCATCGGCCACGGCCGCGCCGCGGAACTGTTTTATTCGGGCCGCATGATGCCCGGCGCGCAGGCCCACGCCTGGGGATTCTTCAACGACCTCTACGAGCCCGATACACTGCTCGCCGAGGCGCAGGCGCGCGCGAGAGAAATCGCCGACGGTCCGTTCTTCGCCCACTCGATGACCAAGCGCATGATGGACCAGGAATGGTCGATGGCGCTCGGCGAAGCCATCGAGCACGAAGCCCAGGCCCAGGCCATCTGCATGCAGACGCAGGACTTCACCCGCGCCTACGAAGCCTTCGCCGCGAAACAGAAACCCTCCTTCGAAGGCGACTGATGCCCGACCGCTCGTTCCTCGCCTGGCCGTTCTTCGACGACTCGCACCGGCAACTCGCCGCGGCGGTCGATGACTGGGCAAAGACGACCCTGCCCGCCTTCGCCGAGCGGGCGCACCACGAGGACACGGTGGCCGACGCCACGGCGGAACTCGTGGCCCAACTCGGCAAGTCGTACTGGCTGCGCTACGCCGCGCCAGCGCCTTATGGGGAGTTCCCGGCGCTTGACGTGCGCAGCCTATGCCTCATCCGCGAGACGCTGGCGCGCCATCTCGGCCTCGCCGATTTCGCGTTTGCGATGCAGGGCCTGGGCAGCGCCCCGGTGTCGCTGTTCGGCACCGATGAACAGCGCGACAATCTGCTGCCCGGCATCGTCAAGGGCACGCGGATCGGCGCCTTCGCCCTGTCGGAACCGGGCGCCGGCTCCAATCCTGGCGAAATGACGATGCGGGCGCGGCGTGACGGCAACGCCTATGTGCTCGACGGCGAAAAGACTTGGATCTCCAACGGCGGCATCGCCACGCAGTACGTCGTCTTCGCCCGTACCGGCGAGGACGGTGCCCGTGGGCTGTCGGCCTTCGTCGTTCCGGCCGACGCGCCGGGCCTTTCGGTGGCGGAACGGATCTCCGTCATCGCGCCCCATCCCCTCGCCCGTCTCGTCTTCGAGAACTGCCGCATTCCGGCGAACAACCTGATCGGCAACGAGGGCGACGGGTTCAAGATCGCAATGGCGACGCTCGACACCTTCCGGTCGACGGTCGGCGCTGCGGCGCTCGGCTTTGCCCGGCGCGCGCTCGACGAAACGCTCGCGCGGAGCGCTGCCCGCGAGATCGGCGGCAAACCGCTGGCGGACTACCAGATGACCCAGAGCCGCATCGCCGACATGGCGCTGGCGATCGACGCGGCGGCGCTGCTGATCTACCGCGCTGCCTGGACCAAGGACACGACGGGCGCGCGCATCTCGCGTGAGGCGGCAATGGCAAAGCTGCATGCGACCGAGATCGCCCAGGAAGTAATCGACAGCGCCGTGCAACTCCATGGGGGACTTGGCGTCGTTGCCGGCGAAACCGTCGAGGTGCTGTACCGCGAAGTCCGCGCGCTGCGCATCTACGAAGGCACCAGCGAAATCCAGAAACTGATCATCGCGCAGCAGACGATGCGCGACTTCGCCGGGAGCGGCGCATGAAGATCGCCTGCATCGGCGGCGGCCCCGCGTCGCTCTACTTCGCCATCCTGATGAAGAAGGCGCGCCCCGACGCCGAGATCGAGGTCTACGAACAGAACCCCGCAGACGTCACCTGGGGCTTCGGCGTCGTCTTTTCCGACGCGACCATGGCGGGGTTCGGCGATGCCGACGAAGAAACGCTGCACGAGATCACCCGACAGTTCACGCACTGGGACGACATCGACATTCACTTCAAGGGCGAAGTCGTGCGTTCCACCGGGCATGGCTTCGCCGGCCTCGCCCGGCTCAAGCTGCTGCAAATCCTGGCGCAGCGGGCGCGACGGCTGGGCATCGTTCTGCACTTCGGAACCCGGATCGACGATCTCGACGAACTGGGGCCGCGCGATCTCATCATCGCCGGCGACGGCATCAACAGCGCCATCCGCACGAAGTACGCGGCCGACTTCCAGCCGCAGATCGCGATGCGGCCCAACAAGTTCATCTGGCTCGGCGCCAACAAGCGTTTCGATGCCTTCAACTTCTACTTCAAGCGCGACGATCACGGCCTGTGGCGGGCACATTGCTACCAGTACGACAAGGGCACCTACGCCAACGGCAACGCCACCATCATCGTCGAGACCACCGAGGACACGTGGCGCAAGGCGGGCCTCGAACATGTTACAGAGGAAGAGAGCGTCGCCTTCTGCGAACGCCTGTTCGAGCGCGAGCTCGACGGGGTTTCCCTCATCAGCAACAAGTCCGAGTGGCGCACCTTTCCCGCGCTGAGCAACCGGCGCTGGTCGCGCGGCAACATCGTGCTGCTCGGCGACGCCTTGCATACCGCGCACTTCTCGATCGGCTCGGGCACCAAACTCGCGATGGAAGACGCCATCGCGCTGTCGCAGGCGCTCACCGCGGCCGGTTCGGTTCCCGAGGGGCTCGCGCTGTTCGAGGAAAGGCGGCGCCCCGACGTCGATAGCCTGCAGCGCGCCGCGCACGTCAGCATGCGGTGGTTCGAGGAAACCGAACGCTACTACGACCGGCTCGATCCGCCGCAATTCGCCTTCAGCCTCCTGACCCGCAGCCTGCGCATCAACCACGAGAACCTGCGTCGGCGCGATCCCAACTTCATCCGCGGCGTCGACCGCTGGTTCGCCGACCGCGCTGCACAGCAGAGCGGTGTCAATCTCGACACCGCCCACCATATCCCGCCGGCGTTCACCCCCTTCCGCCTGCGCGACCTCGTGCTGTCGAACCGCATCGCGGTGTCGCCGATGTGCATGTATTCCGCCGACGACGGCACGGTGAACGACTGGCACCTCGTCCACCTTGGCAGCCGCGCGATCGGCGGCGCCGGGCTTGTCATCGCCGAAATGACCGACGTCAGCGCGCAGGGCCGCATCTCGCCGGGCTGCGCCGGCATGTACAAGGAAGAGCACGTCGGCGCCTGGCGGCGCGTCACCGACTTCATCCATGCCCACAGTGGCTCGGCCGTCGCCTTGCAGCTCGGCCATGCCGGACGCAAGGGATCGACCAAGGTGCTGTGGGAAGGCGATACCGAGCCGCTCGATTCCGGCAACTGGGATCTGCTGTCGCCCTCGCCCATTCCCTACACCGCGGAGAACCAGACACCGCAGGCGATGACGCTTCAGGACATGGCCGCGGTGAAGGACGACTTCGTCCGGGCCACGGAAATGGCGGATGCCGCGGGCTTCGACATGATCGAGTTGCACATGGCGCACGGCTACCTGCTGTCGAGCTTCTTCTCGCCGTTGGCCAACCAGCGCAGCGACGACTACGGCGGCTCGCTCGACAACCGCATGCGCTATCCGCTCGAGGTGTTCGCGGCGATCCGCGCCGTCTGGCCCGACCAAAAGCCGATGTCGGTCCGCGTTTCCGGTACCGACTGGGCGCCGGGGGGCGCCACGCCGGACGACGCCGTGCAGCTCGCGGCGTCGCTCAAGCGGCTGGGCTGCGACATCGTCGACGTTTCCTCGGGCCAGGTAGTCGCCGACCAGAAGCCCGAATACGGCCGGCTGTACCAGACCCCGTTCGCGGATCGCATCCGCCTCGACGTCGACATGCCAACAATGACCGTCGGCAACATCCAGTCCTACGGCGACATCAACGCCATTCTGGCCGGTGGCCGCGCCGATCTCTGCGCGCTGGCACGGGCGCACCTGTACGATCCCTACTATGCCCGCCACGCGGCGATGGCGATGGGCTATGAACTGGCCCAGCCGCCGCAGTACCGTTCCATCACCGGCTGGCAGCCGCGCCTTATCGACTGAACGAAGAAGAGAACGACATGAACGATTCCCCGGTCTCCTGGCGCCGCGAGGGCAACGTCGGCGTGATCGTCGCCGACAACCCGCCGGTCAACGCGCTCGGTCACGCCGTCCGCGAGGGCCTCGCCCGCGCGCTCGGCGAAGCTTTGGCCGACGACCGGGTTGCGGCGATCGTGATTGCCTGCGCCGGCCGCACGTTCTTCGCCGGCGCCGACATCACCGAGTTCGGCAAGCCACCCAAGGCGCCCGCCCTGTCCGAGGTGATCGCCACGATCGAGGGCAGCCCGAAGCCGGTCGTCGCCGCCCTGCACGGCACCGCGCTTGGCGGCGGGTTCGAGGTCGCGCTCGGCTGTCACTACCGCGTCGCCGTCGCCTCGGCCCAGGTCGGCCTGCCGGAAGTCGGACTCGGCATCATCCCGGGCGCCGGCGGCACCCAACGCCTGCCCCGGATCGTCGGCATCGCCGCGGCGCTCGACGTCATCATCGGCGGCAAACGGCTCAAGGCGGGCGCGGCGTGCGAGCTCGGCA
>JAYQVF010000059.1:0-16203 GCA_038148335.1 Alphaproteobacteria bacterium | reverse complement strand
CCAGATGGCCGAGCACCTGGCCGAAGGTCATCAGCAGCAGCACGTTGCCGCGGGCAATCGGCTCCAGCCCGTAGACCTCCGACAGATAGGGGCCGCCCCACAGCGCGGTGATGGCCAGCACCGCGGCGTAACCGACCGAGTTGATCGCGATCACGAACTTGAGCTGCGGATTGCGCAAGACCTCGCCCAGGCCCCGGGCGACCTTGTCGAGCGTCTCCGGGGTACGGCTGTAGTACGGATGGCCCGGCGGGGCGTCGCGCACCACCAGGTAGGCGACCGCGGCGCATCCCAGGGTCACGAATCCCATGATGTAGAAGGCGCCGCGCCAGCCGGCGAACTCGGCCACGGCGCCGAGCGGCGTCGTCGCCATGAGGGCGCCAAGCGTTCCCATTGCGACGAAGAAAGACGCCACCGCCGCGAAACGGTCGGGCGGGAACCACCGGGTGCCGACGACAAGGGAACCCATCAGGACTGGCGCCGTACCCACCCCCATGAGAGCACGGCCGATCGTGAGTCCGGTGACACCGTCGGAGGAGGCGAAGACGAACGCGCCGATCGCCGCGAGCGAGGCGACCGCGGGCACCACCCGGCGCGGCCCGTAGCGGTCGAGCAGAATGCCGAACGGAATCTGCGAAAAGGCGAAGGCAAAGAAGAACGCGCTCGACAGGCCGCCCATCGCCTCGGGACCGATGCCGGTGTCGGCCATGATGTCGGGCGCTATAACCCCGGTCGACACGCGATAGAAATGCGCGAGGAGATAGACCGCGATTAGCCCGGCGATAATCGGGACCGCGCGGCGCAGATTAGAGACTTGCGTCGTCATGCCGTTTCGTTGTGGCGCCGGGACGCGGCTGCGCCCCGACTGTGGTCTAGTCCAGCCCGAGCGACCCCGGGTTCATCAGCCGCTGCGGATCGACGTAGTTCTTGATCGCTTCGAGCAGGGCGTAGGTGTCCGGATTGCGCCCTTCCTTGTAGAGGTACGACTTGCCGATCTGGAAGTGCACCGCGCCCATGTCCTTGAACAGGGCGGCGAGACCCTTGCGCAGATCGACGACCGTCTGACGCGCCGCCTCGTCCGTCGGGAACTTTTTCAGCTTGGCGAGGTAGTCGTCCTCAAGATAGCGGTCATGATAGAGGTGGCGCGAATCTTCCCAGAAGAACACCGGCTCCATCAGGAACGTCTGCTGCGCGACGGTCGAAAGCAGGTAGCCCCATTCGATTCCGTGCTTCTCAAGACGTGCCTCGTTGGCATCGAAGAAATCGTGCACGGCCTTCATCAGCTTGGGCGCGCGGGAATGCGGCACCATGGCGTGGATAGGCACCCACCGCTGGCCCTCCGGCCCCAGCATGCTGTTGGGCGGTACGAAGGGCGTCGAGCGCATGATCTGGGGCAGGCTCGGCTGAATTTCGCGGCCGCCGGCACCGGTGCAGACCTGCCGCGCCTCGGCCACCATGTTGTCGACGGTCCTGGCGTCGTAACCGTCGATCACTAGGTGGACCGAATACTCGACGCCCTCGAACATGCGCCGGCCGCCGGCAGCGACCTTGGCCGCATCCTTGACGCCGGCCAGCAGGCTCTTGCCCGAACGCGCCACGCTCGCCAGCCGCTTGACGTCGGTCAGCAGGCCCTCGCGCTTGAGGCGCTGGCCCTGGAGGTAGGGATCGAATCCGAAGCATTCCGCCGCCAGGCCCCGGCGCGACACCTCCGACATTGCGGCCGCCACGGCGTCGTAGGCATCGAAGCCGAACGACAGGAACTTGGTGTGCGTCGGAAACGGGATCAGCCGCAGGACGACCTTGGTCTTGAGGCCCAGGGCGCCGGTGTCGCTGAGGAAGATGCCGGTCAGGTCGGGACCGTAGCTGCGGAAGAACGGCGTCGGGTTGTGTGGCGTCGCCCACGAGCCGGTCTTGATCACGCGCCCGTCGGCCAGCACGACCTCGAGCCCGAGGCACTGGTCGGCGGCCGAGCCATAGAGACCGGAGCCGAAGAAGATGCTGTTCTGCGACATCGCGCCGCCGACCGTCGAGTACATGCCCGACAGCGCGCCGAAATAGGGCGTGCGCAGGCCCTTTTCCTTCAACGCCTCGAACAGCGTCTGCCAGGTGCAGGCCGATTCGACGACGACGTACATGTCCTCGGCGTTGATCTCGATGATCTTGTTCATGCGCTGCAGATCGACGATCACCGACTCGGGCCGGATCGGCAGGTACCCGTCGGTGTACGACAGCCCGCCGCCGCGCGGGATGACCGCATAGCCCTCGCCAGTGGCCGCCTTGACCGCCTCGGACAGATCGTCCGACGAAGCCGGCTGAATGACGAACGCCGCCGGTTCCGCTTCGCGGAAGACGTCGCTGGAAAAGAACCGGAGGTCATCCGGATCCGTCAGGACATGATCGTTCCCGAGAATCTGGCGCAGACGCGCGTCAAGCGCGGTGGCGGTGGCGTCGCTCATGATCTTCCTCCCTCGGGACGCAGGTGCTAGGCCGCCCCTGCCCTTGTTTTCCGGCATCTTGTCATGTGCGCTGCGCCACCCGCAAGGAAGCGAGATGCGACTCAATCGCCTCGGCCAGCGGCGCCGTTCCGCGCGGCACCTCGATCACTTGCCCCCGTGCGAGCGTAGCCACCCTGTGTGCCGCGGCGGCCGCGATATCGCCCGCCTGGGCAACGACCAGCACCGGCACGTCAAGACGCCTTAGGTCCGGTTCCGGTCGATACCGCACGGCTGCCTGCGTGGTCAGACCGTAGGTCCGCCGCGACTTCAGGACTTCCATAACCCGCGCCTGCAGATCGGCAGGCGACGCCTCGAAGTCCACGCGACGGATGGCGTCGCGCGTCCGGCGATACCACGGCCAATAGATGTGGGAATCCCGAAGCATCAGCCAGGTTCGATAGAGATGAGAACCGTCCCATGACGGCTCGATGGGCGGCGTCAGATGACGGCGCAAATCCCGCCGCTCCGTCGCCGTGAACAGCGGCAGGTCGTGCAGGATCAGCGAGGCCACCCGGTCGGGCCGGCGGGACGCCAGGGACAAGGCGACGGCGGCGCCGCTGCCCTGTCCATAGAGATGGACACGGCGCCGACGGAAACCCGCGAGGAGCGCGGCAAGATCGTCGGCATACATGTCGATCGTCGGGGCGGGATGGCCGAGCGCGGTCGAATCTCCGTTCCCCGGCAGGTCTGGCGCGACGACACTGCGCTGTCGCGCGAGGCGATCAAGAAGCGGTTCGAGCGCCTGCGACGAGCCCGGCCCGTCATGGACGAGCGCGAGTTCAGGAGCCGCCGTGCCGCGGTGGCGCAGCAAGATCTGGCGCCCCCCGGGGCGGTCGACGAACTCGCGCGTGATCTTCTTGGCTGAACGACGGGGCATCGTCTCTCGCGGTGGCGCGCCGCCCGCATAACCGCGCAGGGTATGGGCAATCGTCTCGCGATAAGCCGGCATGTCGCGGCCCAGCGGGACGATCCGCTGATCGCGACGCAGCGGCGGCAGCAGGTCGAGACAGTGATAGAGCATGCTGTCTTCGCGCGCAGTGAAGGTCGCCGGAACGCGCAATTCCCGGACGGCGGCGTAGGCGCGATAGCGGAACGCGGCCTCGACCACGATGCGCAGGTCGTCGGCTGCGCGGAAGTTGTCCATGACCCCGTCGTGCATTGCCTCGGGCGCCGGCATGTCGATGTCTCGCCGCGCCTCGGCTTTTCGGTTGTACCAGGGAAACCAGAAGATGTGGTCGCGCACGTGCGACCACGTAGAGACCAAGTGGCTGCCGTCCCACTTCGGCGCGAACGGCATCAGGTAGTAGGCGTCTTCGCCGTCATCGCTCTTCACCACGCGGGTCATGTCGGCGACCTCTTCGCGTGTAAAAAGCGGCAACGAATCCAGGACCACGCCACGCACCCGTGCCGGATACCGGCGCGCGAGCTCGAGACCGACGCAGGCGCCGGTCTTGGTCCCGAAGACGGCCGCCTTGCGCAGGCCGACCGCATCCATGGTCTCGGCCAGCGCATCCGCGAAATCCGCCATGCGTGGATTGCGCCGCGGCAGCGGATCGGAGTCGCCGCAACCCGGCGTATCGAAAGCGAAGACCGTGCAGTGCGGCGCCAGCCGGTCGATCAGGGGAAGCAGGCCGGCCGACGATTGCGGCGACTGATGGATGAGAACGACCGGCGGCCCGCTACCGGCGCGGCGGTAGTGGACCACCCGCCGCCCGGCTTCGACGAAGCGGCGGCGCACGGTCCGGCGCGACATGACGCTACAGCTTGCCTTCCTTGTCGCGGGCGCGCAGTTCGGTCTTCAGGATCTTGCCGCCGGCGTTGCGCGGCAGGACGTCGATGTAGGCATAGGACTTCGGCAGCTTGTACTTGGCCAGCTTGGTCCGGCAGTAGGCGTCCAGTTCCTTGTCGGTCACGTCGCTGCGTTTGACGATGACCGCCTTGACCGATTCGCCCCATTCCTCGCTCGGGATGCCGATGACGCTGGCCTCGGCAACGGCCGGGTGCGAGACCAGCACCTCCTCGATCTCGCGCGGGAAGACGTTGACCCCGCCGGAGATGATCATGTCCTTCTTGCGATCGACGAGATAGAGATAGCCTTCTTCGTCGTGCCGGCCCATGTCGCCCACGGTGCACCAGCCGTCGCGCGTCAGCGCCTCGTCGGTTGCAGTCGGGTTCTCCCAATAGCCGTTGAACAGCTGCGGCGAACGGACGAACAGTTCCCCGACGTCGCCCTGCTTGACCTCCTGGCCGTTTTCGTCGCGAAGCGACACGTCGACCGTCGCGTAGGGCAGGCCGACGCATTGCTGCTTGCGCAACTGGTCCTGCGGCCGCAGGCAGGTAACGAGACCGCCCTCGGTCGAACCATAGGTCTCGTAGAGCAGGCCTTCGCCGAAATAGTCGACGATCTTTTCTTTCGTGGCCTGCAGCAGCGGCGCGGCGTTCGAGATGATCGACTTCAGTGTCGTGGGACGCAGCTTGTCCAGCGCCTTCTTTTCCATCGCAAACATGCGGTGGAAGTGAGTCGGCACGAAGAACGTATTGGTCAGGTTCATTTCCGTGACCTTGCGCAGCACGATCTCGGGATCGTACTTGGGCAGGATTTCGGTGAACCCGCCGAAGAAGATCGGCGCCATCGCAAAGACGAAACCGGCGCCGTGAAACAGCGGCGCCAGCGCCAGCGCGCGGTCGTCGGGGCCGTAGCAGCCGAATTCGACGCCCATCGTATAGAAGGCAAGCGTGCGCGACCGGTGCGACAGGAGACAGCCCTTGGGCTTGCCCGTCGTCCCCGAGGTGTAGGGAATGCAGAAGACATCCCATTCCTCGAGCGGCACGTTGGGCGTCTCGGGCTTGGCGCCCGCGATCCAGTCATCGTAGTCCTTGCCGATGACGATGATCCGCTTGACCGTGTCGAGCTTTGCCGCGCGCGCCACATCCTCGACGCTTTCGTGAACGAACAGGACCTTGGCGCCCGAATCGTTGCAGATGTGCTCGACCTCGGGCGCGGTTACCGAGGGCGGCACCATGGCCGGCGCGACCCCGGCATCGGAAAGCCCTGCGACGATCTCGAGGAACTCGATGCAGTTCGGTGCGAACAACGCCGCGTGGTCGCCCTTTTTCAGACCGAGATCGTGAATCGTCGCGGTCGACACGCGATTGAAGCGTTCGATGAGGGTCGTGTAGGTGAACTGGCGCTCGCCCTGGGCCAGCGCCACCTTGTCCGGTGTACGGCGCGCCGACGTCCGGACGCCGGAAGAGATCAGGTTCGGACGATAGTTCTTGGGCCGGCCGGGAATCGACTGACGATCAGGCGACATTGTCGAGTTCGACCTTCCAGGAACCGAGGACCTCGTCCGTCGACATGATGCGGGCGAAGAAGAAGCCCATGGTCATGAGCGCGACCTCGGCGCGGTCGTCGACGACCTCGCCCACGGCATCCTTGACGACGAAGCAGCGGAAGTCGCGCTGGCAGGCGTCGCGTACCGTCGTCTCGACGCACATGTTCGTGGTCACGCCGCAGAACACGAGGTTCTTGATCTTCATCGACGACAGCATCGATTCGAACTGGGTCGAATAGAACGCGCTGGGCCGGTTCTTCTGGATCACCGCGTCGTTCGGTTCGGGCTTCAGCGTATCCAGGATGTCTGCGTCCCAGGTACCCAGGGCGCAGAGGCCGGCATCGCGCAGCGACGGCATCAGCTCCTCGACCATGAAGCCGCCGTCCTTGAAGTCCGGCTGATAGACGTACTGGGTGTACATCACCGGCACGCCCGCCTTGCGCGCCGCCGCCACGAGCTTGATGCAGCCGGGTTCGGCCGCCTGCAGGCGCGGCCAGTCGAAGCCGAGCCTTTCCATTCGGCCGCCCTCGCGGCAGTAGCTGTTCTGCATGTCGATGACGACGAGCGCCGTGTTGTCGCGGCCGAGTTCCATGGTCATGGCGTTTCCTCTCTAGGCCGCGTTGCTCAGCTCGACACCCCATTCGTCGAGCACTTCGTTGACGTTCATCACCCGCGCGAACAGGTATTCCATCGCCTTGAGCGAGGTTTCGTGGCGGAAGTCGTCGACCTCGCCGACCGCGTCGCGCACCACGAAAGTGCGGTAGCTGCGCTGCGAGGCGTCGCGCACCGTGGTCTCGACGCAGATATTGGTCGTCACGCCGCAGACCACGATGTTCTCGATCCCCTGCGCCCGCAGGTAGGATTCGAGACGGGTTGCATAGAACGAGCTCGGCCGGTTCTTGTCGATGATGACGTCGCCCTTTTCCGGCTTCATGTCGGCGTGGATCTCCGCGTCCCACGTGCCCTGGACACAGAGATTGACGTCCTTGAGCATCGGCATGATCTCTTCGATCTGGACGCCGCCGTCGCGGAAGTCCGGCTCGTAGACATAACGCGTCCAGAACACCGGCACGTCGGCCTTGCGCGCTCCGGCCACGAGACGCTGTACGCCGGGCGTGGCCGCGGCAAGCTTGCCGGTGTCGAAGCCGAGCTGACCCATCGAGCCCTTGGCCTCGAGAAACCCGTTCTGCATGTCGACCACGATCAACGCGCAGTTCTTCTTCGTGAGTTTGATCGTCATCGCGTCCTCCCCTTGAGGTTCAAGGTCAGCGCTTCTTGCGGGTGGCGGCGGCCTTCTTGCTGGCCGGCTTGGCTTTCGCGCCGGCCGGCTTTGCCTTGGCCTTGGTGGGCCGGCGTACCGTGGCGCTGAGCTTGCGCAACGACTTCATCTTCGAGCGTTCGTCGAGCTTGAAGATGCGGATCGCGTTGTCGCGCATGATCTTCTGGTAGGAATCGGGGCGGAAGTTGAGGTCGCCCACCTCCTTGACCGCGCGGATCGGGTCGATCACCGGCCAGTCGGTGCCGAACAGGAACTTGTGCGAGCCGTACGTGTTGGCGTAGTGCACCATCTGCTTCGGCCAGTGCTTGGGCGCATAGGCGTCGCCTGCGGTGTAGATGTTCTCGTGCTTCCAGCACATCGAGATCATCTCGTCGATCCACGGCGTGCCGAGATGGATGCCGAGCAGCTTCAGTTCCGGATACAGGATCGCGACGCGGTCGAGCGTGATCGGCTTGGCGATCGACGGCAGACGGCGGTCGCGCTGATACACCAGGTTATGACCGACCTGCATCATGATCGGGATATCGAGCTCGATGCACTTGGCATAGATCGGGAACACCCAGCCGTGATCGGGCGCCAGGTCGAACCAGTGCGGGTAGTAGTGGGCGCCGACGAAGCCCAGTTCCTTGACCGCGTATTCGAGCTCGGCGAGCTGCTTCATACCGAGCGTCGGGTCGACGCCGGCCAGCCCGGAAAAGCGGTCAGGATACTGCTTGCACACGGCTGCGACGCGCTCGTAGGAGATATGGAAGGAACCCTGCATCCGCATGTCGCCCGCGCGGGTCGCGATCAGCAGTGCGTGCTCGATCCCGGCCTCGTCCATCATGCGCAGGTATTGCGGGATGGTGGTCCCCTTGCGCATCTGGGGGCTCATCCGAACCTGCTTCTTGAAATGGTTGTCGATGCCCGTCTGGTCGTTCTTGACCTCGGTGGGCGTGTACAGATTGCAGACGATATCGATATGACCCGACATGCCGTTTCCCTTCCCCTCGGAATTTTGGCGGCCCGCCGGAGCCGCACCTTTATTGTCCGAAAGTAAATCTACCGGTTGACCCTCAGGCAAGCAACGCGCGTGGCCGGCTTGCCCGTCCTGCGCGGGATGACCACAATGCCCGCCCCGCCACCGACGATTCCGGGCCAATGAGCGACCTCAGAACCTTTCTCCAAGAAGAATCGACCCACGTCTGGCGCCCGGCGGGGCCGGTTGGCCTGTTCCAGGAGATCACGGCGCTGCAGCAGGCACTGGATGCCCGCCAGCAATACCCGGTGATCGAGATCGCCGAACCCCGCCGTGCAGACGGCTCGGTCAGCCCGATTCCGGTGGTCTGTAACCTGACCGCCAGCCGCGAGCTGACGGCCCGGGCGCTCGGTGTCCAGGACCATCGCGACTTCGCCGCGACCTATGCCGCGCGAACCGCCAACCCGATCGCGCCCCGCATCGTGTCGCGCGCCGAGGCGCCGGTGCAGCAGGTGGTGCTGCAGGGCGACGAGGCCAGCCTGCTCGACCTGCCGGTGCTGACGCAGCATGCGCTCGACCCCGGGCCGTACCTGACCTCGGCCCATGCGACGACCTACGACCCCGACACCGGCGTCGACAACACCGCGATCCAGCGCTGCTGGGTCAAGGAACCGCGACGGATGTCGTATTACCCCTACCCCGCGTCGCACAACACACGGAACCTGCGGAAGTTCTGGGGCAAGGGCGAGGCCTGTCCGGTCGTGTTCTGGATCGGCCATCATCCCAAAGTGCTGCTCGGCACCCAGGCCAAGCTGTCCTATCCCGAAAGCCACTGGGCGGCATGCGGTGGGCTGCTCGGCGAGCCCTTGCGCCTGGTGCCGTCGATCACCCACGGCGACAAGATCATGGTGCCGGCCGACGCCGAGATCGTCATCGAGGGCTGGGCACCGGCCAACGTGTTCGAGGCCGACGGGCCGTTCGGCGAATACACCGGCTATATGGGCGCGCAGGTTGCGGCGCCGGTCTGCGAGGTGACGTGCATCACGCGCCGGGAACGCGCGATCTACCACGACTACGGTTCGGGCCACGCCGACATGCTGGTGCCCGACAACATGGCGATGGAAGGCAAGATCTACAGCATGATGAAGCCGATCGCACCGTCGGTGCGGCGCGTCCACGTGCCGGTCTCGGGCCGCCGCTTCCACGCCTACGTGTCGTTCGAGCGGCCCGGCATCGGCGAGGTCCGCGACGCGCTGATGGCGGCGCTGGCCTACCGCCGGACCAAGGCGATCATCGCCGTCGACGACGACATCGACATCTTTTCCGACAGCGACATCATGTTCGCGCTGGCGACCCGGGTGCAGTGGCAGCGCGACGTCATCACCGCGAGCGGCCTGCAAGGCTCGCTGATGGACCCGTCGATTGCGCGCGGCGCCAGGACGGTCGAGAAGGCCGGCATCGACGCGACCCTGGCACCCTCCGAGGTGCCGGGCGCGCCGCGCCCCGTGGCGCCGCGCAACAGCGTCGGCCAGGAGGCGCTCGACGCGGCGCAGGCCCTGCTGGCGGGAATCGACACCAAGGGCTGGCCGCAGCTCTAGCCGGGGGACTCAACGCCATGAATAAGGACAACATCACGCGCCTGCCGGCCCATTCGCCGGCGGGCGAAAAGCGCGGCGCGGTCTCCTGGGTCCAGTGCGGCGCGTGCAGCGAATGGTTCCACGTCACCGAGGGCATCATCAGCCGCGGCGACGTGAAGCTGCACTGCAACCACTGCCACACCGAGTTCCTGCCGCCGGAAGCGAAGAAGATCGTTCTGGCCTGAACGCGTTCGCCAAAACGCGCGCCGCGCGATACGGTTCCGACTCAGGGAGGCCGTACCCGCATGAAGATTCTCTACACCCCGCTGCCCGGGCTGCTGCACCGGGTGCAGATCGTCGCCCGCGAGCTCGGGCTTTACGACAGCATCACCTGGGAAGTGGCCCAGCCCTATGACCGGCCGCAGGCGCTGCTCGACCAGAACCCGCTGAGCAAGGTGCCGACGCTGGTGACCGACGACGGCCTGGCGCTGTTTCCGGGGACGGTGATCTACGAGTACCTCGAATCGCTCGCCGGCCCGAAGCTCTATCCGACCGACCCGGCGCTGCGCTGGAAAGCCATGCAGCTGCTCAGCCTCGGCGAGGGGTTGTGGGACACCACGGTGCAGTGGAACAACGAACGCAAGCGACCCCCGGCCGAACAGTCGCCGGGGCAGCTCGAGCGCTACCGCGCAACCATCGGCCGCGTCATCGCCCGGCTCGAGGCGTTGGCCCCGCCGTGGGACGATTTTCACATCGGACACATCTCGGTCGCGGGCTGTTTCCTGTTCTTCGACTTCCGCCGCGGCCGCGACCTCGCCACCAACGAGTTCGGCAGCGTCATGCCCGACTTCTACAGCGACCGCCCCCATCTGACGGCGTGGCTTGCCGAGGTGCGCAAGCGGCCGTCCTTCGCCCCCATCACCTGAGGAGACAAGCGATGCGCAAAATACTCGTGCTGGTGCCGTTCCCCATGACCGACGAAGAGCTCGCGAACCGCCAGGCGCAGTCCAAGGCGGTCGATCTCGCGCCCGACATTGAGCTGCACTACCGCCCGGTCAAGGCCGCGCCGCGCACCTACACCAGCCAGCAGGACTATGTGCTGGCCGACGTCGTGCTGCTTGAGGCCGGCCGCTCGGCGCAGGAGGACGGCTTCGACGCGGTGTGCATCGACACGGTGAGCGACTCGGGCGTGGCCGCGCTGCGCTCGGTGCTCGACATTCCGGTCATCGGACCGGGGCGCACGATGTACGCCACCGCCATCACGCTGGGCGAGAAGTTCTCGATGCTGGCGATGTGGAAGGACTGGTTCGGCCTCTATACCAAGGTGCACAAGGACATGGGCCTGTCGCACAAATGCGCGTCGATGCGGGCAATCGACGTCACGCCCGACAACCGCAACCTGCTGGGCGGCAAGGAAGAGAAGATCTTCCCGCTGCTGCGCGACGCCGCAATGAAGTGCATCGAGGAGGACGGCGCCGACGTGATCTGCCTCGGCTCGACGACGATGCACCAGTCGGCCGAGTTCCTCGCCAAGAACCTGCCGGTACCGGTGATCAACCCCGGGCCGCTGTCCTACAAGATGGCCGAGCTGGCGATGACCATGCGGCTGAGCCAGAGCCGCACGGCCTATCCCAGGCCCAAGGTCGACAAGCGCGGCATGCTGCACGCGATGGTCGACGCGGCGGCCGTCGAACAGGCCGGCAAGCCGGTCGAAAAGCTGGACTAGGAGAAACCGTCATGAAGAAAGCCCTCGTCATCGTTCCCTTCGCGCTGGACGACGCCGGCGTCGCCAACCGCAAGGCGCAGACCAAGGCGGTCAAGCTCGGCCCCGACATCGAGTTCGACTTCCGTCCCGTCACCGCCGGGCCGACCAGCTTCATGAGCGCGCACGACTGGGCGCTGATGGAAATGGCGATCTGGGAAGCTGGCATGACGGCGCAGGACGAAGGCTACGACGCGGTCGTGATCGACACGATGAGCGATTCCGGCATGGCGCCGCTGCGCTCGATGCTCGACATCCCGGTGGTGTCGCCGGGCCGCGCCTCGATGCTGTTTGCGCTGATGCTGGGCAACCGCTTCGGTATCCTCGCGCAGTGGGACAAGGCGCTGACGCGCTACAAGAAGGCCACCGCCGAATACGGCCTCGCCGACCAGTGCGCTGCGGTCGATCATTTCGACGAGCCGCCCGACTTCGCCAACCTCCTGGGCGGCAAGGAAGACAAGGTGTTCCCCAAGATGAAGGCGGCATGCGAGCGCATGATGGACAAGGGCGCCGAGGTCATCTGCCTTGGCTCGACGACCATGCACCAGGCGGCCCAGTTCCTGGCCAAGGAGCTGCCGATCCCGGTGATCAACCCGGGGCCGCTGACCTACAAGCTGGTCGAGACGATGCTGGGCCTCGACCTCAGCCACAGCAAGGCGGCATTTCCTGCGCCGCTGGTGCCTAAGCCCGAGATGGTCCACGCCATGCTGCAGGCCGCGAAGGCGACAGAGAAGAAGTAACCGGCCAACCGTGAAGATCCACCTCGCGGCATTCCTCGTCGGCGTCGTCTATTACACGGCCGGCTTCCTCGCCTTCTGGCTGGGCGCGGCGCCCTATGCCAAGAACCTGGGCGCCGGCGCGTTTGCCGACGGGCTGTGGGCCGAACTGTTTCCCTACTGGGCGTTCGGCCAGATCGCGCTGACCGCTTGGGTGTGTTTTGTCGCTCTCGGCCTGCCGGCCGCGCGGCACCGGGCGCTCGCCGCCGGACTCGGCGCCGGCCTGTTGAGCCTTCTTGGCCTGCTCGCGCTCGGCGTCGAGGACGTGGCGCGCGCGGCGCTCGACGTGCTGGGCGTTCTGCTGGGCGTCGTCCTCGGCCTGTCCCTCGACCGCGTCGCGCGGACCACCTCGCCGCGGCTGCCGGCGGCGTGGCATCTGGTCTGGCTGTGGATTCCCGCCGCCGCGTTTCTCGCCAGCGCCCTGGTCTTGATCAACAGCATCTTTCTCAGCTTCATCGTCGAGGCAGTGAGCACAGAAACGCTGTGGCTGGTCCTGCCGCTGCTCGGCGGGGTCGTGATGGCGGTGGGGTGGTGGCGCCTCGCGCAGGCGACGACCATGACCCGGGCCCGCACCGCCAACGAAATGCTGGGCGCGCTGCTGGTGGTTGCCGGCGCGGCGGCACCGGCGCTGATCACCGGCTTCGTGTTTCGCGGCCTGTTCCTGCGCGAGGTTGCCGGTTTCGGCTAGGCCGCGGCCAACAGATCGAGCAGGAGGCCGACGGCCGGCGGTTGCGTGCCGCGAGCGCGGGTGACCGCTCGCACCCGACGCGTCCAGGCGACGCCGTCGATACGCAATACCGCAAAGGCGCGGGCCGCCTCTTCCGGACTGATGATGTCGCGCGGCAGGACCGCGACGAAATCGCCCTCGGCCAGCACCGACTTGATGAAGAGGTAGGAGTCCGATGCCAGCGCCGGCTGCGGCGGCGTCAGACCTTCGTCGGTGAAGGCGCGCGCCCAGCCCGGCACGACGTCGCCGATGTTGGACGCAACCACCCAGGGAAAGGAGGCGAGGTCGACCAGCCGCAGGCGCCGCCGCTTCGCCAGCGGATGATCCGCGGCGACAACCGCCACGTAGGAATCCTCGGCGAGCACGCGTTCGTCGAGATCGGGCGCCGGCGCGCCGGCGCCGAATCCGGTTACCACGATGTCAAGCGCGCCGTCCTGCAACGCGGCGATCAGCGTCTCGTGACGACCGCCGACCACCTCGACCTGGACGCCGGGCCGCTCGCGCACCAGCCGGGCGAGCGCCCGGACGAGCCGCGCGCTGCCCGCGCTCGCGGTGCCGCCGACGGCGATTCGACCTTGTCCGGCACCCCGCAGCATCGCGATCTCGGCCCGGGCGTGGCGTTCTTCGGCGGCCATCGCCTTGGCGTGGCGGGCCAGGGAGTCGCCAAACACGGTCGGCGTCACGCCGCGGGGGCCACGATCGAACAGGCGGGCGCCAAGCTCGGCCTCGAGGTTGGCGAGGCTTTTCGACAGCGCCGGGGTCGTAATGTTGAGTACGTCGGCGGCGCGCCCGAGATTCCGATGCTCGACCGCCGCAAGAAACTGGCGAAGCTGGCGGAGTTCCAAGAGTTATTCAGAAGTTAATAGAAGTTGAATTATGGATAATGGAAGGAAAGGCTGGGGCGTGTCAATTTGGCAGCTGGATTTCACCGGCGCACGGCGCCCAAGCGGGGAGACACCTCATGACCGATCAGTTGATGCCCAAGGAAGAGTTCTGGAAGAAGCTCCAGGACGCGCGCACGCCGTCGCACTCGGGCGGCCACCCGTTCAGCAACGCGTGGAAAAAGGGCGAGGTCACCAAGGACCAACTCGGCTTCTGGGCCATGCAGCAGTACTACTACATCGAGGAAGTGACCCAGATGTTCGCGGCGCTGTTCATGCGCCTGCCCGACCTCGACGCCCGCCTCCACATGCTGGAAAACCTGAACGGTGAGGAGTTCCCGGAACGCCACCCCGACCTGCTGCTCGACTTCGCCGAGGCCTGCGGCTACAGCCGCGACCGCGTCAAGGCGGGCTATCTCAACGGCGAGATCCTGCCGTCGACCGTGGCGATGCGCTCGTGGACCTACGAACTGGCCTCGATCCGGCCGCTGTCCGACGCCGCCGCCGGCATCATGGTCGCGCTCGAAGGCCAGACGCCGACGATCTATCCGCACTACATCGAGGCCGGGCGCAAGATGGGCTTCACCGACAAGGACCTGAAGTTCTTCCACGTCCATATCGAGGCCGACGAGGGCCACGAGGAGCACGGTCTCAACATCTGCACGCGCTATGCGACGACGCGCGACCTGCAGGAACGCGCCATCGCGACCGTCGGCATGTCGGCTCGGATGCGCTACCGCATGCTCGACGGCGTGTACGACGCGACCATCGGCGCGGCGCAAAAACAGGCCGCCGAATAGCCTTGTCCTGGTATCAGGGCGCCGGAAAAGTCGCGCTGGTCACCGGCGCGACCGGCGGCATCGGCGGGGCGACGGTTCGTCTGTTCCGCGAGTGCGGCGCGAACGTCGTCGCCACGGGGCGCGATCAGCATCGCCTCGAGCAGTTCTTCCACGGTGAGGAAGGCGTCCTCACCGTGGAAGCGGACTTCGCGAAGGAAACCGACGCGCGTCGCGCCATTGCGGTCGCCCTGCAGCGCTATGGGCGGCTCGACCACGTCGTCCATTCGGCGGGCCAGGTCGGCAAGGGCCGGATCGAGGAAACCACGCTGTCGGAATGGCACCGTCTGCTCGATGTCAATCTGACCTCGGCGTTTCTCATCGCCCGCGAGGCGCGCGCCGCACTCAAGGAAAGCAAGGGCAACCTCGTGCTGGTATCGTCGACCAACGGGATGCACGGCGGCACGGCGGTATCGGGTCTGCCCTACGCCATGGCCAAGGCCGGCGTGATCAACCTGACGCGCTATCTCGCCAAGGAGTGGGCGCCGGACGGCGTGCGCGTGAACTGCGTGGCGCCCGGTCCGACCGACACGCCGATGCTCGACCGCCTGACCCCGGAACAGCATGCGGCAACCAAGGCCGCCACCCTGCTGGGCCGCTATTCGACTGCCGAGGAATGCGCGGGCATGATCGTCCATCTGTGCTCGCACTATGCCGCGACGATGACCGGAACGGTCGCCAACGTCTCGGCCGGCAACGTCCTCGACTAGGAGAGAGCATGCCGCTCAGCCACCGCGACACGGCCCGCATCACAAGCTACCACGCGCACGTTTACTACGAGCCCGACACACGGGACGCCGCTCGCGAGGTGCGTCTGGGCCTCGAAGGGCGGTTTCGCTGCGTGCTCGGGCGCTGGCACGACAAGCCGGTCGGGCCGCACCCCAAGGCGATGTACCAAGTCGCCTTCGAGCCTGACGAGTTCCCCAAGATCGTCCCGTGGCTGATGCTGAACCGCCGTGGCCTCGACATCCTGGTCCATCCCAACACGGGCGACGCCGTCGAGGACCACGACGTCAACCCGCTGTGGCTCGGCGACAGGCAACCGCTCGACATCGAGATGCTGCGGCGATTCGAGGGCCGCCAGACCTAGCGCTTGCGCCCGACGAACACCGCGTGGTCGTCGGGATACGGATCGTCGACATCGAGTTTCAGTACGTCGAGCCCGGCGTGCTCCATAAGCCGCCGCCAGGTCGCCCGCACGAACAGGCCGACTACATGCCTGTCGTTCTCGACCAGCACCGTCCCGTCGGCGCCCTTCAACGTCAGTTCGAAGTCGACGAAGACCGAATCCCTGCCCGGAATGCTCGGATGGGACCGCTCGACATAGTGCAGCGTCCTGCCGCCGGCAGAGTGCGTTCCCTCCTCCCGTCGTCCGGAATAGCCATCGCGGACGTCGTCCGGCAGGAAGATCGCAACGCCGCCCTTTCGCAGGTGGCATGACGCGGTGGCGATGGCCGCGGCGAGGTCCGCTTCGGTCGCCATGTAGCCCACGGCGTCGTGGATGAGCACCGCATCGAACGTGCGCGGGAGGCGCAGCGTCCGCATGTCGCCGACAATGTGTTCGCAACCCGGATTGAGAC
>JAYQVF010000058.1:0-16153 GCA_038148335.1 Alphaproteobacteria bacterium | reverse complement strand
CGACGTCATCGACTGGCCCGGCGGCTTCTGCCGCCGCGACATCGGCTGGCGCGCGGTGCGAAAACCTTCCTGAACTACTCGCTGTATCGCATACGAAGCGCGCTTACACGGGAAGCCAACGCGTCGGCCTCTCTCTGACGGCCCTGCAGCCGAACCAACTACCAACAAGGACAACGGCCTGATCAGCTCGGAGGCCTCCGCGCCGAAGCGCGCTTCGAGAGTAGCCATAGCGTCGCGCAGTAGTTGGTCAGCGCGTTCGTAACCACGGTTCAGTGCGACAAGCTCCTCGGCAAAGAGGACCGCGGCAGCCGCAAGGACCAGGTCTGGGGGACCTTTGAAACTCATGTAGGCAGTTTTCGCACTGGCCAATCTCCGTTCCGCTTCGTCGACGCGCGATTCATGGAGGGAGATGATTGCCCCAATCACCGTGGTGTCGCCATGGATCCTATGACCGACAGGATAGTCCTGCGCCAACCCGGTCAGGGCACGAAAGGCTTTCTTTGAAGTCGCGATGTCTCCGGTTCCAAGAGCGCTCCGGACTTCGATGGAGAGTATGACTGACTCATGAATGCTGTGAAGCCCTTCCGGCAGTGTCGCGCGGACTTGAGAGACAAGTGCTGCGGCAGCGGCGAATCTGCGCAAGGAGACGTTGACCCTAGCTTCTTCCAACATCAGTTGAGCCTGAGTCAACTGGTCCGCCGCATTTGTTGCTACAGCGGCGTCGAGTCGTGATTCGACCAACCTCAGCGCGTTCAGCGACCGGCCGCGCGTGATTGCGTGACTGGCCCTCACGACGGCAATCACATCCGCATACGCGGCACTCGTCTTCGCCAACGGAACAAGCGGATCAAGAGCACGCCCGGCCTGATCGCGCATTCCAAGTGCATCCAACACCGAAGCCTGGACCAACGCAAAACGCAGCGACAGATCGAGCGGGCCCTGGCCGGCTAGCGAATCAGCCCGCTGAAGTGCCTCGCGCGCCAATTCCAGTTCGCCGATATCGCGCAACACAGTCGCAAGCGCGGTATCGGCCTCAGCGCGCCAAAGGTCGTAGTCGGATCGGTGGCGCCCCGACCAACGGTGCAAGGTGATGGCCATTTCTCGAGCATCATCCCAGCGCCCGGTCGCCACCAAGAACCCTGTTTGCCGAGCGACCATCGACGGCGCTGCCGACTCGTCGTTCAGATGCAGCACGCCGATACGTGACGCGCGTTCCGACCGATCGGCCGCAGTCGCGAGTGCGCCGGTGTTGCGGTATGCGACGGCTAGCCGGTCAAGGACCGCAGCAGCCCACATCGATCCGGCGCCGATCTCCCTTTCAACAATCGGAAGCGCCCGTTCGAAAAGCGGGATGGCTTCCTCATCGTCTCCCGCGCTCGCGTGCGAATCGCCCAACGTGACGAGAAGGCTCGCCACCCAGCCCGCATCGGGGCCAAACGCTTCTTCCGCCAGGACAAGGCCGGCTTCGGCCGCGCGTTGCGCGCCGTCGTGTCGGCCGCTGATACGGAGGGCTTGGCTAAGGCTGTCTAGGAGGCGAACCTGGGCGTCAACGTTGTCCCCGGCAGCGGCGACACCCTTCTCATACAGGTCCGCGGCAGCCGCGAAGTCACCTGCGTCATACTTCTGATCGCCTTGCGCGAGATAGTCCCACCATCCTTGAGCCTCGTCGGCGAGGGCAAGGCCCGTCGCGGCGAACACGACGAAGACCAGAAGTGCTATTCGCTTCACTCGACCCACCAACAGACAGAGCTTTCGTCCAACAGGTCCATTTCGGGGACAGCAAACGTGATTCTACGGCAATTAATTATGGCGGTAGAATCACGACAATGGAGGGAGCTATCCCCATGATTCACGGCAGTCGCACCAATCGGGCCAGCCCAAGAACGTGACGGTAGATGAAATGTCCGGACAGTTGGGTTCGTTTCGGCGGATTTGGCAATTAACGTGTCTGTGGAAGCGACACGACGCAACGAGGAAATGAGGGGGCTTTGAATTCAAACGATTCTTTGGCTTCGTTTCGGCGGAAAACACATTTAGTGCGCACGGCGCGCAGGCAAACCGTCGGCATCGCAGGATGAGCGACGCCCCCGACGTCCTCCCCGCCCACCGGTTCGACGAGGCGCGGCTCGAGGCCTGGCTCACGGCCAACCTACCCGGCTTCGAAGGCCCGCTGACGGTGCGCGAATTCCATGCCGGGCAGTCCAACCCGACCTACCGCCTGACGACGCCGAGCGCGTCCTACGTCCTGCGCCGCAAGCCGCCGGGCAAGCTGCTGCCGTCGGCCCACGCCGTCGACCGCGAATACCGCATCATGTCCGCGCTGGCCGACAGCGACGTGCCGGTGCCGCGCACCTTCCTGCTGTGCGACGACGAATCCGTCGTCGGCACGATGTTCTACGTCATGGATTTCCTCGACGGCCGCATCTTCTTCGACCCGCGCCTGCCCGAGATCGCCTCGGCGGCCGAACGGGGCGCGATGTTCGACGAGATGAACCGGGTGATCGCCGCCCTTCATACCGTCGACTACAAGGCCGCCGGCCTTGGCGACTTCGGCCGCGAGGGCGGCTACGTCGCGCGCCAGATCGGCCGTTGGTCGAAGCAGTACAAGGCGAGCGAGAGCGAGACCATCGACGCCATGGAACGTCTGATGGCGTGGCTGCCCGAGAACCTTCCCGAGGACGACGAGACCACGCTGGTCCACGGCGACTTTCGCCTCGACAACATGGTGTTCCACCCAACCGAGCCGCGCGTCATCGGCGTGCTCGACTGGGAGATCGCGACATTGGGCCATCCGCTCGCCGACTTCGCCTATCACGTCATGGCATGGCGGCTCAGCCCGGACGAATTCCGCGGCCTGCGCGGCTCGGACCTCGGTGCCCTCGGCATTCCCGATGAGGCCGCCTATACGGCCGCCTACGCCCGGCGAACCGGACGCGACGCGCTGCCGGACTGGGAGTTCTACATGGCCTACAACCTGTTCCGCATGGCGGCGATCCTGCAGGGCATCATGGGCCGCGTCCGCGACGGCACCGCCGCCAACCCCGAGGCCGAGGCCATGGGCGCGCTGGTCCGCCCCCTGGCCGAACGCGGCTGGCAGCAGGTCAAGAAGATCGGGGGTTGAAACCCATGTGCACTTCAATGCCGACCCTGCGCCACCGACGCACCTCCTCCCCCTCGTGGAGGGGGAGGTCCGGCCGCAGGCCGGGGAGGGGGTCGGGGGCGCCATGAACACCGAGTCCGCTCGCAAACAACCCCCTCCTCTGTCCTCCCGCTGCCAGCAGGGGGAGGAGGGAAGTCTTCCGGCATGAACAAGAAAGACCCAGCCACGGCGGTGACCGCCACGGCCAAGCTCACCGCGCCACGTCAGGCGTTCGTGTACTTGCGCAGTTCCATCTTGGCGATGCCTTCGGCGTGGACCTCGTCGGGGCCGTCGGCCATGCGCAGGGCGCGCGCCCAGGCCCAGGCGTAGGCGAGGCCGTAGTCCTCGGAAAAGCCGCCGGCGCCGTGCACCTGCATGGCGCGGTCGAGGATGTTCTGGGTCATCATCGGCACCGCGACCTTGATCATCGCGATCTCGGCGCGGGCCGCCTTGGCGCCGACCTGGTCGATCATCCATGCGGTCTTGAGCACGAGCAGGCGCGACTGCTCGATCTCGATGCGGCATTGCGCGATCTGCTGGCGGATGAAACCCTGTTCGGCGAGCGGCTTGCCGAAGGCGACGCGGGAGGAGACCCGGCGGCACATGGTTTCGAGCGCGCGCTCGGCGACGCCGATCTGGCGCATGCAGTGATGGATGCGGCCCGGTCCGAGACGGCCCTGGGCGATCTCGAAGCCGCGGCCCTCGCCGAGGATCAGGTTAGCGGCCGGCACGCGGACGTTCTCGAAGGTGACCTCGCAATGGCCGTGCGGCGCGTCGTCGAATCCGAACAGCTGCAGCTTGCGCACGACGGTGACGCCCAGCGTGTCGCGCGGCACCAGGATCTGCGACTGCTGCTGGTGCCGCGGCGCATCAGGATCGGTCTTGCCCATGACGATGAAGATCGCGCAATCCGGGTGCGCCGCATTGGTGATCCACCACTTGCGGCCGTTGATGACGTAGTCGTCGCCGTCGCGCCTGATCGAGGTTTCGACGTTGGTCGCATCCGACGAGGCGACGTCGGGCTCGGTCATGCAATAGGCCGACCGGATCTCGCCCTCGAGCAGCGGCGTCAGCCACTGCTTCTTCTGCGCGTCGTTGCCGTACTTCCACAGCAGTTCCATGTTGCCGGTGTCGGGCGCGTTGCAGTTGAACACCTCGGGCGCAAAAGGCACGCGGCCCATGACCTCGCACAGCGGCGCGTATTCGAGGTTGGTCAGGCCGAGCGCGAGCTCGTCGTCGGGCAGGAAAAGGTTCCACAGGCCGGCCTTCCTGGCCTTGGCCTTGAGCTCGGCCATGACCGGCGGCTCGCGCCAGCGCTCCTCGTCGAGCTGCGCGGCATAGACCGCTTCCGCCGGATAGACGTGTTCGTCCATGAAGGCGGTCAGCCTGGGCAGCAGTTTCTTGGTTTTTTCTGGATGCTCGACGACCATGACTCTCTCCGCGGTGAAACGCTTGGACTATGTATCAGCAATCGGCGCGCGCCGCGCCTTGAGGAAGCGCAAGACGCGGCATCAGCGCCGCGACTGGAAGAACTCTTTCAGCAGCGCGCCCGCCTTCGTTTCCTCGAGCCCACCGTAGATTTCGGGCACGTGATGGCAGGTGCTCTGGGCGAAGATGCGCGGCCCGTGCTCGACCCCACCGCCCTTGGGATCGGCCGCGCCGTAATAGAGCCGGCGCAGGCGCGCGAAGCTGATCGCCTGGGCACACATCGGGCACGGCTCCAGCGTGACGTAGAGGTCGCAGTCGTTGAGCCGCTCAGCGCCGCGCGCCGCGGCGGCGGCGCGGATCACCACCATCTCGGCATGCGCCGTCGGATCGTTGTCGGTGCGGGTGCGGTTGCCCGCCTGCGCGACCACCCGGCCCCGGGCGTCGACCAGCACCGCGCCGACCGGCACCTCGCCGCAGCGCGCTGCAGCCTCGGCCTCGGCCAGGGCGCGCGCCATCGGGGTTTCGCCGTTCTCGCTCATGGCTCAAGCGTGGGCCGGGAGGCAGGACGGGTCAAGCTCCGGGCCGCTTGCCTTGCCGCAAAGTACCGGCCTAGGCTTCACGGACACGGAGGGAGACAAGCCCATGGCCATGCGTGAGCCCGCCCCGTTTGAAACCGTCGTGCCCGTCATCGACATCGCCGCACTCTTTGGCACCGATGCGGCCGCGAAGGCCACCGTCGCACGGAGAATTGCAGCGGCTTGCCGTGAGGTCGGCTTTTTTTGCATCACCGGCCATGGCGCCTCTACGGAGGCGAGTGCGCGCGTTTTCGACGAAGCAAAGCGGTTCTTTGCACTGCCTGAAGGGACCCGGCGTACCGTCCGCCTCAACCGGCTGCACCGCGGCTACATCCCGCAAGGAATCACCACGCAGTTGAGAATGGACGCACAGCGCGTCGATGACTCCGGACGTGTCGGCCGCGTCACCAGACCGAACCAAAGCCATTCGTTCATTATCGGGACCGAACTCGGCCCCGAGGACCCCGAGGTCATGGCGGGCACCCGGCTTCACGGCCCGAACCAGTGGCCGGATGCGGTGCCCGGGCTTCGCCCGGCGATGCTTGCCTACCAAGCCGACCTCTACCGCGTGGGAGCGGCTTTGTTACACGGGTTCGCACTTTCCCTGGGACTCGCCGAGGACGCCCTCGATTCGTTCTACGAAAAGCCGCTCACCCATCTGCGCGTCCTCGATTATCCCCCGATGCCGGAAGACGCGGACGCCTTCGGCGCGGCACCTCATACCGATATCGGCGCGATCACAATCCTCACCCAGGACGGCACGCCGGGCCTCGAAGTCCAGTTGCCCGACGGCACCTGGATCAGCGCCCCGGCGCCGGCCGGGGCACTCGGTGTGAACTGCGGCGATATGATGGAACGCTGGTCCAACGGCCAATTCCACGCCGCCCGGCACCGCGTGGTCAATCCGACTGACACCCACCGCTATTCCATGGTCTTCCTCTACGACCCAAGCTACCGCACGGTAGTCGAGCCCCTTCCCGCCCTTACGCGCGAACGACCCCCCGGCTACGAGTCGGTGGTCTACGGTGATCATCTGGCGCGGCGGATGGAAGCAACATACGACTACGACGCTCTCTAGCGCCGTTGCCGCCTCGTGCGGCGACGCCTATGTTCCGGCACATGACCAACGCCCCTCTCATCGGCATTACCGTCGATTCGGAAGACCCCGGCGCCTATTCCAACAAGCCGTGGTTCGCCCTGCGCCAGAACTATTGCGACGCCGTCGCCAAGGCCGGCGGCGTCGTGCTGATGCTGCCGCACGACCTCGACGCAGCCGAACGCTATGCCGACCTGCTCGACGGCATCGTCGTCTCGGGCGGCAATTTCGACGTCGATCCGGCGCTGTTCGGCGCCACCACCCGCCATGCCACGGTCAAGACCAAGGACCGGCGGACCGCGTTCGAGGCCGCCGTGACCCGCGCGATGCTGGCCCGCGACAAGGCCGTACTCGGCATCTGCGGCGGCCAGCAGCTGCTGCACGTCATCCTCGGCGGCACCCTGGTACAGCATATCCCCGACGAGGTGCCCAACGCGCTCGCCCACGAACAGCCGAACTCGCGCGACGAGCCCGGCCATACCGTCAGGGTTGCGCCGGATACCCTGCTGCACGAGATCGTCGGCACCGACGAACTGCCGGTGAACAGCGCCCACCACCAGGCCGCGGCGCACGACGGCAAGGACGTCGTCATCAACGCCGTGGCGCCCGACGGCGTCGTCGAGGGCATCGAGTCGCGCGCCTACCGCTTCTGCCTCGGCGTGCAGTGGCACCCCGAGTACGACATCAGCGACGGCGACGCCAAGATCTTCCGCGCCTTCATCGCCGCCGCCCGCGGCGGGAACTAGACATGGCCGGGGAGACCGCGGCGGGCGAACGCATCGCCAAGCGCATCGCACGCGCCGGTTTGTGCTCGCGGCGCGAGGCCGAACGCTGGATCGCCGACGGCCGTGTTCGGGTCGACGGTACGGTGCTGACCAGCCCGGCCGTCGTCGTCACCGCCCAGAGCCGCATCGAGGTCGACGGCAAGCCGCTGCCCATGGCCGAGGAAATGCGGCTGTGGCGCTATCACAAGCCGGCCGGCCTGGTGACGACGAACCGCGACGAACGCGGCCGCGACACCATCTTCGACCACCTTCCCAAAGACCTGCCGCGCGTCGTCACGATCGGCCGCCTCGATCTGAATTCCGAGGGCCTGCTCCTGCTGACCAACGATGGCGAACTGGCGCGACGGCTCGAATTGCCGGCGACCGGCTGGACCCGGCGCTACCGCGTGCGGGTTCACGGTCGCGTCGACCAGGCGGCGCTCGACGAACTCAAGCGCGGCATCACGATCGAACGCATCCGCTACGAGCCGATCACCGCCACGCTCGACAAGCAACAGGGCAGCAACGCCTGGCTGACCGTCGCCCTCAAGGAGGGCAAGAACCGCGAGATCCGAAAGGTCATGGAGTTTCTGGGGTGGCCGGTGTCGCGCCTGATCCGGCTGGCCTACGGGCCTTTCCAGCTCGGCCACCTGAGGCCCGGCGAGGTCGATCCGGTGCCGCGCAAGGTGCTACACGAACAGCTCGGACTGAAGGACTGATGCTGCGCGTCGTCGCCGGCCGGCTTCGCGGGCGCAAACTCGATACGCTGCCGGGCAAGGATGTCCGCCCCACCGCCGAACGGGTCCGCGAGGCGATCTTCAACAAGCTGGTGCATGGCCTCCTGGTCGCGGGCGGCGCGCCGCTCACCGGCGTCCGCGTTCTCGATGCGTTTGCCGGCACGGGGGCGCTGGGCTTCGAAGCGCTGTCGCGCGGCGCCGACCACGTGACGTTCATCGAAAATGATGCGGCATCGGCGCGCCTGATCGAACGCAACGCCGACCATCTCGGCGTCGCGGCGAACGTCACCGTCCTGCGACGCGACGCGACCGCACCCGGTCCGTGCCGCGCGCCGGTCGACCTCGTCCTGATGGATGCGCCCTACCGCGCCGAGCTGACACAACCGGCGCTGGAGGCTCTGCGCGCCGCGGGCTGGCTCACCGAGGCGGCCCTGGTCGTGGTCGAACTGGGACGCGACGAGGCTTTCGACCCTCCCGACGGATTCGAGACGGTCGACGACCGGCGCTACGGCGCGGCGCGCGTGATCTTCCTGCGCCGCGCAGCGTAAGTCAGCGGCGGCCGAATAGCCGCTCGATATCGGGCAGCTTGAGCTCGATGTAGGTCGGCCGGCCGTGGTTGCACTGGCCGGAATTGGGCGTCGCCTCCATCTCACGCAGCAGAGCGTTCATCTCGTCGGCCGCCATGCGCCGGCCGGTGCGGACCGAACCATGGCACGCCAGCGTACTGCAAACGTCGTTGAGCCGTTCGTTCAATGCCGTCGCCTCGTCGAACTCGGCGAGGTCGTCGGCGAGATCGCGCACCAGTCCCTGGAGGTCCACTTCGCCGAGCAGCGCCGGCTGTTCGCGAACCACGACGGCGCCGCCGCCGAAGGCCTCGATCACCAGCCCGAGGTCGGCGAGCTCGTCGGCGCGCGCCAGGACCCGGCCGACCGCGCCCTCGTCCATTTCAACGACCTCGGGGATCAGCAGTACCTGACGGGCGACGCCGCCGAGCAGCGCCTTTTTCATCCGTTCGTAGACGAGGCGCTCGTGCGCCGCGTGCTGATCGACGACGATCAGCCCGTCCTCGGTCTGGGCGACGATGTAGGTGTCGTGCAGTTGCCCCACCGCCGCGCCCAGGGGATAGGACCGGAGCGGCGCGACCCTGTCGTTGTCCAAAGCTGGGGTCGGCCGCGACGCCGGCGCAAAACCGGCGGCCGGCGCCGGCGCGCCTTGGGGCGCCTGGTGCTGAAACGCGGCCGCAGCCTCGGCCAACCCCGGTCGTGCCACCGGCCCCTGTGACCCACCGTAGAAGGTCCCCTGCGCCCCGGGACGGAAGGCCGCGGCGGCCTGCGCCGCCACGGTGGACGACGCGCGGTGCCCGGCCTCGGCCAGCGCGCGGCGCACGGCGGAGACAATCAGGCCGCGTACCATCTGCTCGTCGCGGAACCGGACTTCCGCCTTGGCGGGGTGAACGTTCACATCGACGGCCTCGGGCGGCACCTCGAGAAACAGGGCGACGACCGGAAAGCGGTGACGGGCCATCAGGTCTTGATAGGCCCCGCGGATGGCGCCCGTGAACACCCGGTCGCGCACCGGACGGCCGTTGACGAACAGGTACTGCGCCTGGGCGTTCCCTTTGTTCATGGTCGGCAGGCCGGCGAACCCGGTAAGGCGTACGCCGTCGCGTTCGGCATCGACGGCGACGCTGTTGTCGGTGAATTCGCGGCCCATGACGGCGGCAAGCCTGGTGCGCTGCGCATCGCCGCCCGACGCCGCCGGGTAGGCCAGCAGCTCGCGTTCACTGTCGCGCAACGTGAACGCGACCGCCGGATTGGCCATGGCAAGTCGTTTGACGATTTCGACGATCGCCTGGGCTTCGCCGCGATCCGTCTTGAGGAACTTCAGGCGCGCCGGCGTTGCGTAGAAGAGATCGCGAACCTCGATTCGGGTTCCGCCTGGCAACGGCGTCGGCTGCGGCTCGGCGGCGCGGCCTCCTTCGACCTTGAGCACCCAGGCGTCCTCGGCGCCCCGCGCACGGCTTGCGATCGTCAAACGGCTGACCGAACCGATCGAGGGTAACGCCTCGCCGCGGAACCCGAGATGCTCGATGCGCACCAGATCGTCGTCCGGAAGTTTCGATGTCGCGTGGCGTTCGATGGCGAGAACGAGGTCGTCCCGGTCCATGCCGATCCCGTCGTCGGCGACAACGATGAGGTCGCGGCCGGCCCCGCCGATCGACACGTCGATGCGCGCAGATCCCGCGTCGAGCGCGTTTTCGACGAGCTCCTTGACGACGCTCGAAGGGCGTTCGACCACCTCGCCGGCGGCGATGCGATTGACCGTGCCCTCCGGCAACCGGCGAATTCTCATGGCTCGATGGCGACCCGCCCGCTGCGCAGATAGTCGCGGGCACGCACCTTCCCCTCGTCCACCGCGGGCTGGTCGAATGGATCGACTCCCATCAGGTCAGCGGTGAGGACAGTCTCCAGCATGAAATGCATGAACAGCGACCCGAGCATCTCTTCGTCGATACGCGGCAACAGGAGGAGGCGCACCGGGCGCCCGTGCGCGACCAGCGTTTCCGTCGTGGCGCGTGCCGACGCCGCGACGATGTCGCCGATCGTGCGACCGGCGAGGTACGACAGACTTTCGATCCCGTCGATCTGATCGCGCGCGACCGGCTGGCCGACACCGGCAGACCGGGAGACGTAGACGGTGAAGACCTTGTCGGGCGGGCCGTCGAGGTAAAGCTGGAGTTGGCTGTGCTGATCCAGGGGCCCGAGAGCCGCTACGGGCGTCATCCCATGACCCGCTTTGCCCAGGCTCTCCGCCCAGAGTTGGGCATGCCATTGGGTGAACAGGACCAGCCGTTCATCGTAGGCAAGGTTCACCGCAATCCGGGTGTTTCGCCGATGGAAGGCCGCCATGAGCGCCGCTCCCTCCGCTGCCGGCATGAGGGGGTCTTCTAGCGCGGCAACCCCGCCCCTGCGCACGGCGACGGGATCGAGCCCCATGATCATGGCGGGCAACATCCCGACGAGCGTGAACACCGAATATCGTCCTGCAACGTCGACCGGGTGGTCGAGGACGGCGAAGCCCCAGACCGCCGCCAGTTGCCGCAGCGGGTTGTCGCCCGGTACGGCAATACCGACGACGCGCCGGGCGAGATCGTCCCCGCCGCCCCGTGCCGCGAGATGGGGCAAGATGACGAGAGCCTGCGACAACACTTCGGCCGTCGACCCCGATTTCGAGACCAGCAGGACACCTGTCCGTCGCGCATCGAGGTTGCCGAGGAGGGCTTCGAGCCGGCCCGCCTGCAGATTATCGAGCACATGCAGGCGGCACCTCTTGGAGCCGCCCGACGCAACCGCGCCGAGCGTTCGCGCACCGAGCGCCGAGCCACCGATACCGACGAGCAGGACATCGTCCAGGTCCGCGAAACGGCGGGCAATCTCCTCCAGCGGCGCCAGATCGTCCTGCCACGATGCCGCGGCGAGGCATTCGAAACGTGCGTCCCGACCCAGACCCTCTTTCAGAGCGGAGAGACGTCGCACTGCCCGCGCCCTGTCGGCGTCGATCGCAGCAGGGTCAACGCCCGCCGCCCCGATGGAGTCCGAATAGCAATGGCGCGCGATCTGTGTGAAGGGACTGGGCATGATCCCGGCCAACCTAGCAGACGCGAATGTGGGCTCCAACGAGCGGCAGAAACGTCAGTTCGTGCTATCCACACCCTGGGGATCGCCCACCACCACGACCGTCATGGCATCCAGGTCGAGCAGGCGCGCCGCGACGCGCCGGACATCCTCCAGCGAGACCGCGTTGACCAGGCCGGCACGCCGGTCGAGATAGTCGATCCCAAGATCGAGGACCTGCAGGGTCACCAGGACACCGGCGATGCGGCCGTTTGTATCGAGGGTCAACGGGAAGGCGCCCGTCGTATAGGTCTTGGCCCTGTCCAGTTCGTCCGGTGTGATGCCCTCGCGGGCGATCTTTTCGATTTCCGCCCTGATAATGCCCAACGATTCCTTGAGGTGGCCGTTCTGGGTCCCCACGCCGCCGAGCACGATGCCGGAATGTTCGAACGGGACGATGGCGCTGTATACCGAATAGGCCAGACCGCGCTTCTCGCGCACTTCTTCGTAGAGGCGGGAGGTGAAACTGGTTCCGCCCAGAATGCTATTCATGAGTACGGCGGCAAAGTAGTCGGGATCGTCGCGCTTGATCCCCGGCATGGCCCACATGAGCACGCTTTGGGGGATCGGCCGGCGTTCGACGATCACCCGCCCGTCAGCCGCCGCCGCAACGTCGGGAACCTTCGTCGCGGCCGGCGCCGCAGCCGGCAACGCGCCGAAGGTCGCATCCAGAAGTGCGGCGAGCTGTTCTTTCGTGATGTCGCCGACGACGCCAACGACCAGATTGTCCTTGGCGAAGCGCTCGCCAACGAATCGCCGGAGGTCATCGGCGCTGACCGCCGAAACGGTGTCCGGAGTTCCCCGCCCCGGCCGGCCATAGGGGTGATCGGGATAGAGCGTCTCGAACAACGTCTGACCGACGATCGTGTTGGGGTTCTGCTCCCGCGCACGGATACCGGCGATCACCTGGGATCGGATCCGTTCCAGCGGCTCGGGATCGAAGCGCGGCTCGGTCAGCGACAGGCGCAACAGGCGAAACGCCTCGTCGGCGTTCTCGCTGAGGGTCCGCAGGCTGCCGGTGAAGCCGTCGCGACTCGCGTCATACGACAGCGAGATCGCGAAGTCTTCCAGGCGGCTCTGAAAAGCCTGCGAATCGAGATCGCCGGCCCCTTCGTCGAGCATGCCCGAGAGGAGATTCGCCAGACCTTCCTTACCGGTGGGATCCAGCGACGACCCGCCGCGGAAATGCAGTTCCAGCGCGATCATCGGAATGGAGTGTTCCTCGACCAGCCAAGCGGTGATGCCGCCCGGCGAGCGCACTTCCTGGATGTCGGCGGCAAATGCGGGGCCGCGGAGGCCGATGACAAGAACGATGACCGCCGCGACGGCGACTTGCCTCCAGAGGCTCATTGCCATGCCGATCAACTCGCCTTCTCCGCCCGCAGGATACCGGTCACGGAGCGCCGCTTGTCGAATACGTAGCGCGCCGCCGCGTTCACTTCGTCCACGGTGACCGCGCGGACCCGGTCGGGCCAGCTCTCCACGTCCTCGATGGAGCGTCCATTGGTCAACGCTTCGCCGAAAATGCGCGCCGCACCCTGAACGTTGTCGCGCGCATAGACGGCCTGCGACAGAAGCAGGCGCTTGGTCCGCATGAGCTCGTCTTCGGTAATCCCTTGCCGGACGATCTCAGCAATGACCTCGTCCATCCGCTTCTCGATGTCGGCAAGGGTCGTGTCGCCCCGCGGAATGGCAAACAGAAAGAACTGGCTCGGCCCAATGTCGTTGGCCGAGTAGAAGGCACTCGCCTGCACCGCCATTTCGCTGCCGACGACCATGTCTCGGTAAAGGCGGCTGGTGGCGCCGCCCCCGATGATCTGCGCCAACAACTGCAGCGGCAGGGCATGCTGCGTTTCGCCCCAGAGATAGCTCGGCGCAAGGTATGACCGCCGCCAGGTGTCCTGCGTCACCTGCGGGTGCGCCATTTCGAGGCGGCGTTCGGCGAGCTGCGGCGGCTCGTCGAGGCGCACCCTTTCAGGTACATCGCGACGCGGAATCGAGCCGTAATACTTCTCGGCCAGCGGTTTCAGTTCATCGAGGCTGACGTCGCCCGCGACAACAAGGATGGCGTTGTTGGGCGCATAGTGCCGTCGGTACCAATCGAGAGCGTCGTCGAGACTTAGCTTCGCCATTTCGGCTTCCCAGCCGATCACCGGAATGCGGTAGGGATAAGCGAGGTACTGGGTCGCATTCATCTGCTCGAAGAACTGCCCGGTCGGCGTGTTGTCGACGCGCGACCTGCGCTCCTCGAGAATGACGAGTCGCTCGGAATCGACCTGCTCCCTGGTGAGGGTCAGGTTGGTCATGCGATCGGCTTCGAGACGCATGACCGTTTCGAGACGATCGGATGCCACCGTCTGGAAATAGCCGGTGTAGTCGTACGACGTGAAGGCGTTCTCCCGTCCCCCATTGCGGCTGACGATCGCGGAGAATTCGCCCGACGGGACGTCGACGGTGCCCTTGAACATGAGGTGCTCGAGGAAATGAGCGATCCCCGACTTGCCGCGGGGCTCGTCTGCCGATCCGGCCCTGTACCAGATCATCTGGGTAACCACCGGCGCCCGATGATCCTCGATCAGGACCACCTGAAGCCCGTTGTCGAGATAGAAGGTCTTGGGATTGAACAGACCGGCCTGGACCGGCACGGACAACGGTGCGAGCACGGCGACGAGCGCCGCCATGAACACCAAGGCCCCTCTTGAGAGCCCAAACAAACGCTTTGCCATAGACCTAACTAGGCACGCTGCCCCTATGGAGACAAGGGGAGAACGTCCCACCGGAAGTCAAATGATGGTCAGCGAAGCGCCTAGAAGACGTCCGACAGGATCGACCGGCTCTTGCGCCGGATGACCGGGGTCTCCTGATCCGCCGCCGACACGTTGGCCGAAGCCTGCTGCTGACGCAGGCGCCGCTCCTCTTCGGTAGCGTCGACCACCCGGGCATCGGGTTCGGAAGGACCGCGCACCCGCTCGACCAAGCGCTCGACGAAGCCCTTGTCGCGATCCTGCAGCTGGGTGGTCTCCTGGGTCAGGACCTGGCGGATCTCCGGGTTGGCCCGATCGGCGCGCGCCACCTGAAGGAGCGCCGATTCGCCCGCCGAAGCCGAGCCCGTTCCGGCCTGGCGCGCCTCGCCGACCAGTGCCGCCTGCGCCCGAGAGGTCGGGTCGAGCACCTGGGGCCGCGGCGCCCCCGGTTGCGGCGGACGCAGATTGAAATCGGGGGGAATGGTCAGCGGCGCCTTGCTGACGACCTGGAATTCGTCGGGCGGATCCGGGTCGAGGCCCAGCGTCTTGCTGGGGTTCGAGCAGGCCGCCGCCAGGGCGCAAAGCGCCACCACGCCGATCCTCACAAGTCGGGAATGCTCAGTGACGATGGTCATCTCCCTTCGCACCGCGCCGCGGTCCAGAAAACAGGCCTTCCGCCAAGATCATAACGGCGCCCACGACGATTGCCGAGTCTGCCACGTTGAATGCGGGCCAGTGAAAGCCGGCAGCGTGAAAATCCAGAAAATCCACCACCGCGCCGATTCGCACCCGGTCGATCGTATTGCCCACGGCCCCGCCGATGATTCCGCCCAGCGCCACCGCGGTCCACATCGATGTGGCGCGCCGCAGCCAGACGATCAACCCCACGGCCACCGCGAGAGCCAGAATCGTGAATATCCAGCGCGAGAGTTCGCCCGCCTGAAACAGGCTGAAGCTGATTCCGGTGTTGAGCACATGGACCAGGTTGAAAAAACCGGTGACCGGCACCCCCTGGCCAAGACCGATCTCGGCGGCAATCCAGATCTTGCTTGCCTGGTCGAGGACGACCACGGCAATGGCGATCAGAATGCCGGGCCGCACCATCAGCCGGCGTGCGCCTCGAGGTGGTCGACGGCGTCCGCGCAGCGATGGCACACGCCACCTTCCGCGTCCTGGGGCACTTCGGGCAAGACCTTCCAGCAGCGCTGGCATTTGGCGCCGTCGGCCAGCTCCGGAACCACCGCAATGCCCGGCACCTCATCGAAACGGTAGGCCTCGGACGGTCCTTCGCCCTCAAGCAAGGTCAGGTTCGAGGTGATGCAGATTTCGGCAAGATCGAGGCCCTTGCACGCCGCGATGGTATCGCCGTCGGCAAAGACGGTTGGCGCCGCCTGCAACGACGAGCCGATACGCTTTTCCCGCCGCTCGACCTCGAGGGCCCCGGTCACGACGCGGCGCAACCGGCGCACCCGCGCCCACCTCTGCTCCAGCGCATCGTCGCGCCAGTCAGCCGGTACGTTCGGGAACACCTGAAGGTGGACGCTCTCGTCGTCTCCGGGATAGCGCGACAGCCAGGCCTCTTCGGCCGTGAAGCAGAGGATTGGCGCAAGCCACGTGGTAAGGCAGTGGAAGAGGTGATCGAGGACGGTGCGCGCCGAACGGCGGACCAGCGAATCCGGCCGGTCGCAGTAGAAAGAATCCTTGCGAATATCGAAATAGAACGCGGACAGGTCGTTGGTGCAGAAGTTGTACAGTTGCACATAGAGGTCGTGGAAGTCGAAGTCGTCACAGGACTTGCGGACATGCCGGTCCAGCATCCACAGCCGATGCATGACCCAGCGTTCGAGTTCCGGCATCTCGCCGACAGCAACGCGCTCGTCCTCGCTGAACCCGGACAGGTTGCCGAGCATGTAGCGCAGCGTGTTGCGCAGCTTGCGATAGGCATCGACCTGGCGCTGCAGGATTTCCTTCCCGATGCGCAGGTCGTCGGTGTAGT
>JAYQVF010000057.1:12519-16368 GCA_038148335.1 Alphaproteobacteria bacterium | reverse complement strand
CCGAGGGCATGACCAGCAACATGATCCAGGACATCATGTCGGCGGTCGAAAAAGAGGGCGAAGAGCGCCGCGAGCGCGCCCACGAACAATTCGTGCGACTGTGCAAGGAAGCTGGCGCCCCGATCACCGAGGGCCGCACCGGCGCGGGGTTCGGGGCCAATTTCGCCACGGCGGTGGGCCGCGAGGACGACCTTCTCGCGGTGCGCGGCCGGCTGTCGGACCTCATCGTGGCGGCGCGCGCCGGCGGCAAGGGCGATACGCAGCGGACGACCGTCGAGATCGCGTTGCTCGAGACCGGACGCCCGGTGCTGCTTGCACCGCCGACGCCGCCGGAAGTTCTGGGCAAGACCGTGTGCATTGCGTGGAACGGAAGCCTCGAGGCGGTCCGCGCCATCGGCGCCGGCGCAGGACTACATTTCCTGGGCGAGGCCGACCGGGTCGTCGTCTTGGTCGTGCCGGACGCTTTCCGGTCGACCTCGCATGTCGACGACCTCGTGACCTATCTCGCCTGTCACGACATCAAGGCCGACGTTGCCCATATGGAAGAGACCGGGCGACCTGTCGGACACGCGCTGCTGGAAAAGTCGGCGGAGGTCGGCGCCGACCTGCTGATCATGGGCGCCTACACACACAGCCGCTTGCGTCACATGATGGTCGGCGGGCCGACCAGCGTCATCCTGCAGCACGCCGACATCCCGGTGCTGATGGCGCACTAGCGCGTCAGGGGAGCGCGTAGGCGGCCTGCAGCGATGGCGGGCCGTCGGTCACGACCCGCTCGGTTTCGACCAGGTGAATCAGGTGCGACAGGACTGAGCGCGCCGCTGCGGGATGCAGCCGTTCGTCCACCCCGACATACATGAGCTTGACCATGCGGTCGATCGTGCTGGCGCCATTGCGGATGCAGTCCACGATTTGCGCCTCGCGCTCCTGCCGGTGCGCGATGTAGGCGCGAACGAAATTCTGCGGATCGCGAATCGCCGGGCCGTGCGTCGGCCAATAGACGTCGTCGTCGGCCTCGAGCAGTTTGTGCAGCGAGCGCATGTAGGCCTGCATGTCGCCGTCCGGCGGCGACACGACCGTTGTCGACCAGCCCATGACATGATCGCCGCAGAACAGCGTCTTTTCCTCGGGGAGGCGGTAGCACAGATGGTTCGAGCAGTGTCCAGGCGTATGGACCGCCTGGAGCGTCCAGCCGGAACCGGTGATTGAGTCGCCGTCGCGCAGGGCGATGTCCGGCCTGAAGTCGTGATCGGCGCCTTCTTCCACTTCGCCGCCGATTTCGGGCCGGCCCGAACCGTGCGGGCCGAAACCGTGCGTCATGCCGCCGACCCGATGCTGAAGCAGGCGGGCGCCGGGCGAATGGTCGCGGTGGGTGTGGGTGACGAGGATGTGCGTGACCGATTCGCCGTCGAGCGCGCGTTCCAGGGCATCGATGTGGCTGGCGAGATCGGGGCCGGGGTCGATGACCGCGACGTCGCCATTGCCGACGATATAGGTGCCGGTCCCATAGTAGGTGAAGTACGAAGGGTTGCGCGCAATGACCCGCCGGACCAGCGGCGAAACGCGCTCGACGACGCCGTACTCGAATTCCAGGTCGCGAACGAAGGGTATGGCCATGGCGGTTCTTTCTGTCGGTGCCCCGCATTATAACGAGAACGTTTCGCTATTTGGGCTTTCGCAAGGAGGGTACCGAATGCCGTCGCTGTCACTTGACGCGGCCAACCGGATCGTCGAAGGCGCGCTGCGTCGCGCCCGCGATAGCGGCTGCAAGCCCCTGACCGTCGCGGTGCTCGACGCCGGTGGCCACCTGCTCTCGTTCCAGCGCCAGGACGGCTCTGGCATCCTGCGGCCCGATATCGCGATCGGGAAGGCCTGGGGCGCGCTCGGCATGGGAGCGTCGTCGGGTGCGCTGGCACAGCGGCTCGCGGGAAATCCCGCATTCCTCAACGCTCTTGCGGCGATGTCGCAGGGGCGCGTGGTTCCCGCTGCGGGCGGCGTACTGGTGCGCAGTGATGACGGTGACGTGATTGGCGCCGTCGGGATCAGTGGCGATAGTTCCGACAAGGATGAGGATTGCGCCATCGCCGGAATCCACGAGGCCGGACTGTCGAGCGATCCCCCGTCGGCGTAGGGCCGACGACATCCGGAATCGGGAGTCGATCATGAAGCGACGCACCATCGGTATCAGCCGGCGTCTGGTCATCGGCGGCGTACTGGCGGCGCTCGCGACGCCCCTGAGGGCGGCCACGCGGCGACCGACCGTCGCGCAGTCGACGGGACCCTACTATCCGGAGTCCTTGCCGCTGGACGCCGATGCCGATCTCGTTCAGGTCGCCGGTCAGGCCCGCCGTGCGGCGGGCGACGTGCTGCACTTGTTCGGACGGATCGAAACCGCCGATGGCCGCGCCGTCGCCGGCGCGCAGGTCGAGATCTGGCAGTGCGACGCCGCCGGGCGCTATCACCATCCCCGCGATCCTCGTGGCGGCGACAAGGCCGACCCCGCGTTCCAGGGATTCGGCAAGACGGTGACGGATGCCGACGGTGCGTTTCGTTTTCGCACGATTGTCCCCGTGTCCCAACCGGGGCGGACTCCGCACGTGCATTTTCTCGTGCGGGCACCGGGCCGCGCGTCCTTCGTGACCCAGATGTATCTCAAGGACCATCCCGCCAACGCCGCCGACGTCTTGTTCCGGCGCGTGCGCGACGCGGCGGACCGCGCGCGCCTTTCCGTGGCCCTTGAGCGGGCGGATGACGTCGAGGCCGGGGCGCAGCGCTGTTTCTTCGAGATCGTATTGGCCTGACCGACGCGCCTGTTGGTACGGCAATTGCGTGGATCGGGGTACCGGGGCCAGCTTACCGCGCGCCGTTCCAAACCTTGAACCAGTTTGGGACGATGGCGGTGTTTCACCCGGTGTGAGTGTGCGCCGATGAAACAGATCGACTGCGAGAGTTATCCACAGAAAAGCGGCGTTTGCGCGGTGCGCGGGCTTGTCGCTGGCCGTCCGGTTCGTACCATGGCGAAAAGAACAAGGACTGGATAGCAGTGGCGCAACGGCAGCGGCTGACGGCCATCCTTGCTCTCGATATTGAGGACTTTGCGTCATTCCAGGCGTCGAACAAGAAGGCGACGCTGTTTCACCTGCGCAATTTCCTGAACATCGTGCGCGATGCGGTGGCCGAGAACCGAGGACAGATCGTCTCGGCGGAACGCGACACGTTCCTCGCCGAGTTCGCGAGTCCCGTGGCTGCCGTTCAGGCGGTGAACGCGGTCCATGAGGACGTGCACGCCTACAACGAAGAGCAGAAGGAAGCGCAGCGGATGTACTTCCGCGGCGCGGTCACGGTCGGACTGGTTTCGGGCGAGGGCCGCGAAATTCGCGGCGAGGCCCTGACCGTCGCCCAGGCGCTGCGCGACTTTTCCAAGGGCGGCGCGACGGCCGTCGACGGCGAGACCTTCAAGCAGATCGAGCAGCGCGTCGACCTGGAGTGGGAAAAACTCGGCCAGCAGTCGGTTGGCGGCAAGTCGATGACGGTGATGACCGGTGTCGAGAACATCGACGCCTACGCGTCCGGCGGCGTCGGACGGCGAATCGCGGCCGGCCTCGGGCTCGGCCGTCGGGGAATCGCTGCCATCGTTCTGGGCATCATCCTGCTGGTCGTGGCGACGGTCTTCTTCATGCAGCAAGGGCCGACGATGTTCGCCCAGGACGAGGCGACAACGGATGGCGGCGGCTCGCCGTTCAAGGGTTCGATCCGCGGCGCGATGCAGAAGGGCCTCAACGCCAAGGACGCGACCGGCGATGACCAGGGCAAGGCCGCGAGGGGCACGCAGGGCGAGGAGGCGACCGA
>JAYQVF010000057.1:0-12419 GCA_038148335.1 Alphaproteobacteria bacterium | reverse complement strand
GGCGACCGACGAAGCCATCCGACTCTACCAGGCGGCAGTCGATGCCGACCGGAGCTACGCACGGGCTTATGAGGGGCTGGCAAGCGCTCACCTGCGGGCGCAGCAATGGGCCGATGCCGAGCGCAAGCTCGACGACGCTTTCGACATCGCGCAGCGCGCGGTTGCGCTCGACGACACCCTGCCGGGCGCCTATAGCGTGCTCGGCGCGAGCTATTTGCTGCGCGGCGATTACGACAAGGCGGTCGAGAACGCCGAGAAGGCGATCGCGGTCAATCCCAACTACGCCGACGGCTACGCGACGCTGGGCGAGATCCTGACCTGGTCCGGTGCGCCGGAGCGGGGCGCTGAAGAGATCGAAAAAGCGTTGCGCCGCAATCCGCAGCCGCCGTTCTGGTACATGTTCGCGCTCGGCCACGCGCGCTTCCTCCTGCACAATTACGAAGGGGCGATCGTGGCGTTCCGGCGCGGCGTTGAGAGCAATCCGCGCTGGCTGCCGAATCGCTATTTCCTGGCTGCGAGCTATGCCCAGGCGGGCGATGAGGCGAAGGCTCAGTTCGAACTGGGCCAAGGGTCGGTGCGTAGCGTGATGCCGACGATCGTCTCCGGCGACCTGACGCCGTATCGCGACCGCGACGACCTCGACCACTTCCTCGAGGCCATCCGCAAGGCGGGCGTGCGCTAGAGCATCACGTCGCCGCCGTTGGGGCTGAGGCACTGGCCGTGGAAGTGCCGCGATTCGTCTGAGGCCAGAAACACATAGGCGGGAACGATGTCCTCGACCTCGGCGATGCGCTGCTTGGGGATGCCGAGCCGGACTTCCTCGACCAGCTCGGGCGGGACGTCGGCCAGGATCGGCGTGCGGGTGCCGCCTGGCGCGACGCTATTGACGTTGATGTTGCGGGCGCCGACCTCGCGCGCGAGGCTGCGGGTGAAAGATACGATCGCGCCCTTCGATGCGGTATAGGCGGTCAGTCCGGGCCAGCCCGAGTAGGCGTGCTGGGATGCGGTGTTGATGATCTTGCCGTAGTCCTGGGCGTACATCATGGGCAGAACGCGCCGCGTGATCATGAACATGCCGCGCACGTTGACGGCAAAGATGCGGTCGAACGTCTCGGTGGTCGTGTCCTCCAACAACAGGCCAGGCGCGATGCCGGCGTTGTTGACGAGGATGTCGATGCCGCCGAGCGCGGCGACGGTTTCGTCGACGAGCCGGTTGGCCTCGTCCTCGACGGCGATGTCGGCCTGCAGCGAGACGCTGCGCCGGCCTGCCGCCGCGACGGCGGCGCGGACTTCTTCGGCGTTCTGCCGCTCGTCGGTACTTGGGTAGTTCACCGCGACGTCGGCGCCCTCGGCGGCAAAGGCGCGCGCGATGCCGGCGCCGATTCCCCGGGAGGATCCCGTCACGAGGGCGCGGCGGCCTTCGAGTTTGCCCATGATCAAGCCTCCATCCAGCGGAGCGTGTCTTCGGTGCGGCGCGAGGGGACGTACTCGGCAGCGACCCAGCCATCATAGCCCGCGCCATCGAGGGCAGCGAAGGCCGCGGCAAAGTCGATCTCGCCGGTCCCCGGTTCGTGGCGGCCGGGCGCATCCGCGAACTGGACGTGGCCGATCTGCTCGACGAGCCGCGCGATCGTCGCCGGCAGATCGTCGCCCATGATGTGCATGTGATAGAGGTCGTATTGCAGGGCGAGATTGGCATGACCCGCTTCGTCGATCAGCGCCAGCGCCGCCTGCGAGGTGGCAATCATGTAGCCGGGCCGGTCCACCGTGTTGATCGCCTCGACCACGACGCCGATGCCGAGCGGTTCGAACGCGGCGGCCGCGTACCGCGCATTCTCGACAAGCGCCGCATGGCACTCCACGGGCGCAAGCTTGGCGGGCTGGATGCCGGCCAGGAGATTCACGCAGCGCGGGCGCAAGGTTTCGGCGTAGAGGCGTGCCTCGGCGACCGCAGCGCGGAACTGTCCCTGTCGTCCCGGCACGCAGGCAAGGCCGGGACCGCCCGTCAGCATGTCGCCGACCGGGATATTGATGACCGAGAGATCAAGTCCGGCCCTTTCCTTTGCCGCGTACCAGTCGTCGACCGGCAGGTCGTAGGGGAACTGGACCTCGAAGGCGCCGAAGCCGCAGGCCGCCGCCGCGGCAACCCGGTCGAGCGGCGCGCGTTCGGTAAAGAGCGTGGTGATGTTGGCGGAGAACCGCGGCATCACAAATCGGACAGGGCGCAGGCAATCTGCGCTGCGAGCGTTGCGTTGTTTTCGAGGAGGGCGACGTTCGCGGTGAGCGTCGCACCGTCACTGAGCGTGGAAATTTCCCGCAGCAGGTACGGGGTGACATCCTTGCCCGCGACGCCGGCGGCAGCCGCGCCGGCGAGGGCCTGCTCGATCCAGGCATCGACCGTCGCCGGATCGAGCGCGGCGGCCGCAGGCACGGGGTTGGCGATCAGCACCCCGCCCGCCGCCGGCAGCGTCAGGTGCGTCGCGATGAGACGGGCCGCTTCCGCCGGTGTGTTCACGCGAATCTCGAGCGGCAGTCCGCTGTCGCGCGTGAAGAAGGCCGGGAAAGCGGCAGTGCCATAGCCCGCGACGGGCACGCCCTTGGTCTCGAGGACTTCGAGCGTGCGGGGCAGGTCGAGGATCGATTTCGCGCCGGCGCAAACGACGGCGACCGGCGAGCGGGCGAGTTCGTCGAGGTCCGCCGAGATGTCGAGCGACTGTTCGCCGCCGCGGTGTACGCCGCCAATGCCGCCGGTCGCCATCATGCGAATGCCGGCGGCGGCGGCGATCAGGATGGTGCCGGCGACCGTGGTGGCACCGTCGGCGCCGGTGGCGACCACGGCGGCAAGATCCCGGCGGCTGACCTTGGCGACATGGTCGGCGTTGGCCAGGTGGTCGAGGTCGCTTGCGGTGCAGCCGACGACAATACGGCCACGAATGATGCCGATCGTTGCCGGCATCGCGCCATTGTCGCGGACCGCGCGCTCGCAGGCGTGGGCGACCTTGAGGTTCACCGGCGCCGGCAGGCCATGGGAGATCACGGTGGATTCGAGCGCGACCACCGGCGCGCCCTGATCCAGGGCGTCGCGGACGGGGGATGCGATGTCGAGCGGTAGCGTCATTTCTCGCCCCGGGCGTCGCGCGTCCGCTCGGCCACGCGCGCCGGGCTCAGGCCCGGATCGTTGGGGCCGTCGACCTCGACCGTCAGGCTCGCCGTGGCGAGGCCGTCGATCAGCGCATCGTGCAACGACTTGCCTGCGAGCAGCGCCGACATGGCGCCCGAGGCGAAGGCGTCACCGGCGCCGACGACGTCGCGGGCCGCGCCCGGTATCGCGGGCCGGTAGAGCCGGTCGTCTGCGCCGACGACTACCGCGCCGCGCGGGCCAAGGGTGACAAAGACCGTCGTCGTCCCGCGCCGGCGGATCGCGTCGGCCGCGCGCAGCGCGTCCGCGTCGTTCTGGATGTCGATGTCGCTGAGGACAGACGCTTCGGCCCGATTGGCGAAGACGACATCGAGCCGGTCGAGGAAGGGGAGCAGCCGCGCCGCCTTGGGAGTCGACACCGTGCTCGCGGCGAGGATGATGTCTTGCGGCAGGCCGCTGGTCGCGGCATCAAGGCAGGCCGGTGGCAAATTGGCATCGACGAAGCGTCCGTGAAACGAGTCGCCTTCGAGGGTCGGCGCGAGCGCTTCGGGCGTGATGCGGTCGTAGATTGCCATGTCGGCGAGGCCAATCAGGAGTTCGCCGTCGCGGTCGAGGACCGCTGTATAGCTGGCGGTCGTCGCGTCGGCGAAGCGGAGCATGCCGCGCGCGTCGATGCCATCGGCGGTCAGGGCGCGCACCAGCTCCTCGCCGCCCGAGTCGCCGCCGATGGCGGCCGTGAGGCGGACCTTGTTTCCGAGGTGGGTCAGATTCGCAGCGACGTTGCGCGCCACGCCGCCGATCGATTGCCGGGTGGTCACGGGGTTCGAGGTGCGCAGCACGAGTTCGCCGATGCAGCGCGCCGTCCGGTCGAGATTTGCCGCGCCGTAGCACGCAATCGATGCCATGAATTCCGTCTCTGTCGGTTCCAGCGCTTCGTGACTAGAGTAGCCGCCGCGACCTGGCAAGCGCCGGGTACGAAACGGTGCCGGTTCGGGAGGGTTCGGGGTGGATCGCAACAATTCGGAAGAGACGGGTTGGCCCGACGATAGCGCGGCCCTCGCCGCGCAGCTTGCCTACTGGCGCGCGCCGGACAACGTCCTGCGCGCCTATGCCGACAGCAGGTTCGGGCAATTGCACTATCGCTATGCGCAGCCCGAGGTTCCCGAGCGGCCCGCGGTGGTTTTCCTGCACCAGACGCCGTCGTCGGGGCGTCCGTGGGAAGGCGTGCTGTCGCGTCTCGGCAGGACGAGGGTCGCAATTGCGCCCGACACGCCGGGCTTCGGCGATTCCGATCCGCCACCGTCGGCGCCGTCCATCGCGGACTACGCCGAGGCCATTGTCGATGTGGCTGCCGGGCTTGGCCTCAAGCAGGTAGACCTGGTTGGCGATCACACCGGTGCGAAGGTTGCGGCCGAGATCGCGCGTCTGCACCCGGGCATGGTCCGCAAGCTCGTGCTCTATGGCGCGCCGGTCTACAGCGACGCGCAGCGCGCCGCGCAACAGGAGGTTCTGGCGCAGAAAGAGCGCGAGGCCGCGCAACCGTGGCCCGAGAGCGGCGCGTTCCTGACCGAGCGGTGGCAACGACTGCAGGCGCATTACGGAAAGGACGCGTCGCTGGCGCTGCTCGACCGGGACTTCGCGGAGTCGCTGCGTGCCCAGTCGCGCGCCTGGTGGGGCTACCATGCCGCCTATGGCTATTCGCATGCCGACGTGCTGCCGCATCTCCGGCAGCCGATTCTGTTCGTCTCGGCCAACGATGGCCTTTGGGAGGAAACGCACCGCGCGGCCAAGCTGGTGCCCGACGCGAAGTTGATCCACCGGGCCGATTGGTCGGTCGGGGCGATCTCGCAGCATGCCGACGCACTGGCCGACCTCATCTGCGGGTTTCTCGATGACGAACCGGCGCGCGAGCATCCGACCATTGCGCCACGCGATCCGGCGGGCGATGGGTTGCGCCGGCGGTTCGTCACGGCCGAAGGCGGGCAGATCCACTTGCGGGCTGCCGGGGCGGGCGGCGGCGACCAACCGCCGTTGTTCTGCTTTCACATGAGCCCGCGCTCCGGTCATTACTATGAGCCGCTGCTGACCGCCCTGGCGGCGAACCGGCAGGTATTCGCGCCCGACACGCCGGGCTATGGCGAGTCATACAAGCCGACGCGGCGGCTCGAGGTCGCGGATTATGCCCGCATCCTTGCCTCCGCCATCGACGCGCTGGGGTTCGAGACGGTCGATCTTCTCGGCGACCATACCGGGACCAAGATCGCCATCGAGATCGCGGACCAGCGACCCGATCTGGTGCGCAAAGTCGTGATGAACACCGCCGGGGTGTACTCCGCCGCAGAGCAGAAGGCGTGGCAGGGGAAGATGGGCACCATCGAGGTGCAGCCCGACGGCGGCCACTACGCGGCCTTGTGGGAACGCTACCAGCGGCTCAATCGCGGCAAGCTGACCGGCGAACAGATCGCGTTCCGGTTTCACGAGACGGTTCGCGCCGGGCCGTGCATGTGGTGGGGGCCGCGCGCCGCCAACATGTACCTGCTGGGCGACGTTCTGCCCGAGATCGACCAGGAGATCCTCCTTGTTTGCTCGGACGAGGACAGTCTTATCGAGCCGTCGCGACGGGGGGCAAAGCTGTTGCAGAACGGGCGCTATCAGGAGTACCGCGGGCTCGGCAACTCCATGATGGAGCACCGGGTTCCCGACGTGGCCGGCGACATCGACGCCTTTCTCCGCGGCTGACGTTCGGGGACAGCGAAACGTGATTTTGCGCGCGGGACAGCCCGCGCTAGAATCGCGCTATCCTTTCCGGAAAACCTGTTTCAGAGGACTCGCGCGCCCCGCGTGCCTTGCCTATGCTCGCTGCGCCCCGTTGGGGCCAACACGCGCACGGGAGGGTTCGCATGATCGGTGATGCCGCGCTGTATTGGCGCAAGCCGCACAACGTCAAACGCGACTATGTCGACGGCCGCTACGGCCAGATGCATTATCGCATCGCCGCGCCACCCCACCGCGACACCCACGATCACGTGCCGATCCTGTTCTTTCACCAGAGTCCCTCTTCGAGCCGTCCGTTCGAAGGACTGGTGGCGGAAATGGGGCGCGACCGGATGGCGATCGCCGTCGACACGCCGGGCTTCGGCGATTCGGACGCACCGCCGGCACCGCCGACGATCGCCGACTATGCCGCGGCGATGGCGAGCTTCATCGACGCTCTGAATCTCGAACAGGTCGACGTGATGGGCGACCACACAGGCGCCAAGGTCGCCGTCGAACTGGCGCTGCAGCATCCCGATCGCGTACGCCGCCTGGTGTTCAACGCGTGCCCGGTCTACTCGCCCGAGAAGATGGCCGAGATGATGCAGCACCTGGAAGCCGAGCGGCCAAAGGAGGTGATCCCCGACGATGGCAGCCATATCCTGCATCGCTGGCGCGGTACCAAGGGCTGGTACAAGGACGACGCGCCGATGGAGCTGTACAACCGCGACTTCTGCGAGTCGCTGCGCGGTCTCGATCTGGCGTGGTACGGCCACAACGCGGCTTTCGCGGTCAAGCATTCCGACAACCTGCCGCAGGTCAGCCAGCCGATCCTGGTCCTGTGCCCCGATGACGGATTGTGGGAAGCGACGAAGGCGGCGGAACCGTACCTGAAGAACGGCAAGGTGCTGGAACTGCCGCAGTTCGGCATGGGCGCAATCTCGCAGCACTCGCTCGAGCTCGCGAAGATCCTGCGCGGGTTCCTCGACGGACCCGCCAACGATTCGCTGCCGCGTTCCCCCGCGCGGTCGGCGCCGCCGGCACCGCAACCCCGGTCCCAAGCAGCACGGCGGCGTTTCGTCGACACGCGCGACAAGCAGGTGCACGTGCGTTACCGCAAGCCGGCGCAGGCGAGCAAGACCCCGGTCATGTGCCTTCACATGAGTCCGGTTTCGAGCCGCAGCTTCGAGCCCCTATTGGAACGTCTGGGCAGCGACCGGCTCGCCTTCGCGCCGGACATTCCGGGCTTTGGCGAATCGGAAGCGCCCTCGAAGCTGCCCGCCATCGCCGATCTCGCGGACATCATCACGGATGTCATGAAGACCGTGGCGGGAAACGGACCGATCGACGTGATCGGCGATCACACCGGAGCGGTCATTGCCATCGATCTCGCGGCGCGCTACCCGAACCGGATTCGCAGGGTCGCACTCAACACGGTGCCCTATTTCAACGCGGAGGAGCGGCAGAAGCGCCTGGAGCACACGCAGTACGTACCGCCGTCGCCCGATGCGTCGCACCTCGCCAACAAGTGGGCGACCATGGTGAAGAACTACAAGACGTCGATGAGCATGCAGGACGTCGAGCGTAATTTCGTCGAGGCATTGCGCGGCGGGCCGTTCGGACACTGGGGCCACCACGCGGTGTTTTCCTATGACATGGACCCGGTCCTGCCGAAGATCGAACACCCGATGCTGGTGTTCCGCCCGAACGACGGGCTTGAGGACAACACCGCGCGGGCTATGCCCCTGCTCAAGAACGCCAAACCGAGGGATCTGCCGCAGTACGCCTACGGCTATATGGAAACGCAGGCCGACGAGATCGCCGGCTATCTCCGCGACTTCCTCGACGTCTGACGGCCGGCCCGGATGCGGCGCCCGTCAGGGGCGGCGGACGTCCCGGCGGTGTTGCGCGGCGAAGGCCTTGAGCTGGCGTTCGGCGGCCTGAAACGAATCCCGGATCGCGACGTGCGGATCCTCGTGGGCACCGTTCTTGTCATGGGCGCGGTCGACGACGATCTCGGCACCGTCCGGGAGCACAAGGTCGATCCGAAGCTGATACCGCTTGCCCTGGTGTTTGTGCTGGTGCGGCGCATCGAACACCACACGGCAACTGGTGATCCGGTCGTAGAACTGTTCAAGCTTGGCCACACGCTCCCGAATCTCGGCTTCGATGGCGGGTGAGGTGTCCATGTTGTGGAAGCTGATCTGAAGCGGTGTTTCCATGGCGATCTCTCGTTTTGACCAAGACTAACGCGCGGCCCGTCGTTCGCCTTGATGGCGGTCAACACCCGCGTAGCTTGAGTCTGGGTCGTGTGCGGCGTTTAGACAAGGGGTGGCGGACCGGTGCCGGATTGCCGCGCCCTCGGGCTATGATACGTTGAGGCGGCATGAATCGCTCGCCGTTCGCCGCGGTGCCGCCCGCACTGCGCGGTCCTGTTCTCATGTTGATTGCGACGTTCCTGATTACCGGGATGCAGGCGCTCGTCCGCCTCGCGGGGAACGAAGTGCCGCCGTTCGAGGTCGCGTTCTTCCGCAACCTTTTCGGCCTGGTCGTGGTGCTGCCGCTGCTGTATCGGACAGGCTTCGGCATCCTCAAGACCAAGCACCTGAAGCTGCATGCCGTGCGCGGCGCCCTGCAGACCTCGACCATGCTGCTGTACTTCACGGCGCTGACGCTGAATCCGCTGGCCCAGAACATCGCCTTGAGCTTTACCGCGCCGCTGTTCGCAACCGTCCTCGCCATCATCGTCCTCGGCGAGCGGGCCGGGTGGCGGCGCTGGGCCGCGCTGGTCGTCGGTTTCGTCGGCGCCTGGACCGTCATCCGGCCGGGCTTCGAGGCGGTGAGCGTCGGGGCGCTTCTGGTTGTGCTGTCCTCTTCGGGGTGGGCGGTGACGATGATCATCATCAAGTATCTTGGGCGCACCGAGTCGAGCCTGACGATCACTGTGTATATGGGGCTGTTCATGGCGCCGTTGTCGGCGATCCCCGCCGCCTTTGTCTGGCAGTGGCCCGATCCGGTCACTTTCGCCATGCTGGTGGCGATCGGTTGTCTTGGTGGCCTCGGCCAGCTCGCGATGGCACAGGCGTTCAAGGAGGCCGACACCACGGCGGTCATGCCGTTCGACTTCCTTAGGCTGATCTGGGCGGCGGCGCTCGGCTTCGTGGTTTTCGCCGAGGTGCCCGACGTCTGGACCTGGATCGGCGGGTCGCTGATCTTCGGGGCGACGACCTATATCGCGTTCCGCGAGGCGCGCCTGAAGCGCGCTCCGGCGGCGCCGCAGCCCGCGACCGAGTGACGGGCGAACCTCGAAGCATGCCGTTTCTCGGCGCGGTGCCAGCGCGGTGGCGCGGCGTCATTCTGATGGTCGTCTCGACGATGTTCGTTACCGCGATGCAGGCGACGATCCGTAAGGTCGGCCAGGACGTGCATCCGTTCGAGGTCGCGTTCTTTCGCAACTTCTTCGGCCTGATCATCGTCCTACCGCTGCTCTATCGGGCCGGATTCGGAATCCTGCGGACCAGCCAGTTGAAGCTGCATGCCGTTCGCGGCGTGCTGCAGACCGGCGGCATGCTGCTTTTCTTTACCGCGCTGACGTTGGCGCCGCTGGCGCAGACTGTCGCGCTCAGCTTTACCGCGCCGCTGTTCACCGCAGTGCTCGCCATCCTGATCCTGCGCGAGCGCGCCGACTGGCAGCGCTGGACCGCGCTGATCGGCGGTCTGGTCGGCGCCTGGGTGGTGATCCGGCCGGGCTTCGCCGAGGTCAACATCGGCACCTGGTTCGTGATCCTGTCGTCGTGCACGTGGGGTACGACGATGATCATCATCAAGTATCTCGGCCGCACTGAGTCGAGCCTGACGATCACGGTGTACATGGGGCTGTTCATGGCCCCGCTGTCGGCCATTCCGGCCGCCTTCGTGTGGCAGTGGCCGGCGACGGGAGACTTTCTGCTGCTGGTTCTGGTCGGGTGCCTCGGCGGTCTTGCCCACCTACTGCTGGCGCAGGCCTTCAAGGAGGCGGAGGCCGGCGCCATCCTGCCGTTCGACTTCCTGCGGCTGATCTGGGCGTCGGCGATCGGTTTCCTGCTGTTCGCCGAGGTTCCCGACGCCTGGACTTGGATCGGCGGCGCGGTGATCTTCGGCGCGACGACCTACATGGCGATTCGCGAGGCGCGCCACCGCCGACGAAAGCCGGTCGACGAAGACGCGGCTACTTCAGTTCGACCTCGATAAAGACGATTTCCTGTTCGCCGTCGTTGATCACGTCGTGCTCCACGCCGACGGGGCCGGTGTAGGGATCGCCCGCGTTCAGCTCGCGGTAGAAGTCTTTTTCTCCGGGAGGGGTTTCGATCAACAGGCGCCCCGTCGTCATCGGCACGACGATGTAGTCGTGCGCGTGGCGGTGCCAACCGGTAGCCGAGCCGGGGGGAAAGCGCCACTCCCAGACCTTCACCCGATCGTCTTCGTGCTTCTTCGTCTGGATCGCTTTGGTCCACTTTTCGTTTTCGGACATGGGCTTCACCTCAGGGGTTGGCGATGATGACGCGCACGACGCGGCCGACGACCTCGATGCCGTCCTTGGGAAAGATCGTGTCGTGGCCGGGCTCGATGCTGTCGGGCTCGAGCCGGTCGGGGTTGGCGCGGTAGCGCTTGAAGGTAGCCTCGCCGTCGATGCGGAAGATGTAGCAGCGGCCGTCGGAAAGTTCGCGGTCGTAATAGTCGACGACGATCATGCTGCCGTGCGGCGCGACCCGGCTCATGCTGCTGCCGCGCACCTGCAAGGCGAAGAGCGACTCGCGTCGGTACGGCACGACGACCCGCTGGTTGACGTCGCTGAAGTGGGACGGTTCCAGCGCTTCGGTGAGTTGTCCCGCCTGCACCCACGAAATGAGCGGCACCTCGAACACCGGCTCGGCGGTCCCGGCCATGTTGGCAAGCCCGGCGAGGGCAAGGACCTCCGACTGGGTGATCGGCGGCTCGCCGCGGCCGACGAGCGCGCCGAGCAGGCGGTGGACCAGATCGGTCGGGAGATAGGGGCGGTGGTAGTGCTCCGGCGATTCGTAGCGCTGATAGCCCGATGCGGCGCGATAGCCGATGGCGCGGGCCAGCGAGTCCATCGAATGGCCGGCGCGTTTGCGCAGCCGGCGCAGCCGTTCGGTGATGTGCACGTCTTCGGTCACAACGCTTCCCCCAGGGTTACGCATCTTACGAATGCATTTTGTTTGCAACAAGCGATTTCGACGCGAAATGCGTTGACGCAGACGCGCCAAAGAGGTAATTACGCAATATGCATACATCACGGTTCAGATTCGGTACGCGCCGCCCAAATTTTCGCAAAAAACATAGGAATCGGCGGGGGAGTGCGCGTACCGGAGGCGGCCTGCCGCCGCGTCTCCAGGCCCTCGATCCCGCCTTCGACGGCGGCCGGCGCGCGTTTCTGGAGGGCTGGCTGCGGGCCGAACACATCGTATCGCCGACGCGAAAGGCCGAAGACTGATCATCCCAACCCCAGGAGAGAAACATGAGTCATGCCCGTGCCCGTCTTTCCCGCGCCCGCCGTCAACGTCTGCGGCGCCGGCGCCTGCGCGCGGAGACCGTGCCGACGCCCCAGACGCTGGCGCGGTTGCGGCCCGATCCGCTGTGGCTGCTGCTGCAGCGCGGACGCCTGAGCCAGGAACAGGTCGATGCGGCGCATGACATCCGCGATGCGTTCGAACTGATCGCGGCCCCGGTCAGGCTGCGCACGATGCGCGCGGTTTCGACCGTCGACGGCACGTCCTTCGATATGACGCGCGGCGGCAACGGGCGCGGCGGCAACGGCGAAAGCGACCGCGCGATCCTGCTGCAACAACGCTTCGGCCAGTGGGTCGAGGCGATGAAGACGGCGCGGTTGCCGGTCGGCCCGCTGATCGATATCGCTGTCGAGGGCAAGGGGTGCCGCACCATCGATCGCGAGCGTGGCCGGCGCAACGGCTGGGCGGTCGACGTTCTGGTGCGCGGGCTCGATCTCTATCTTGTCACCAAGCGCGGCCCGCGCCGTGCGACGGTCCACGCCCGGGGACATCAGGTTAGGGGTTGCTACCTGGAATCGGGAACAGATTCAGGCGGTTTCGAGCCTCGTCGACAGCATCGTCGATTTCGGCGTTGCCTATGGCCTGCAGCTTGCCGGCGCTATTGTCATCCTGTTTCTCGGGCTCAGGCTTGCCAGTTGGGCGGGCAGGCGGGTCACGAGGATCGGCGATTTGCGCAAGATCGACCCGACCCTGGCCCGGTTCTTCGGAAATGTCGTCCGCTTCGTCGTTGTCGCCTTCGTTCTAGTCATCGCCCTGGGAAATCTTGGCGTCGAGCTGGCGCCGATCGTCGCGTTCGTTGGTGCCGGGGCGCTGGGCGCGACATTCGCAGTGCAGGGTGTCCTGTCGAACTATGCCGCCGGCCTGGCTCTGATTCTGACCCGGCCGTTTGTCGTTGGAAATACGATCAACGTTCGTGGCTACAGCGGCGTTGTCACGGAGATCTCTCTGACCACGAC
>JAYQVF010000056.1:0-16451 GCA_038148335.1 Alphaproteobacteria bacterium | reverse complement strand
CGATGCCGCGTTTGGCGCCGGTAACGACCGCAGTCTTCTTTCGCTCCGCCATGTGTCCCGCTCCCCGATGACGCGCCGGGCGCGCGCATTTCGCCCGTCGAACGCTATGTGGTAAACGTCGGCCACGCACGCGACAACCGGAGAACAGGAACATGGCGGATCTCGAAATCGGCGTCGCCGGCTGCGCCGGACGCATGGGCCAGATGCTGCTGCGCCAGATCGCGACCGCGGCCGGCTGCGTCATCGCCGGCGGCAGCGAAGCGCCGGGCAGCGCCACCGTCGGTCTCGATATCGGCACCATGGCGCGGCTGCCCGACACCGGGATTCCGATCGTCGACAACGCCGAGGCGCTGTTCGAGACCTGCGAGGCAGTGCTCGATTTCACGACGCCGGCCGCGACGGTGGCCAACGCGAAGGCGGCGGCGAAGCAGGGCAAGATCCTGGTCGCCGGGACCACCGGCATGACGGCCGACGACGAAGCCGTGCTGCGCGAGGCCGCGCAGAAGACCGCCATCGTCTATGCCGCCAACATGAGCGTCGGCGTCAACGTGCTGGCCCAGGTGGTGAAGCAGGTGGCCTCGCTGCTCGGTCCCGATGCCTTCGACATCGAGATCGTCGAAATGCATCACCGCAACAAGGTCGATGCGCCGTCGGGCACGGCGCTGCTGTTGGGCCGCGCCGCGGCAGAGGGCCGTGGGGTCGATCTCGACACAGTGGCCGACCGCGGCCGCGACAGCATCACAGGGGCGCGCGTCCGGGGGCACATCGGTTTTGCCGCGCTGCGCGGCGGCGGCGTGCCGGGCGATCACACCGTGATCTTCGCCGGCGACAACGAGCGCCTCGAACTGACCCACCGCGCCCAGGACCGCTCGCTGTTCGCCGCCGGCGCCGTGCGCGCCGCACTGTGGGCGCGCGACAAGGGTCCCGGTCTCTACGACATGAAGGACGTGCTGGGGCTGAACTGGGGCGCGCCCGCGCCGGGCGCCGCCTAGCGGCGGCGCTTGAAGTTCGGATTGGACCGCGGTACGTGCGTGGAATTTTCGTCTTTCTGACGATAGACGAGGCGACCCTTGTCGAGGTCGTACGGACTCATCTCTACCGTGACCCGGTCACCGACCAGAGTCCGGATGCGGCGTTTACGCATCTTGCCCGACGTATAGACGATGATCTGGCGATCGCCGGTATCGAGCCGCACCTGGAACAGGCCGCCGGGCAGCATTTCGACAACCGTACCCTCGAAGCGAAGGGCTTCTTCCTTGGCCATCCTGATTCCTTCCTGTCCCGAGGGACCGATTGTTCCTGCGGGCTAGCGAACGGAGAACGCGATGAGCCCGCCGGCGACGAACGTCACGACGAGAGCCACGATCACGATCCAATAGAAGCTGTTTCCGGAAGGCATGTTTCCTCCTGTGCCGGAATGAAAATGAGCTGTGCCTAGACGGCGGGCTGCAGCTGTAGTGCGACCGATGCGAAGTGTGCGGCGGCGCCGGCAAGCACGAAGGCGTGCCACACGGCATTGCCGAACCTGAAACTGGTCCAGTGAAAGAACACGAGCCCCGATGTGTAGGCGATGCCGCCGCCGATCAGGAGGCCCAGGGCGGCGTTGCCGAGATTGGCGGCGAGGGGATAGATCCAGGCAATGCCCGCCCACCCGAGCGCCAGGTAACCTGCCGTTCCCAGCCAGTTGAGACGCCGTACCATGAAGAGACGAACGGCGATGCCAGCGAACGCCACCAGCCAGACGATGAAGAGCAGCACGTAGCCCAGATGATCCCACAATGGCATCAGGGCGAAAGGCGTCACCGTACCGGCGATCAGCAGGTAGATCGCACCATGGTCCATCGCCTGAAACACGCGGCGGGCCCGCGGATGGCTCGACCAGTGGTAGAGCGACGACGACAGAAACGACGCGACGAGGGTGATCCCGTAGATCAGCGCCGAGGCGACTGGCCGCAGGCCGTCATTCCAGGGCAGCGATACGAGAAGGTAACTGAAACCCGCTGCCGCCAGAATAAGGCTGGCAATTGGCAGCGCGGAGTCCCAGCGCCCCAGGGCGGTCGGCTGACCGCGGGCGCCGGAATCGGGCAAAGAGGGGGTCGAAGACCCCCTCTTGCCAACGATGCTCAGTCGAGCACGCGGAGATTCGCGGCAGATTTCTTGCCGTCACGACCCGACTCGAGTTCGAACTCGACCTTCTGGCCCTCGTTGAGGCCCGACAGACCGGCACGCTCTACGGCCGAGATATGGACAAAGGCGTCCTTGCCGCCATCTTCCGGTGCGATAAAGCCAAATCCCTTGGTGGGGTTGAACCACTTGACGGTTCCGATCATTCGTAATTCCAGTTCATCAATGTTAAGGATCCGTCCGCGCAACACGCACGGCCGGGGTTTCAGTTCAACGATTTCCAGGGGGTATGACGTTAAGTCGGCGTGACGAAGCGAGATACGCCGTAGTCTTCGTTAGCTGATACGCCCCATATGGGCCTCTTTCTCGGAAAAGGCAAGGACTGGCGATAAGATCGCCCGGCCACGAAATCAAATCAGTGCGATATTCGCGGCCTGTCCCCATATATAGTAGCGACGGACATGAGCGACGGCGATCCTGCCGACGCGTCCTGCCCCCGAAAAGGAAACCTAGTGGTTCAGATGAGAGCCGCCGCCCACGGCCAGAAGTGGCTGTGCGACCAGTGCGGCACGAAATTCTACGACCTGAAAAATACCGGCCCGAAGGGTGGCGCGGTCTGCCCGGAATGCGGCACGGAACTGCATCGCACACCAAAACTGCCTCCGGGAGCGCGGTCGAGCGCCCGGCGGCAAGCCAAACCCGTGCGCCCGGCGCCGGTCAAGCCCGCCGCCCAGGCGAGCAGTGAGGACGATGCTGAAGAGGAAATTGTCGACGACGAGGACAACCTCCTCGAACCCGACAACGACGATGACGACAACAACGACAACGATGATGGAGATGGAGACGAGGCGTCTCCGGTCTGAGATTCGCCCGACACTTCGTTGAGAGAGCGGTAGGGAGTACGACGCCCGGTCGGCGGCGCAACACCACGGCGCATTCAAACGCGAAGCCGGTTCTTGGCCACGATATCCCCGGATGGCGCCCGGTGCGCCGCCTCCCAGGCCAGCATCGCGCGCTTGCGCGGGCTGCCCCAGCGGTAGTGGTTGACCAAACCGGTTTTCCGGATCACCCGATGGCAGGGAATGATCCACGAGATGGCGTTGTGGGCCACGGCGTTGCCGACGGCCCGGCCATGCGATTCGAGTCCCAGCCGCTGCCCCAGCGCCTCGTAGGTCGTCATGTGGCCCGGGGGGATCGCCAACAGCGCTTCCCACACGCGAATCTGGAAGTTGGTGCCCTTGAGCAGCAGGGTCAACGGCCGGTCGCCGGCGCGCGGCGCGAAGATCCGGCGCGCCGCGCCGGCCACCGCCGCATCGTCGTGCGTGAAAGTGGCGCGCGACCAGTTTGACGCGAGGTCCGCGTGCGCCGCCTGACGCGCGGCGCGCCCTTCGCCGACGACGAAGCCGAGGCCGCACAGGCCGCGGTCGGTGAGATAGATCAGGCACTCGCCGAAGGGCGACGGGTGAAAGCCGTAGTGGATGACGAGGTCGGCGCCTTGCGCCTTGTATTCGCCCGGCGTCATCGCCTCGCAGGCGACGAACAGGTCGTGCAGGCGCGACGGTCCGGACAGCCCGGTTGCGTAACTGGCGTCGAGCACGCTGGATGATTCGGCGAGCAGCTTCTTGGCGTGATCGACGCTGAGATATTGCTGGAAACGTTTCGGACTGATTCCGGCCCAGCGCTTGAACAGGCGCTGAAAATGGAACGGGCTGAGCCCGACCTGGGCCGCGATGTCGTCGAGGACCGGCGCTTCATCACGCCGGGCGGCCAGCAGCTCGATCGCGGTTTCGATGCGCGCATAGTCGCGCGCCGGCAGGGCCTGGGGTGTTGTCATGGCACGAAGTGTGGGACCGCCATGGCGCGGCCGCCACCCGATTCTTGCGGCGGTCAGGCGGTGCGGGCCGGGCCGCTCCTGAGATCGGCGAGCGCCCCGCGCAGCGCCTTGGCGAGGTCGACCCGCTCCTCGTGCATGAGAAAGTCGCCGAGCGCCACTTCGCGACCATGGCTGGTCACCACCAGGCGGCTGTCACGCCCCGCTGCCTCGTCGATCGCGATCCGTACCCAGAACGGCTGGAACGACCAGGACAGAACGCGGCCGCGCGGGCTGATCCGGCGGATGAGGAGCTCCTCCTCCGTCAGGCGGACGGTCTCGGTCAGGCGCGCGGCGCGAAAGCTCATCCTGAACGCGACGTAGATGAGAAGCACATCGAGGCCGAAGAAGCCGAAGACCGGCCAGGCGCCCGCGAGCAAAAAGGCCAGTCCGGCGGCAAAACTCACCGCGGAGACGCCGGCGATCAGCAGCCAGAAACCCGTCGGACTCAGCGAGCGGTGGGGATAAAGCACGACGTCGAACAGGGCCGGCCTGCCGTCGCGTGACGTGGCGTCGGTTTCGGTCATCGCGATCATTCTAGCCCGCCCAAGGACCGCGCGACATGGTCTCAACCGCGTTTCCCGGGGGGCGCCGTGCCAGCGACGTCTTCGGCGTCACGGTCGCGGCGGCGCTGCGCGCTGCGCATCTTGTTGAGGTTGAGCATGGCCTCCCAGGCGCGGGGGTCGTTCCCCGCCTGCCGGGCCAGCAGCGTTTCGAGGGACGGCGGTTCGGCCTTGGCGGCTTGCTTGGCGGGCGGTTTCGTCTTGCGCGGCATGGCCGCATCCTAAACGCCGCCGGCCGCGACGCCAAAGGTGGCGCTTTGCGGCGTCCGCCCCGGCGGCTAGTCTCTGCCGCCATGAAGAAAGCCGACGTCGACGAGTTCTTCCGCCGCCTCGCCGCCGCCAACCCGGCACCGGAAACCGAGCTCGTCTACAAGAACCCCTTTACCCTGCTGGTCGCGGTCGTGCTGTCGGCGCAGGCGACGGACGCCGGCGTCAACAAGGCGACGCCCGCGCTCTTTGCCGCCGCCGACACGCCGGAAAAGATGATGAAGCTCGGCGAGGCGAAGATTCGCGACTACATCAAGACGATCGGCCTGTTCAATTCGAAGGCCAAGAACGTCGCGGCGCTGTCGCGAATCCTGGTCGAGCAGTACGGCGGCGAGATCCCCAGGGACCGCGAGACGCTCCAGTCGCTGCCGGGCGTGGGGCGCAAGACGGCGAACGTCGTTCTCAACGTCGCCTTCGGCGAGCCGACCATTGCGGTCGACACCCATATCTTTCGCGTCAGCAACCGCACCGGACTGGCGCCCGGCAAGACGCCGCTCGCGGTCGAGCTCGGCCTCGAAAAGGTGGTACCCGACGCCTGGAAGCTGCACGCCCATCACTGGCTGATCCTTCACGGCCGCTACGTCTGCAAGGCACGTACCCCGGATTGCCCGAACTGCCCGGTGCGCGCGTTCTGCGCCTTCAAGGGCAAAACCACGCTGGAGCCGGCGGCGCCCCCAAAGACCGCGCGTGCGGCAACCAAGGCGAAGGGCCGTGCGCGAAAGGCGTCGGCGCCTGGAAAGACATCATCGAAACGGAAGGCCGGCGCGGCCGGCAAGAAGCGCGGCTAGTCCTTCGGTTTGGCGTCGTCGAGGCTGACCGTGCTGGCCACGGCGTTGGCGAATACCGCCAGGCACTGGCTGGTGGACACCGCGGCATCGGCGCCGCGGGTTTCGACGTAGCGCACGCGGTAGTCGTCGGGCCCGCCATTCTCGTACAAATAAACGTGCGCCACGCACGCCTCGTTCTTGTACAGCCACAATTCGCCGGGCGGTTCGTTGCGCAGGATCGCGGGCGTGCCCATGAGGTTGGCGAGTTCGCTGCGACCCAGGCCCATGAGACGCGCCGGTTCGACCGCCGCGATCACGGGCGCCGATGCCGCAGGCGGCGGCGCCGGCTTGGCTGGCGGTGCGCCGGCCAGCGGCCGTGATACCGGCGGGGTGCGGCGCGGTGGGTCGGGTTCGTCCGGGCGCGGGGCGGCCGGCGTCAGGACCACCGTCTGCTGACGCTGTGCGTCGGCGCGGGCCTCGCCCTGCAGGACCGCAGACGGCGCGCCGGAAGGTGCGGTTCGTGGCGCGGCGCCGCGGTCGTCCTGCAGAACGCCGGCCACGCGGGCGCGCTCGTCGACCGGTGCGCCGCACGCGGCCAGTACCGCGATTGCGCCAACGAGAACCAAGCCGAACCGCGTCATGCGCAGCGTCCCGTCAAGCGACACGCAACCCCTTGAAGATATGGATCATCGCGACCGGCGCGATGATCGGCGCGAAGAAGTTCACGATCGGAATCGTGAAGAGGAACGCGATGAAGGCGCCGGCAATCAGGATTCGTCCGCGTTCGCGACGACGCAGGGCCTTTGCCGCATTTATGTCCGTGTAGCGGTGGGCAACGGCCTCGAAGTATTCCCGTCCCATGAGATAGCCGTTCAGCGCCCAGTAGACGAAGAAGCCGATGCCGATCAGCGCCAGCAGGATATACGGGACGAGCATCACCAGATTGAGCACGATCATCACGACGAGAAAGCGGATGCCGACATAGATCTCCTGCATGATGGGCAGGTCTTCGCCGGGTGTGTCGTGGGGATAGTGTTCCTTCTCGACCGCCTCGAGAATTTCGCCCATGAAGAACGTGGTGATGACCATCGTCGCCACGGCCGGCGAAAACAGCCACAGCGACAGGATAAAAATCACCGTGCCCCCGGCGCCGGACACGACGCCCGACCCCCACAGATCGAACGTCGTCCACAGATACTCGATGCCCGCGCCCGCCAGGAATCCGACGAGAACGATCACGATCAACGTGATCACGAAGCTCTTGAGGAACACCGTGCGAAAGGCAGGTTCCGGCAATTGGGCGATGGCTCTGGCAAATGCGCTGATCATGATCGCTCTTCGGCACGCCGCTTTGCGTTGGCGGGAGCTTTGTTGCCCGGACGCGCGGTCTATCTATACTGCGGCCACCGTTTTCATGCCAGCCGGGCCATTGGTCGCGGCGCAGTTTTGTAAAGGGGGACGCCCTGTCTGACGCCACGCTTGACGCCGTTTGCATCGGCAACGCCATTGTCGACGTCTTCAGTACCATCGAACCGAATTTCCTCATCAAGCACGACCTCGTTCCGGGTTCGATGAACCTGATCGACGAAGAGCGGGCCGAAACGCTTTATGGCGAAATGGGGCCGGGCCGCGAGGTTTCCGGCGGATCGGCCGGCAATACGGCGGCGGGAATCGCCTCGCTGGGCGGCAAGTGCGGCTTCATCGGCAAGGTTCGCGACGACGAACTCGGCAAGGTCTTCTCGCACGACATGCGCTCGGCCGGCGTCGAGTTCACCACCAGCCATCTGGTCGCCGGCCCGGCGACGGCGCGCAGCCTCATCCTCGTGACGCCCGATGCACAGCGCACGATGAACACCTTTCTCGGCGCGTGCGTGGAACTCGGACCCGACGACATCGACGAGGACATGGTCAGCCGCGCCCGCGTCACCTACATGGAGGGCTACCTGTGGGATCCGCCGCTTGCCAAGGATGCGTTCCGCCACGCCATCCAGGTCGCCCACGCGGCAGGACGCAAGACCGCCCTGACGCTGTCTGATTCGTTCTGCGTCGACCGCTATCGCAAGGAATTCATGCAGTTGCTGGACGGCGAGATCGACATTCTCTTTGCCAACGAGGACGAACTGAAGTCGCTCTACCAGGTCGACGACTTCGACGACGCCTTGCAGCGGGTTCAGGGACATTGCGAGATCTCGGCCCTGACGCGCAGCGAGAAGGGGTCGGTCATCGTGCGCGGCAACGAGGTGCATGTCATCGACGCCGCGCCGGTGGGGCGCGTCGTCGATACGACCGGTGCCGGCGATTTGTTCGCCTCCGGCTTCCTTTATGGCCTCGCCCGGGACTACGATCTCAAGACCTGCGGGATGATCGCCAGCCTGGCCGCGAGCGAGATCATCTCGCACTTCGGGGCCCGGCCCGAGACCTCGCTCAAGAAACTGGTCGATGAGAAGATCGAGCCCTAGCACGAACACGACAGACAAGGCGCCCCGCCGATGACCCGCGCCCGGCTGATCTCGGGCATCGTTCTTTACGTCTACGTCGCGACGCATCTTATCAATCATGCGCTCGGCATCGTGTCGCTCGACGCGATGGAGCAGGGCCGCGAAGTCTTTCTCGCCATGTGGCGCAATCCGGTCGGTACGGTCGTTCTCTACGGATCGCTGGTAACGCATGTCGCCCTGGTGCTGTGGTCGCTTTACGCACGCCGCAGCCTGCTGCGCATCCCCGTGCGCGAGGTGCTTCAGGTCCTGTTCGGCCTGGCGCTGCCCGCGATCATGCTCGAACACATGCTGGGCACGCGCGGTCTGCATCAGATGGCCGACGTCAACGACACCTATGGTTATGTCCTCAGTGTGCTGTGGTTCGAGCAGCCCTCGAAGGGGGCGCTCCAGGCGTTGCTTCTGGTGCTGGCCTGGGCGCACGGATCGATGGGTCTCTATTTCTGGCTGCGCCTGAAGCCGTGGTACCCGCGCTACGCGCCTTGGGCCTTCACGATGGTCATCGTCCTGCCGGTGCTCGCGCTGGTCGGGTTCGCCGACGGCGGCCGAGAGTTCGCGCGCATGCTGGCCGACGATGCCTTCGTCGAACGCCTGGTCGAGACGGTCAACTTGCCGGACCAAGAGGTTCAGGCGCGCGCCCAGGACATGCTCGACTGGGGGCGCCTGACCTACGCCGCACTGCTGGCGCTGGTCCTCGTCGGACGGGCCGGGCGCTGGGCCGCGCAATTGCGCGCGACCATGGTGACGATCACCTACCCCGACGGCAGGAAGATCGCCGTCGAGCCCGGCACCAGCGTGCTCGATGCGAGCCGCCGCCTGGGGTTTCCCCATGCGTCGGTATGCGGCGGTCGTGGCCGCTGTTCCACCTGCCGCATTCACGTCAGCGAAGGGCGCGACGCGCTGCCGCCGCCGTCGCCGGCCGAGGAACGCGTGCTGCAGCGGGTCGGCGCCTCGGAAGCGACGCGCCTCGCCTGCCAGCTCAAACCCGGGGGCAACGTGACCGTTTCGCCCTTGCTCAGCGCCGACGCCACGCCGCGCGACGGCTACCGGCAGTCCTCGGTCAGCCAGGGCGCCGAAAAGGAAGTGGCGATCCTGTTCGCCGACATCCGCTCCTTCACCAGTTTCTCGGAGAAGAAACTGCCCTACGACGTCGTGTTCGTGCTGAACCAGTATTTCAGCACCATGGGCTCGGCGGTCGAGCAGGTGGGCGGCCACCTCGACAAATTCATCGGCGACGGCGTGATGGCGCTGTTCGGGATCGAGGGCGCGCCCGAAGACGGCTGTCGCGCCGCGTTGCGCGCAGCGCGCCGGATGGCGCGAGGGCTCAACGAGCTGAACGAGAACCTGAAGAGCGATTTGCCCGAACCGTTGCGGATCGGGATCGGAATTCACGTCGGCAGCGTCATCATCGGGGATATGGGCTATGCGCGGGCGCGCTCGGTCACGGCGATCGGCGATCCGGTGAACACGGCAAGCCGTCTGGAAGGACTCAACAAGGGTTACGGGTCGCAGCTGGTGGTGAGCGCCGACGTTGCACGACTCGCGGGTTACGACATGAGCAGGTTCCGCACGGAAGAAGTCGACATTCGCGGCCGCACCGAGGCCCTGAAGATCTACGTCCTCGACGACGCGGCGACGCTGGACGATCGCGGCCTGGTCTAGGCCTTGTCGCCGTACCGGGCGCGTAGAGTCGTCATGAAGTCCTCCCGCGCCGCATCCATTGCCGCGAACGCTGCCGCGAACACGGGCGCCGCCCGGGCGAAATCCCAGTAAGACGTCAGACGGTCGTAGCCGCGCCGCACGTCATCGCCGGCGGTGAAGTGCCGCAAGATCTGCGGCATGTACCACAGCGCCGGCGCCAGCGCGCAATCGGCCAGCTGCGGTGCGCCGCCGAGACACCACGGCGCGGGCTGAATCGACTGGTCGAGATGCGCGAGAGCGCTGCGAACCCGCTCCAGGTGCGCGGCGACATACGCCTCGTCGCGCCGGGGGGCGCGAATCTGGGGCGCCAGGGCGTGCACCGGAGCAAGGAGATAGAGATCGACGAGGCGGGACACCAGCCGGGTCCGGGCCCGCGCCGCGGGCGCGGCAGGCAGGAGCGACGGCAACGGATGCTTGTCCTCGAGGTATTCGCAGATCACCTCGGATTCGTAGAGCATGAAGTCGCCGTCCTCGATGAACGGGATCTTGCCAAGCGGCGCGCGCGCCCGATTGGGATCGGACGCCACGTCCGGCGGACCGATCACGAGGTCGAGGGCGATGCTCTTGGCCAGCGCCGCGAACCAGACGCGGCAGAAGTAGGGCGACAGCGGCGTGCCGTAGAGACGAATCGCCGCCATGCGCCGGCTCAGCTTGCCTTGTTGATGAGGCCCGTCCCGAGACCTTCGCCGCCCATGATGTGCACGTGAAAGTGCGGCACGAGCTGGTGCGAATCGGGCCCATGGTTGGCGATCAAGCGATAGCCCGATGCATCGACGCCGAGGTCACGGGCGATGTTGCCGACGGCGCGAAAGAACGCATTCACCTCGGCATCGCTCGCCTTGGCGGAAAAATCGTCCATCGACACGTAGGCACCCTTCGGGATGACCAGAACATGGACCGCGCTCTGGGGCGCGATGTCCTGGAATGCGAGGACGTGCTCGTCCTCGAACACCTTGTTGCAGGGCAGCTCGCCACGCAGGATCTTGGCGAAGACGTTGTCGTTGTCGTAGCTCATGACGGCCTTCCTCAGTCGATGGTTTTCTGCTTGCGCGACGCCATTTCGACGATTCCCGACGTGCCTTCGCGGCGCGCGAGTTCGGCGAAGATCTGTTCCGGCTTGAGGCCCATCTGGGCCCACAACACCATCAGGGCAAACAGCAGGTCCGCGCTCTCGTAGACGACCTGGCCCGGATCCTTGTCGACGGCCGCGACGACGGTCTCGACCGCTTCTTCGCCGACCTTTTCGGCGATCTTCTTGCGTCCCTTGGCAAACATCTTTGCGACATAGGAATCCTTCGGGTCCGCCGTCCGCCGCTGTTCGATCACCGCGAACACGCGTTCCAGAACCGCGCTGCTATCGTCTGTCGTCATCGCACACTCTTCCTGACCGGAACCTGGGAAAAATGCCTAACAGATTCGCGGCCCGGCGTCATGACCGGGCTGTGACGCCGGCTTTCAGTCGCGGACCGGGACGCCGGCTTCCTTCATGTGGGCCTTGGCCTCGGCGATCGAGTATTCGCCGAAGTGAAAGATCGAGGCCGCCAGCACCGCCGTCGCGTGACCGTCGCGAACTCCGCCGACCAGATGATCGAGATTGCCGACGCCGCCCGAGGCGATCACCGGAATGCTGACCGCGTCGGCGATGGCGCGGGTCAATTCGATGTCGAAGCCCTGCTTGGTCCCGTCGCGGTCCATCGACGTCAGCAGGATTTCACCGGCCCCGTATTCGGCCATGCGCTGCGCCCAGGCGACGGCGTCGATTCCGGTCGCGTTGCGCCCGCCGTGGGTGAAGACCTCGAAGCGGAGGCCGGGATCGGCCGAGCGCTTGGCGTCGATCGCGACGACGATGCACTGGCTGCCGAACTTCTCGGCGGCGCGGCGCACAAACTCGGGGTCTTTCACCGCCGCGGTGTTGATCGACACCTTGTCGGCGCCGGCGAGCAGCAGCTTGCGGATGTCTTCCAGCGTGCGCACGCCGCCGCCGACGGTCAGCGGCATGAAGCACTGTTCGGCGGTGCGCGCGACGACGTCGAAGATCGTGTCGCGGTTTTCGTGGCTTGCGGTGATGTCGAGGAAGCAGAGCTCGTCGGCGCCCTGGGCGTCGTAGAGGCGCGCCTGCTCGACGGGATCGCCGGCGTCGCGCAGGTCGACGAAGTTGACGCCCTTGACGACGCGGCCGTCCTTCACGTCGAGGCAGGGAATGATGCGCGCCTTGAGCATGGTCAGGCCGCAGCCGCCAGCGCCTCGCGCGGCGGCAGGGTTCCCTCGTAGAAGGCGCGGCCGACGATCGCGCCCTGGATGCCGCGCGCCTCGACCGCCTTGAGCGCCGCGATGTCGGCGAGCGTCGAGACGCCGCCCGACGCGATGACCGGGATCGGCACCGCTTCGGCCACTTCCAGCGTCGCCGTGACGTTGACGCCGGTGAGCACGCCGTCGCGATCGATGTCGGTGTGGATGATCGCCGCAACGCCGTCGTCGGCGAAGCTCTTCGCGAGATCGACGGCCGTCATTTCGGAGACCTCGGCCCAGCCCTGGACGGCCACTTTGCCGCCCTTGGCGTCGATGCCGACGGCGATGCGGCCGGGGAATTCGCGCGCGGCCGTGCGCACGAGATCGGGATCGCGCAGGGCGACGGTGCCGAGTACAACGCGCGCCACGCCGCGGTCGATCCACTGCTGGATCGTCTGCAGGTCGCGGATGCCGCCGCCGAGCTGGACCGGCAGGTCGACGGCGCCGAGAATCGACGACACCGCGTCGGCGTTGACCGGGCGCCCGGCGAAGGCGCCGTTGAGATCGACCACGTGGATCCACTGAAACCCGAGATCGGCGAAGGCGCGCGCCTGCGCCGCCGGATCGTCGTTGTAGACCGTCGCGTCGTCCATGACGCCGTGACGCAGGCGGACGCAAACGCCGTCCTTGAGATCGATCGCCGGATAGAGAATCACGTCGTCAGGTCCTTGGTATAGAAAAAGCCGCGGATGAAGGCGCCGTTGACGAACGCGTAGTTCGGCTTGACGCCCCAGCGTTCGAAACCCGCATTGGTATAGAGCTGGATCGCCGTCTTCTGCGTCTCGCGCACGTCGAGACTGATCTGGCGAAAACCGAGTTCGCGCGCGCGGCGCTCGAATTCATAGAGCATGCCGCGGGCCAGGCCGTGGCCGCGCGCCCACGGCGCGACGAAGAACGTGCTCAGGATGACGTTGTGCGCGCCGGCCTCGTTGTTGGGTGCCGGCTTCACCATCTGGGCCGTGCCGCCGATGGTGCCGTTGTAGCGGCCGACCAGAAGCTCGCGCTCGGGCACCAGCAGGACCCCGCGCCAATAGGCTTCGAGCCGCTCGCGCGGCGGCGGGTTGATCCAGTCGAAGCCGATGCCGACCTCGATCGCCTGCTCGGTCGCCTCGCAGATCTCGTCGAGATCGCTGTCGTCGAACTGTGTGAGCCACTGCATCTGGGTCGTCTGCATCACGGTCTCCAGGACAGGAAGTTGGCGATCAGGCGCAACCCCGTCTCCTGACTTTTCTCGGGGTGAAACTGGGTGCCAACCATGTTGTCGCGGCCGATTACCGCCGTCACCGACCCACCATAGTCGGTATCGGCAATCACGTGTTTCGGATCCTCCGCACGGAAGGCATAGGAGTGCACGAAATAGGCATGCGCCCCGGGCTCGATCCCGGCGAGAACGGGGTGCGCTTGGCGCACCGTGAGATCGTTCCAGCCCATGTGCGGCACCGGGCGGCCCGCGGCAGGCGTCAGCGCCGCGACCTCGCCCGCGATCCAGCCGAACCCGTCGTGCACGCCATGTTCGAGTCCGCGCGTCGCCATCAGCTGCATGCCGACGCAAATGCCGAGGAACGGCCGCCCGCGCGCGATGACCGCGTCTTCCAGGGTCTCGCGCATCCCGGCGAGCGCCAGCACACCGGCGCGGCAGTCGGCAAAGGCGCCGACGCCCGGCAGGACGATGCGGTCGGCCCTGGCGACCTCGTCGGGCGAATCCGTAACCTTGATGGTGCCGCCGCCGGTTTCGCGCGCGGCGCGTTCGAACGCCTTGGCGGCCGAACGCAGGTTGCCCGATCCGTAGTCGATAATGACGGTCGTCATGTCGCCCAGCCCTGGCGCGGCAGCAGCGCGCCCGTCGGCGTCACCTCGATGCGCTCGAAGAACGCGCGCTCGGCATCCACCAGGCGGCGGCCCGACGCCATGCCGACCTCGCGCCAGCCGCGCCGGCTCAGCGTCCAGCGCCGCAGGTTGTTGCCCTCGAAGGCAACGGCAAGCGCGATGGCCGCTTCGGCGACGCTGCCGACGAAAGGCGCCACGAGGCCCGTCTCGACGAGCGCCGACAGGACCGCCATCGCCACGAACACGAAGACGGCGACCAGCCACAGACCGCGGAACAGCGGCCAGACCACCGGCAGGAAGAGCGCCGGCCAGCAGAATCCGTCCTTGATGAACACGAGGTCCATCTCGCCCCGCGCCTGGGGGCCCTGGTACACGGTGTAGAGCCGCATGACGCCTCCGGTCAGAGGGAGCCGCCGAGCACGCCCTTGGTCGAGGGCACCGATTGTGCCTGGCGTGGATCGACGGTGATCGCCTGACGCAGCGCACGCGCGAGTCCCTTGAAGCAGGACTCCGCGATGTGATGGCTGTTGCGGCCGTAGAGGTTTTCGACGTGCAGCGTGATCCCGGCGCCCTGGGCGAAGGCCTGGAACCATTCGCGGAACAGCTCGGTGTCCATCTCGCCCAGCTTCGAGGTCGGGAAGTTCACGTTCCACACCAGATAGGGGCGGTTCGAGCAGTCGAGCGTGACGCGGGTCAGCGTCTCGTCGAACGGGATATAGGCCGTGCCGTAGCGCACGATGCCGGCGCGGTTGCCGAGCGCCTTCGAGACCGCCTCGCCGACCACGATGCCGCAGTCCTCGGTGGTGTGGTGCCCGTCGATGTGCAGGTCGCCGGTCGCCTTGAGGGCAAGGTCGATCAGGGCGTGCCGCGACAGCTGTTCCATCATGTGATCGAGGAATCCGATGCCGGTGGCGACGTCATAGGTGCCGCTGCCGTCGAGATTGACGGTGGCGGAGATCCCGGTTTCCTTGGTCTTGCGTTCGACGGTGGCCTGGCGCATGGGCCGCTCCTCTCGCTTGGGGGCCTGGGGGTCAGCGCGGCGCCCATATAGCAGGATTGCATCCGGGCCGCCACCGGCGCGGCCTTGACCGCAGGCCGCAAATCCTTACATCTCGTGGCTTCGGCGACCCTGACCCGCTCCCCATGCGAGGAAATCCGGCAATGGCAGCAGAATCCCCGGCCTGGCACGGCACCACGATCCTGTCCGTACGCAAGGGCGGCAAGGCGGTGATCGCCGGCGACGGCCAGGTCTCGGTCGGCCAGACGGTCATGAAGTCGAAGGCGCGCAAGGTCCGGCGCCTCGCCGACGGCAGCGTCATCGTCGGTTTCGCCGGTGCGACCGCTGACGCCTTCACGCTGTTCGAGCGGCTCGAGGGCAAGCTTGAAAAGCACGGCGGCCAGCTCGAGCGCGCCTGCGTCGAACTGGCCAAGGACTGGCGCACGGACCGCTATCTGCGCCGCCTCGAGGCCATGATGGCGGTCGCCAACGAGAACGTGAGCCTGGTCCTGACCGGCTCGGGCGACGTGCTCGAACCCGACGACGGCTTGATCGGCATCGGCTCGGGCGGCAACTACGCACTGGCGGCCGCACGCGCGCTGATCGACCGCGACGACATGGACGCCGAGACGATCGCGCGCAAGGCGATGAAGATCGCCGCCGATATCTGCGTATACACCAACGAAAACGTCATTATCGAAAGCGTCTGAGGTATGTCGGCGTTCAGTCCGCGTGAAATCGTTTCCGAACTCGACCGTCACATCATCGGTCAGAAGGACGCCAAGCGCGCCGTGGCGATCGCGCTGCGCAACCGCTGGCGGCGCCAGCAGCTGCCGGAAGAGCTGCGCGAAGAGGTGTTGCCGAAGAACATCCTGATGATCGGGCCGACCGGCGTCGGCAAGACCGAAATCTCGCGCCGTCTGGCGAAGCTCGCGAACGCGCCTTTCCTCAAGGTCGAGGCGACCAAGTTCACCGAAGTCGGCTATGTCGGTCGCGACGTCGAGCAGATCATTCGCGATCTGCTGGAAATCGCCATCACCATGGTGCGCAACCAGAAGCGCGAGGAGGTCAAGGCGCGCGCGCAGCTTGCCGCGGAAGAGCGCGTACTCGACGCCCTGGTCGGCGACAATGCGAGCGAATCGACCCGCCAGGCCTTTCGCCAGAAGCTGCGCAGCGGCGAGCTCGACAGCAAGGAAATCGAGATTTCGGTGCAGCAGTCCGGCGGCGGCGGCATGCCGATGTTCGACGTTCCCGGCATGCCCGGTGCCTCGATGGGCATGATCAATCTCAACGACATGCTCGGCAAGGCCTTCGGCCAGCGCAGCAAACCGAAGCGCATGGCGGTGATCGAATCCTACGACATCCTCATGGAAGAGGAGAGCGACAAGCTGCTCGACCAGGACAAGCTCGTGAAGGAGGCGATCGAGCGGGTCGAGCAGGACGGCATCGTCTTCATCGACGAGATCGACAAGATCACCGCGCGCCAGGAACGCGCCGGCGCCGACGTCAGCCGCGAGGGCGTGCAGCGCGACCTGCTGCCGCTGATCGAGG
>JAYQVF010000055.1:0-16472 GCA_038148335.1 Alphaproteobacteria bacterium | reverse complement strand
GAATACCCGCGTCATGTGGCCTCCGCGCGAACGCCGAGCGCGCCGAGGCGCGACAGCACACGGACATAGAGGAAGACGATCCCGAGGGCGACACCGAGCAGCAGCGCGGCGACCGCGGCCCCGAACGGCCAGTTGAAGAGAGTCACGAACTGGTGGAACACCAGCGTGGTGATGAAGTTCGGGCCGCTGCCGCCGAGGACCGCCGGCGTCACGTAGGCCGAGATCGCGAGGCTGAAGACGATGGTCGTGCCGGCGCCGATGCCGGGCAGCGCCAGCGGCAGGACGATGTGATAGATCGCGCGCGGCCGGTTCGCGCCGAGCGTCGCTGCAGCCTCGACCAGCATCGGGTCAATCCGCTCGAGCGCCGCGAGGATCGAGAGGACCATGAACGGCGTCACGATGTGGACCAGGCCGATCACGATCGCGACGTCGGTGAACATGATCTTGATCGGCTCGCTGGTCAGGCCGATCCCCTGCAACAGGTTGTTGATGATGCCGTTGTTGCCGAGGACGACGATCCAGCCGTAGCTGCTGACGACGATGCTGACCAGAAGCGGCGACAGGACCAGGATGGTGAGCGCGCCGCGCCAGCGCTTGGGCGCCTGCCACATGAAGTGGGCGAGCAGGTAACCGGTAAAGGCCGAGATGACGGTCGTCAGGAACGAGAGCCAGACCGTCTTGCCCAGGATGCCGAGATAGAACGCGTCGCTGAACAGCTTGCCGTAGTTGTCCAGCGTGAAGCCGCCGAGATCCTGGATGCTGCCCTGGCCCTCGAACAGGCTGAAGCGGATCAGATAGCCAACCGGCAACACCAGCAAGGCCACCATGAGCACGGTGGCCGGGGTCAGGAACGCGAAGGCCAGCGTCTGGCGTTTCATGGTCTACTGCGCCGCCTCGACCTGGGCTTCCGATCGCCGCCAGGCCGCCCTCACCTCGGCCGACGGCACCACCGTCGCGAAGAAGGCGCCCATGACTTCCAGCGATGCGTCGTGCATATGACGCATGCGGTCCCGCGCGGCGACGCAGTCGCCGGGGACGACCACGTAGTAGTCCCGCATCTTGGCGTCGCGCACGGTCGATTCGACGCACGCCTGGGTGGCCGTGCCGACCACGACGACGCTGCGGATACCGTTCGACCGCAGCAGGCTGTCGAGAGCGGTGTCGATGAACGCGCTGTAGCGATGCTTGACGACCACCGCTTCGCCCGGCAGCGGCGCGAGCGCAGCGACCTGGGCCGCCCCCCACGATCCCGGCAGGCAGATTTCCAGCGCCACGCTGTTCTGCTCGCGCCCGAACAGCCAGCTCGACGTGCCGCTGGTCGGGCCGTACTGGGCCTGGATATGCACGATCATGGCCCCTGCGCGGCGTGCCGCCGCGAGGGTCTCCGCCACGGCGGGCAGGATCGACTGATTGTGGTTTAGGCCCTCGCCGCGGCGGCCCATGAGGCCGTCGTCATGGCAGAAATCGTTCTGCAGGTCGACGATCAGGAAGGCGGTGTGCGCAGGGTCGACCATTTCGTCGAGGGTCGACAGGCGCCGCGCCTTTTTCTGTTCGAGTTCCCAGCCGCGCGGACCGGGCGCCGCGCTGCGCCACGCACCGGCCACCTCGGCCGTATTCGTCACCGCGGCCATGGTCATGCCCATCTTGCGCAGCGACGCATCGTGGCGTTCGCGCGCGTAGGAGCCCGAGGCGTCGCCCGGGAGCACGACATAGTAGTTGCGAAAGAAGGCGTCGCGCGCCGTCGACTCGACGCAGCCGCTGGTGATGACGCCGGCGACCACGATCGAGCGAATCCCGTTGCTGCGCAGATAGAGGTCGATTTCGGTGTCCCAGAAGGCGCTGAAGCGGTGCTTGGTCACGACCAGTTCGTTCGGCGCCTCGCGCGGCCGCAGATCGCCGTACCAGTCCGCGCCCCAGGAACCTTCCTTGCAGCGTTCGAGCGGCGCGCCGTCCTTGGTGAGCTGTTCACCGAGCGGCGCGCCCTGAAAGATCTCGTCGTAGGTGGCGCGAACCCACACGATCAACGCGCCGGCGGCGCGCGCGGCGTCGACCAACGTCGCCATGTTCGCGGCCATGCCCGGCATCATCGACATGTCCGCCCCGGCCTTGGCGTGGTAGCCGTCGGGATGGCAGAAGTCGTTCTGCACATCCACCACGACCAGTGCCGCGGCCTCCGGCGCGAGTTTTTCGGCGAACGGCACCGTTCGCCCCTTTTCGATTCTGCTCATGGCCGACCGCCGTTCCGAACGTTCAAAGAGCGGCCGCCGCCGCTCCACCAGAAGGATCCACGGGGAGACGCGCCCGGCGCCTCCCCGCAAGCCGGATCAGCCGACGATTTCGCGCTGCCAGCGCTCCGAAATCGCGTTCATCTGGGGTTCGATCTTGCGCCAGTCGAGCCGCATCAGCTGCGAGAACGCCGGCACGCGTTCCTTGGCGCGGCCCTTGAGCTCGGCCTTGACGTTGCACGGGCCGAACTCGATCCCGTTGGCAAAGCCCTCCTGCGGCTCCTTGCCGAGGGCGAAGTTGCAGAACTCGAACGCGAGATCCTTGTTCGGCGAGTTCTTCGCGATATGGAACGACAGCACGCCGATCGGCGCGCCTTCCTTGGGCGCGACCCAGTCGATGGGCAGGCCCTGGTCCTTGAGCGTGTACATGCGGGAGCTGGCGATGCCGCCGATCCACGCCTCGCCGCGCTCGAAGAGCTGAACCGATTCCGGCGAGCTCTTGTAGAACCGGTGGACGCCGTTCTTGATCTTCTTGATGGCCTCGAAACCGGGATCGAGATTCTCGATGTCGCCGCCGTTGATGATCGCGGCGAGCGCGACGGTCTCGAACACCCAGCCGCCCGAGATGTCGGGCAGCGTGATGTGGCCGGCGACGTCCTCGCGCCACAGGTCCTGCCAGGACGTCGGCGCGGGCGATACCTTTTCCGAGTTGTAGCCGAGACCGTAGGGGGCAAAGTTAAAGCCGGCCGCCTTCTGCTCGTAGAGATCGTAGAAGATCGGATCGAGATCCTTTGCGTTCGGCACCTTGCTCACCGGCATCTCCTCGAAGATGCCTTCGGTGCGGATCGCTTTCATCGCGACCGGATACGAGAGATAGGCGATGTCGTATTCCGGCGCGTCCTTTTGCACCATCATGTTGGTGAGAACTTCGGACGCGGGCTTGTAGCGGAGAATGATCTTCTTGCCGGTCTTGGCCTCGAACGGATCCGTGACATGGGCGCGGAAGTTCTGTTCGTAGATGCCGCCGGGAACGTTGATGACGACTTCCTTGTTCTGGGCCCGGACGATCGCCGGAAAACCCAGGACCGCGGCGCCCGCGGCAGCGCCGGCCAGGACCGAACGACGCGATACTCCATTCTTGTAGGTACGACGTGACATGGCTTCCTCCCTCACCTGTCGGTTCGGGACAGTGTCCGCCCACAACTCCATCAGAGTCAAGGCGGCGCAAAATTGGACCATCAGATTTCGGCGCCGCTCAACCCGCAGGCGTATTCAAGCGGCGGCGTTTCTTTCGCACGTAGTCCTTGACCGTGGTGAGCCCGCCGTCGAACTGGTGCCTGGCGACCAGGTGCTCGTGGATCTGCCGCGCAGTGCGACGCTGTTCGCGCGGCTTGCGCGCATCGTTGGCCAGCAGGCGGTCGATGATGCCGATGTAGGGATCCAGCTTGGGCCGCCGGGGCGGCAATGCGCGCTGGTAGCCCGGCGGCGACTCGTGATCGAGAATCTTCCGCACCGTCTTGCGGTCGATTCCCAGCAATCTGGCGGTCGCACGCATGCTCCGTCTCTCGACCAGAACGGCGTGCCGGACCTCGGCGTAGATATCGATCGCGTACATTTACACGTAGCTGTCGAGAACCAGTCGAAACAGCCCCAACAATAGCGGCAACACGCGGGACCGACAGCCAAAATTTCCCGGCCAAGAGGCGCCGCAAGCGACGGGGGGCATAACGTGGTGGTGGGCCCGGCAGGACTCGAACCTGCAACTACGCCGTTATGAGCGGCGGGTTCTAACCAATTGAACTACAGGCCCGCGCGGAACCTAGCGCAGGGCGCGGGTCGCGTCGACAACGCATCGGAGGCGCTAGAACCGCGCCCGTCTGACGACGATCGGGGCGTCGCGGCCCTTGACGGTCAGGCTTTCCTCGGCGCCGAAGCCATCGGCCTGCGCCGCTTCCAGCGTCGCGACATCGCATACCACCTCGCGGGCGCCGGCGGCCGAGCACAGCCTCGCGGCGGCGTTGACGCTGTCGCCGATGACGGTGAAATCCATCCGGTTCGGCGGACCGACGGGGCCGACGACGGCGGGACCGGAGAATATCCCGATGCCGACCTCGCGTGGCAACGCGAGGCGGGCCAGCGCCTGCTACGCCTCGATGGCGGCGGCCAAGGCCCGGCGCTCCCGCCCCTCGCCCTGGAACAAGGCCAGCACCGCATCTCCGATCATCTTGTCGACGTCGCCGCCGTGCCGCTCGATGCAATCGATTTGCGCGGCGATGACCCGGTTGAGAAAGGCGACGACGTCGGCCGGCTCGCGCTGCTCCGAGAAACTGGTGAAGCTACGGATATCCGAGAAGAAGATCGTACCCTCGATTCGCCGCGACGCGAGATTCCGGGCGCCGACCGACTCGCGCGCCGCGCGCACGGCGCCCTGCGAAACGAACCGTTCGAGACGCGAGCGGAAGTCGATCAACAGCGCGGTCCGCCCGTCGATGTCGCGCTGCGCCCGGGCGACGAGCCGGAACAGGCCGAAGGCAAGAACGCCGAGCAGCGCGGCGAGCATGACAACGGCCGGAAGACCCGCGTTCAACAGCGCCGAATCGAGCTGTCCGACGGGCTCGTAAAGCTCGAAGATCAGGGAGGCCCCAGCAATCGGCGAGAAGTACGGAATGTAGAGTTCGTAGACCGCGCGCCCATCGGGGAGCACCTTGCGTTCGGCCGCCTTGTCGCCGTGAAGCGTCTCGGCGAAGCTCGCGTTGCTCTCGATTTCGCCGATCTGCCGCGGATCGAGACTGAAGATCGTCGTGCCGTCGGTGCGATAGATCTTGAGGTGCGACAGGCCCAGTTCATCGCTCTCGGCGATCAGATAGGACGTCAGTTCGACGCCCTCGGGCGACGCCAGGATCGCCGCAAGGTCGTCCGTTCCCGCCAGTGTCCGCCAGGCATCCGGGAGCTCCGCAGAGACGGCCTTGTCGATGACCGCGGCGCGGCGTTCGGCCACGTCAAGATAGATGGACTCCATGATGGATGCCGCGCCGATCCCGCCGGCGACGGACACGATGACCAACAGAAGCAGAAAGAACGGGAGAAACCGCCCGACGAAGCGGGCGCGAAGCGGAAACGGCTGGTCGATTTCGTCCCCGGGCAGGGCGCTGTCTTCAGCCATGACCCTAGACCGGCGCGTCGGCGAGAAAGTCGGCGATGACGCGGGCCAGCCGTTCCGGGTCGCGCTCCAGGTAGTCACGGTCGGACCCTTCCAGCGCCATCGCCCGCGCGTTCTTCATGAGCGCGGCGCAGGCCTGACCCTGTTCTCCGAGGTGCGCCTCGCCCGGCGTGACCAGTTCGAGGATCAGGGTCGGCGCGGCGATGCGGCGCAGGGCGTCGGCGAGGTCGAAGCCAAAGTTCGCGCGGTAGACGGCATCGAAGGAATTGCGCGCGGCGATGCGATCGATGGCTTCACCGGCGGCCTCGTCGAGCGCGGCCTGGGTCAGCGGCGCAGCATCGAGGACGCGCGGCGACCACCAGGTTTGCGACAGCGTTTCGAAGGTGCGGCCCCAGCCGCGCAGGAGATGCGACCCGTCCGAAGCCGCCGCCTCGCCCGCGAAGTATTTGGCGACGATGTCCTTGATCGCGCCGTCGCGGGTGGCGCGGTCGACGACGATGCTGTGGGTCATGCCGCAGCAGACGAACGCGGAAACCAGGCCGGGCCAGCGGGCGGCGAGCGCAGCGCCCACCTTGTTGCCGGTGTGGATGCCGAAGACCGCCGTGGGCCCGAGACCGAGCGCCTCCACGAGATCCGCCATGCTCTCGGCCAGGAGTTCCATCGTGACGGCCGGCGGCAACGGATCGGAAGAACCGAATCCCAGGGTGTCGGGGGCCACCACCCGCCAGCGCCCGGCCAGATGCGGCACAAGGCCGTCGAAGGCGCGGGAGGATTTCGGGGTCGCGTGGAGCAACAGCAGCGGCGGGCCGGCCCCGGCCTCGCGGTAGTGCACCTGGCCGTGGCGGGTATCGGCGTAGCCGCGGCGGGCCGGCGGCATCAGTGCTTTTCGAGGAGCGTGCCGTAGCCCCGAATCCGGTCGTCGATGCCGAGCGCGCGCAACACCGCCCAGTAGGTCGCGGTGTTGATCGACAGGACCGGCTTCCTGAGGAAGAACTCGGCCTCGGCGGCGATGCGCTGGAAGGCCATGTTGGTGCCGCACTGCACGATGGCGTCGACGTCGTCGCCGTCGACCTCGCGGATGGCGTCGCGGCTCTCATCTTCGGTCACCGCGGCAATGGCGAGCGCCGACTGGCAGCAGAAGTCCTTGCGCTTCACGACCTTGAACCCGGCATCGTCCATGAAGCCGCAGGCCTGGTCGCCACCCGGCTTCAGGTAGGGGGTAATGACCGAGACGCGGCAGCCCGGCGCCGCCAGCACCTCGACAGCCTGCTTGAGGGCGAGCGAGGGCACGTAGACGGGGCAGATCGCGGCGTGCTTGCTCAGGCGCGCCTGCAGCGCCGTCGCCCCGTTCATGCCGCCGCGGAACGAATCGATGGAATGGCCGAGAATGATCGCCGCCGGCTCTGCCGGCGTCAGCCGGTCGATCACCTCCTCGGTACCCACCGCCCCCTCCTCGAGCACCTTGGCGTAGGCGTCGTCGCTGTGGGTGGGACGCGGGCGGTTGGGAAGGCGCGCCGTGTGGTTGGTGACGCCCGGCGGCGTGATCGCCTCGTACTCGGGCTGAACGCTGGTGTTGGTGAAGGGCACCATCAGCCCGATCTTTGCGCGATAGCCCAATACGTCGGTCATGCCGTTTCCTCGCTTGTTGTTCGTTGCGGCGCCGATCATCCAGTCCCCTGGACTCGGCGTCGTGCAGCGCCCATTTTGACAGTGCACAACAGGAGTGCACAGCCCCGCCATGCTCGAAACCGCGGTCATCGCGTTCACCACCATCTTCGCGGCCGTCGGGCCGGTCGAGGTTGCGCTGCTGTTGCCGGCGCTGACCCCGCACGCGCCGGAGCGCGCGCGCCGGCGCATGGCGGTCAAGGGCACCGCGGTCGCCACCGTCATCCTTCTGATCGTCGCCGCCTTCGGCAACGCCGCGCTGTCGGTCCTCGGGATCAGCTTGCCTGCGCTGCAGATTGCCGGCGGCATCCTGCTGCTGATCCTGTCGATCGACATGGTGTTCGCCCGGCATTCGGGCTTTACCGCGACGACCGCGGATGAAAGCGCCGAGGCGCGCGCCAAGGCAGACATCTCGGTCTTTCCCCTGGCAACGCCCTTGCTGGCCGGACCGGGCGCGATGGGCGCCGTCATTCTGCTGACGGGCCGCAGTTCTCATGACATCGAGGAGATCGCCGTGGTTGTCGGCGTCCTCCTGGCGGTCATGCTGATCACACTGGCGATGCTGTTCGCCTCAGGGTCGCTGCGCCGCATCCTCGGGCTAACCGGTCTCAACGTCGTCACCCGCGTGTTCGGCGTCGCCCTCGCCGCCCTGGCGGTGCAGTTCATGCTCGACGGCCTGCGGGCCTCGAGCCTTTTCTGATCTACGCCCCGGCGTCGGCCAACAGCGCGTCGACGACGGCCGCCATGCCGGCAGGGTTCTCCTGGGCGGGCGTGTGCTCGGCCCCCTCCAGATGGACGACGCGAGCCTGCGGCACCAGACCGACGAGGCGCTCCATGTGGGCGTCGGTAAAGACGGCCGACGTGGCGCCGCGCACCAGCACGGTCGGACAGGCGACCGACGCCGCCATGTCCCAAACCGAATCTTCGTCGAGCGAGCGCGCGATGGTGCGGGCGGGCGCCGCGGCATAGCGCCACTCCCAGCGACCGTCCTCGCGTTCGCGGAAGCTGCGCGCGGCGTAGTGGTCGCGCACCTCGGGACTCCACAGATCCTGAAAATGCATCGATGCCTTGGCTGTCGCGAAATCGGGAAAGTCGTGCTCCTCCCGGGTCTGCCGGATGACCTCGTCGGCGATCGCCTTGGGCACCGACATGCCGGGGTCGACCACCGCGATGCCGGCCACGCGATCCGGGCGATTGGCCGCCAGCCAGATGCACAGGTTGCCGCCGGTCGCGCCGCCGACGAACACCGCCTTTTCGATGGCGAGCGTGTCGATGAACGCCACGACATCTTCGGCCAGCTCGGGCACGCGATAGCCGTTCTCCGGGTAGTCGCTGAGGCCGTGGCCGCGGGCGTCAGGCGCGACAACGCGATTGGGGCTCTTCATCGCGTCGACCATGTGGTCCCAGTGCCGGGCATTGCTCCGCTTGGGATGCAGCAGCACGACCGGTGGCGATGTGCCGGCCCAGTCGAGATAGTGCTGGCGAAATCCGCGCGGGTTGTCGAGAAAGGCGGAAACCGCCGGGCGCTTGAACCGGGTCATGCTAGCGATCCTTCCACACAGGCTTGCGCTTTTCGAGAAACGCGGCGATCCCCTCTTGCGCGTCCTCCGACTGGATCGCGCGATAGATGAGTTCGTCGACCATCGCGTAGGCGTCGACCTCGTCCATTTCGAGCTGGCGATAGAAGCTGTCCTTGCCCATGGCGACGGCATGCGCCGATTTCGACGCGACCTCGCGGGCGAACTCGAGAACGCGGTCGTCGAACGCCTCCAGCGCCACCGCCTCGTTGACGAGGCCGAAGCGGACGGCCGTTTCGGCGTCGATCATCTTGCCGGTCAGCAGCATCTGGAGCGCGTGCTTGGGTGCGATCGACCGGCTGACGGCAACCTGAGGGGCAAGGCACCACAAGCCGATATTGACGCCGGGGGTCGCGAAGCGCGCGTCCGATGCCGCGAAGACGACGTCGCAGCCGGCGACGAGCTGGCAGCCGGCGGCCGTGGCGACGCCATGCACCCGTGCGACGATCGGCTTCGGGCAGCGGCGCATCGCCATGACCATCTTGCTGGCCTCGATATTGGCCGCGCGCTTGCTGGCCGGTTCCTTGGCCGCGGCGATCGATTCGGTGAGGTCGTGTCCGGCGCAAAAATTCTTGCCTGCACCGGCGAGAACGATCACGCGCACTGCCGGGTCCGCGCCCAGCGTCTCGAACGCGTCATGCAGCGCGTGGACCAGTTCATGGCTGAGGCTGTTGGCGGCGCGCGGCCGGTTGAGCGTCAGCCGCACGATACCGCCGCCGAGGTCTTCCTGTAGAAGCACCGGTTCGTTGGACACGGGCTGGGCCGACGACATCATGCTCTCCTCTTGCTGATCGATCGGGCGAGTTTAGACGCCGCACCCTAGTCCGAGAACCGGGCCGGGCGATAGGGCGCGAGGACCGCCTGGGGTTCGCCGGCAACGATCTCACGCGCGGCCAGTGCGCCGAGATGGGGCGCAAGAGTGATGCCCGAATGCGTCGCGACGACATAAACGTTGGCCACGTCCGGCAGCGGGCCGACGACCGGCAGCCCGTCTTCCGGCATCGGCCGCACCCCGATCCGCGCATCCGCCGCTGCAACCAGTTCCAGCGTCGGAAAGCCCGGCAGGAACGACGATGCCCGGTGCAGCAGCGCCGTCGCCCCGGTCGTCAGATCGGCCGCCCGCCCGTGCGCCTCGTCGATGTCGTCGGCGCCGAGCGAAACGCCGCCGGCGAACGTCGGGCGCATGTGAAAGCCGTTGCCGTCGGGAAAATAGACGACGTGGCGCAGCCAGGTTCTCTCGAGCGCCGGCGTGTCGACCAGCAGGCCGGGCACCGGATGCACCGGCACGACCCGCTCGAGGCTGCGACGGGCCATGGCGATCAGGGTCGGCAGGGCGGTGCCGGCCGCGAGGACCACGGTGTCCGCGACGATCCGATGCGGCGATGATTCGGCACCGACGACGCGGTCGCGGTCGAAGACGAAGCCCGTCACCGCAGCGCCTTCACGGATGTCGGCCCCGAGCGCGCGGGCTTCGTCGGCCAGCCGGCGCGTGAACCGCGGCGCATCGAGCCAGCGGTCGAGCGGCGCGAGGAAGCCGACGCTCCCGTCGGGGAAATCGATGTAGGGCTCGAGCGCACGGAGTTCGCGGCGCTCCAGCTGCACCACCGGGTAGCCCCAGTCCGACAGCCGCCGGGCACGCTCGAGCAGGCGGTCGACCGTCGGCCCGTCGGCGGCCGGATGAGTCCAGTGCAGCGATCCGCTGCCGGCGATTCCCAAGACCTCTTCGCCCCAGTCGGCGGCCAACTCGAAATGCCGCCGGACACCACCGGCATTGAGACGATGATAGGGCTCGTCATCGGCCTTGGCGGTGGCATTGAGCCACGCAAAGCTCGCTCCCGTGGTACCGGATGCGATCTTGTCTCTTTCAAGAAGGACGACGGTGGCGCCCTGTGCCGCGACCGCATGGGCGACGGCGACACCGACGATGCCGCCACCGATCACAAGCACATCCGCGCGGTCGGTCATCCGGTCTCGCCTCGTTTGCGGGTGTCGCGCGTCATCGATGCACCCTAGCACGGGGCATCGCCGTCATCGCCTACGTGCGAAACGCCTCGACGAGATCGAGCAGCCGGTGAAGGTGACCGTCGGAGACGCCCAGTTCGTCCATGTGGACGACGGTATTGTGCAGATAGTCGCGGGCCCGCCCGAGCGGTCCTTCGGCCGTGGCGAGGGCGCGCACGGCATCCTCGGTCGGCAACCGGCCGACGTAGCGGGGGTGGCGACGATTGGCGGTGAAGGTCAGCGCGCGCAGCGGCCCGTCCTCGGTGCGCACATCGACCCAGCGCGGGACGTAGCCGCCGGAGATCATCTCGCGGCGCCACAGAATGCGGGTTTCGCTCTTCACGTTGTCCGGTTCGATGCGAAAGGCGAAGCCGCGGCACGAGCCGCCACGGTCCAGGCCGAGCATCAGGCCGGGCCGTTCTTCGCTGCCGCGGCCCACGGGCGCCCACAGACAGAAACTGCGATGCCAGCCGTGGATGGTGCCCGGCTGGCGTTCGGCAAAGTGAAACGCCGGGTTCCACATCAGCGAACCGTAGCCGAAGACCCAGATGTCCTGTCCTTCGGCCACTTCGGCCAAGGCGCCAAGGCGGCTGGCCTCGCGGGTTTCGTGATCGAGGATCTCGAATCCCGGCGGAATCGGAATCGAACGTCTGATCTGTTCGATCCGCTCCTCGGTGAAGTCTTCCCGCCGAAAGCCTTCCTCAGAAACGGGAAGACGTTTGCGGGGGCCCCTAGCGCGCGTCATATCGTTCAGGCGAATCAATAAAACAAATACAATTCTTAGTGGTCTTTAGCCGACTCTATTGGCCGAAAAATCGCCTGTCGATGCCCCGATTACTGGGGGGACGAGAGGCCCAAAATCAGCGGATTGCGGGAGACGCGCCGCCCGACCGGCGCCAGCCGGCGGGCAATCCACCGGTCACGACCGCAGCCGCGGCACCGCCGAGAATCGACCACACCAGCGGATTGGCGGTGCCGTCGGCCAGTTCGCCCACGATCTGGGAGAAGACTGCCCCCATCGCCATCGTGCCGAACGCCAGGAGGCCCGAGGCGGTACCCGCCAGTTTCGGTTCGATATTGATCGCCCCGGCCTGCGCATTGGGCATCGATATGCCTTGCCCGATGCCGACCAGCGCGTTCGGCAGGAAGAGCGTCAGCGGCGACAGGCCAAACGATGCCAGGAGAATGAGAAAAAGGACCGCGCCGGTGAGAGAGATGAGGCTGCCGGCGAACACCATGCGATCGAGCCCCACGCGGCTCGACACGCGCCCCGCAACAAAGTTGGCGCCCATGAAGGTGAAGGTCAGCATCGCAAACCACAGGCTGAACTCCAGCGCCGAGCGGCCGAGCACGTCCACCATCAGGTAGGGTCCGGCGGCCATGAACGCGAAGAACGTACCGGCGGCAAAGGCGGTGTGGAGCATGTAGCCGGTGAACTCGACCGACGAGAACAACCGCGCATAGCTGTTGACGAGGACCGACGGCGCAATGCCCCTGCGCTCTTCGAAGTGGGTTTCCCTGAGCGTACGAACGGCTAGAAGCGTGACGGCGCCGCCGACGATCAAGGCAAACCACAGCGCCGCGCGCCAGCCGACGTTGTCGGTCAGAACCCCGCCGACGATGAGCGCGACGTAAGGGGCCGCGAGCATCGCAACCGTCAGGTAGGCGATCATCGAGGCCGCCTTCTCGGGCCCGTAGACGTCGCGCACCATGGCGCGGCTGAGCACCATGCCGGAGGCGCTGCCCGCCGCCTGCACAATCCTGCCGATGATCAGCATTTCGACGCTCTGCGCCACGGCGGCGACGACCGTCCCGACGAGAAACAAGCCAAGTCCGAGAAGCAGCATCGGGCGACGGCCGAACCGGTCCGAAAGGGGACCGTAGACCAGATTGGCAACGGCGATGACCGCCATCGACAGGCTGAGCGCGAGTTGCGCCACATCGATGGGTGCGCCGAGGTCGTTGGCCATAAAGGGCAGCGACGGCACGAAGAGCTGCATTGCCATCGGGCCGACGGACGTGGTCGCGACGAGACCGACGATGAAGAGCCGGGTGTTCGCCAGGCGGCGAACCTCGTCGGCAGACGGCCGGCTGACGATCACGCTACAAAACTCCGTAGGAAGCCAGGATCACTCGAAGAGACAAAACACCCCGAAACAGGTGTCCATGTAGTATTCAAAGATCACGTAGAGCATGGCGTCGAGAAGAAACGCGACGACCATGACCGGAACGCCGAAGTAAAGCAGGAAGTAGTAGAGAGCCCAGATCGTGAACCGGCGCGCGGGCAGGACGTGGCCGTCGACGGATTGGGCCTTGCGTAGGAGCGACATTGCCATGACCGTAGTACAGCAGCGCCATGGAGCCTAGCCGGAAGGCATGACGGAGATCGAGTGGAACGGCGCCTCCGAGGCGGATTGGCGACGCACCCTCGAGGCGTGCGGCCGCTCTACTGTCGAGCAGACCTGGGGACACGGGGTGGCGTCGGCGGAGATCGGTTTCGCCGTCGACCGCGGCATCGTCGTCGCCGCCGACGGTCCGGTCGGGCTCGTCCAGGCGATAACCAAACGGTTCTTCGGCCTGGCCACGGTCACACAGATCATTCGCGGGCCCCTGTGGGTCGAGGGCGGGATCGGCGACGCCGAAAAGGCGCAGGTTCTGGGCCATCTGCGCGGGCGCTACACGAAGGGGCGGCTGCGTTTCGTCTACTGGGTGCCGGAGATGGCCGATTCGCCCGACGCCCGGAGGATGATGAGAGAGACCGGGCTACGGCGGGTGGTGACGGGATACAGCTCGGCGTGGGTCGATCTTGCGCCCGACGAGGACCGGATTCTGGAGAAAATGTCCTCGCAGTGGCGCAACATGTTGCGGCGCGGCGCCGAGGCCCAGCTTTCGATCCGCATGAGCAACGGCGGCCGCGACCTGGACCTGCTGCTGCAGAACTACGACACCGAGCGGCGCCAGCGGCGCTATCGCGGGCCGAGCGGCGGCTTCATCAAGGCGCTGGTCGAGGGAACCGGCGTCCGCGGCGACATCGTGGTGGCATCCGCCTATCGGGAAAAGTCGTTTCTCGCCGGCGTCCTCGTGATCAGACACGGCGCCAGTGCGACCTATCAGGCGGGCTGGACCAGCACGGAGGGCCGCGACGCCCGGGCCCACAACACACTGCTTTGGCGGTGCATGCAGACGCTCAGGAAACAGGGCGTGCGCTGGCTCGACGTCGGCGGCCTCGACACGACCAACGCCGCCGGCATCGCCCGCTTCAAGCTGGGTCTTGGCGGCGAGGTCTTCACTCTCGCCGGAAGCTATCTGTGATCGCCCGCGGTCTGATTGCCCTCGCGGTCCTGGCGGGGAGCACGGCCACCGCGCACGCTCATGCCGGATCGTCCAACCCGGTGCCGCGGGGCTGCCGCGCCGTCGTCGAGACCGTCATCGCCAACGGGAAAGAAGTGGTGATCCGGCGCATCGCCTGCCCCGACCGGCAGGAGCAATCGGTATCAGGGCTGTTTCGCAACGATCCGGTAGATCGGCCCCTCAAGATCGAGCACGAACAGCGTTCCGTCGCCGATCTCGCCGAACGACGCGATCCGCGCATCGGCGCGTAGCAGCTCGCGCACCCGGCGCCGGCCCTCGGGGTCGGTGACGACGCCCCAGATGCGGCCGCTGCAGTAGTCGCCGAACAGGTAGACGCCATCGAGTTCCGGAATCCTGCCCCCGCGATAGACGTAGCCGCCGGTCACCGAACAGCCGAGTTCGCGGCCGTACTCCGCCACCGGATCGATAAGGCCGGCGGCGCTACGTCCCTGGTCGCGGAACGCGCGCGAGGCCTCCTTGATGTTCCAGCCGTAGTTGCCGCCGGCCACGATCAGATTCACTTCCTCCAGGCGGTTCTGGCCAACGTCGGCGGCCCACAGGTCGCCGGTCAGCCGGTCGAAGCTGAGTCGCCATGGATTGCGCAGACCGTAGGCGAAGATCTCGCCGCGCGCCCCGCGGCGGGCGCGAAGCGGGTTGTCGCGCGGAATGGCATACGGCGCCGCGCGATCGACGTCGATACGGAGGATGGCGCCCAGCAGCGTGCCGACATCCTGTCCGCTGTTCAGCGGATCGCCCCCGGCGCCGCCATCGCCGAAGCCGATGTAGAGATAGCCGTCCGGCCCGAAGGCGATGTCGCCGCCGTTGTGATTGGAGAACGGTTGCGCGAGCGTCAGCACGATGCGCTCGCTGTCGGCATCGATCGTCGTGTCCGCGCGCACCAGATAGGCGGCAATGACGGACTCGAGCCCGCCGGCCGCCGGCCGCCGCGTATAGGAAAGAAACACCGTACGGTTGTCGGCAAAGGCAGGATGGAAGGCGAGCCCAAGAAGACCCGCTTCGTTGGGAGCGTCTTCAACCCGGTCACGAATGTCGAGCGCCACACTCGGCGGACCGCCCGCGGCGGGAACGACCAGAACGCGGCCAGGCTGTTCGACCACGAAAACCTGGCCGGCGTCGCCCGGAGCCTGTTTCAGGGCGACGGGACGTTCGAAGCGCTGGCCGCCGAAGGCAAGCTCGAGCGCGATGGCCGGCTGCGCGCGCGCCGGTTTGCCAGGCACGAGCATCGTCAGACCGATCAGGGCAATCAGGACAAAGGAGCGCATGGCACCGCCGCGAGGGGTTCGACAGGAGCGCCAGCGTAAGGCAGCGGCCGGGCCGCGAAAACCGGGAGCCAAGAAATCGTGACTAGTTGCCGCCCAGCGGTACCAGGGCCGGCAGCTTCGGACCGGTATCTTCCTTTCGGTCCGATTCGCGCTTGGGCGCGCCGACGACCGCCGTCGGGCTGTCGTCGGGTACCTCGACGAGGCCACGCGGCGCGCCTTCGAGGCGCGTGCGCGGCACGGTCGCCAGGGCCGTGTTCTGGGCGTCGGCACCCTGACGGCTCGAGAGAAACTTCTCCGCACGTTCGCGCGCGCTGGCGATCTGTGCCGGCGTCATGCGCTTGGCGATCCGGCCGATCGCTTCGAGTGACAGCTTGTTGGCCGCTTGAAGGTCCTGATAGCTCATCGCGCGTTGCAGAATGCCGCGATTCTGAATGGCGGCCTCCTCACCGAGGATCGCCGCAAGGCTGTACCAGCTATAGGCGCGCGCATAGTCGCGCGGCACGCCCTGGCCCTGGGTGTACATGACCCCAAGATTGTTGGCGGCATTGGGCAGTCCCTGTTCCGCCGCCGCCGTGTAGAGATCGAAGGCGCGGCGGTAGTCGCGCAGCACGCCAAGCCCTTTCTGGTAGATAAAGCCCAGGGCGTTCTGCGATTCTGCGTCGCCCTGGGCGGCCAGACGCGCCCAGATGTCGCGCGCACGATCGTACCTGCCGCTTTCAGCAGCCACACGGCCGTCCTCGAACGTGTCGATGTCCTGGGCCTGCGCCGTCGCAGCGGCCAGCATGGCCGCCAGGGCAAGGATCAATATCCGCATGTTCGACAAGGTGATGCCCAGCGCGCACGAATTCAACGTGCGTACAGCATCAATCACCCATGGTTAAGCGATTGTTACCGGAATCCCGAACCTTCGGTCCGGTCGTCCAGCAGGCCCTGGAGCCGGCGGGCCGCGACGAGGCCGAACCGCAGGGTCAGCATCTTGCGTCGCGCCGCCGCCAGCTTGGCGCGCGGCGCATCGCGCATGACTTCGCCGCCATAGGCGTCACAAATCATCCAGCCGTGCGCCGCCGGCAGAACCTCGGACGGAAAGCGTTGATCGACGGCGAAAAACAGCGCGTCGCACCATTCGAGATATTCCGGCCATTTCTCGTCGGCACGGAAGTCGGCGAGCGACGACTTGACCTCGACAATGACCAGTTCCCCACCCTTGTTG